>JAUNGR010000006.1:0-31649 GCA_030524485.1 bacterium | reverse complement strand
ACAGTCCCGCTGCCGACAGGCAGCCTAAATTCAGGGATGCCGAGTGCACCCGACAAACGTTCATGGTGAAGTGGTGCATCCATCGGTCGGGTGCATGAAGGTTTACTCTGACAGTCCCGCTGCCGACAGGCAGCCTAAATTCAGGGATGCCGAGTGCACCCGACAGACTTTCATACATAAAGTGCTCAAGCGGCTGCATGGACTGCGTGCTTGCACGCTAAGTATTATTCTAGTGCAAAGGAAACCGTAACTTCCGCTTCAACGCTTAGTTGTCCGGCCATAACACTCATGTCGGCAGCCGCAGTGGTCTCTGCTGTCATACTCATGGAAGAGTTCAGTGCCTTGCTGTAGCGGGCAGAAGCGTTCTGGTTTGCTTCCTCGACCTGAACCATGGCACCGAGTGTGCGCTCACCGGCGGAAGCGATGGCAGCAGCCTTGCTTTTCGCAGAGGCGATGGCCTTCTGTAAGGCCTCCTGATAAGCATCGTCATAGGTGCTGCAGAAGTAGGAGACGGAGTTCACACTGTTGGCTCCATGTTTTACGGTCTCGGTGATGAGGGCACCGGCATCGTCCAAAGGAACATCCGATACGGTGATGCTGGTACTCATCTGGTAACCAGTGATGCTTCGGCCATTGTTCCAGTCATAAATAGGCTCTAACCAGTAGTTAGAGGTCTGGATGGAGGTCTCTTCCAGTCCTGTGGAAGTGAGATAGGAAATCACCTGCTCCAGAGCGGTGGCATTGGCTTGCTGCGTGGCCTCGGCTGTGCTTTCCTGAGAGTTCACCTCAAAGACCAACTCAGCCATGTCAGGCACGACATACAATTTTTCGGAGGCTTTCACACGGATAACTTGGTCGCTGCTGTCCTCAATCTGAATGGGAGAGGAGGGAAGCTCCAAGGTAGCGGAACCAGAATTACAAGCAGTTAGTGCGGACATGCCGGCAAAAAGAGATAGAACCAGCAGTCCCTTCCATGTTTTTTTCATAATAAAAATCCCCTTTCTGATGATAGGTATGCTTTTTCTATCATCATTATAGGGGATTTTTGCAATTCATGTCTTGCTTTTCTCTTAAAGATATAGTAAGAGAAGTTTACATTTTACTCTGAAGTGTTGCCAAGCGACTGGGCAGACTGTGTGCTTGCACGGTCCTTGGTATGCCTCGTTTTACAAGGCATATAGATGCCCTTTAGGGTACGAGGATGCACAGGCGAATCATGTCCGTTTCTTCTCTGCGGCAGCTGCCTTGGGAAGGGTCAGATTCAGGAAAATAGCCACAACCGTTGCGATGACAACCGGAGATTTTCCGAAAATCATAGTCACCCATGATGGGAAGGTTGCCAGAGAAGCACTTGCCTGAGAGATTCCCATACCGAGAGCAACCGCAAGCCCCACGATGGAAGTGTTGCGGAAGTTCATCTCCTCTGTCATCACCAACTTGATTCCGGTCATGGCGATGGAGGCGAACACGGATACCGTAGCACCGCCCAATACACACTGTGGAATGGTGGTCAATAAGGCGGAGAACTTCGGAAGCAGTCCAGCTGCCAGAATGATGAGTGCGGCCAGACCCAGAATCATGCGGTTGATTACCTTGGTGGTGGTCACGATGCCGACGTTCTGGCTGTAGGTAGCGGTCGGAAGACAGCCCAAAAGAGCTCCCAACATATTGCTGATGCCGTAGCAGACAATGGCACCCTGAAGTTCTTTGGTTTCTGGCTCTCTGCCCATCGCTCCGGTGGTGGTTGCGGTGAAGTCACCGATGGCCTGAACGGAGTTGATGGCAAACAGAAGGCCGAGAGCGATACAGGCAGAAGGCTCAAATACGATGCCAAAGTGCAGAACCTGCGGGAACTGTACCAGACCTGCCGTGCCGATGCTGGAAAAATCCACCATGTGGAAGAAGATGGATACCACATAGCCGATGGCCATACCAATCAGGATGGAGGCCAGTTTCAAGAAGCCCTTGGTGCAGTGATTTAAAATCGTAACGGCAGCGAGGGTGATGATGGCAACCAGCCAGTTTTGCCAAGAACCGTAAGTCGGACTGGAAGTACCTCCTGCCATGTAGTTGATAGCCGTGGGGTACAGGGACAGACCGATGGAAAATACAACTGTACCGGTGATTAATGGCGGGAAGAACTTACGAATCTTGAAAATCATACATCCGACCAGAATGGCAACCACACCGCCGACAATCTGGGCACCCAAGATGCCGGGGATGCCGTAGGTCTCTGCGATGGCCTGCATACTAGGAACGTAGGCAAAGCTGACACCCATAATAACCGGAAGGGCAGAACCTAATTTGAAATTTCCAATCTTAATCGGAAAGAGCTGCAACAAGGTGGCGATGGCAGCGACAACGAGAGAAGCCTGAATCAACAGAATCTTGTCGCTCTCCGAAATCTGGGCAACGCCGGAAATGATAATTGCAGGGGTGACGCAGCCCACAATCATAGCTACTACGTGTTGTAAGGCCAAAGGAAGGGCCTGACTGAATTTTGGTACTCCGTTCAAATCAAAAACGGATGCAGTTGGTTTGCTGCTCATGGTTGAGTATCCTCCTAAGTTTGCTTATGCTTGGTGAATGCGGGTTCCGGTAGTGCCTTGGATGCCATCCTTTGCTTTTTCAAGCAGAGTGATGAGTGCATTGCGACCAGCTTTGGACTGTGCGAATCTGACAGCCGCCTGTACCTTCGGAAGCATGGAACCGGGAGCGAAATGTCCTTCTTTTATGTACGTTTCAGCTTGTTCTGTGGTAAGGTCATCCAGCCATTTTACTTCCGGCGTTCCGAAGTTGAGAGCCACTTTTTCGATGGCAGTCAAGATAATCAGGTAATCTGCGTCCAGCTCCTCAGCGAGCAGACAACTTGCGAAATCCTTATCAATGACGGCACTGGCTCCCTTTAAATGATTGCCCTGACGAATCACCGGAATGCCGCCTCCGCCACAGGCGATGACGAGTTGTCCGGAATCTACGAGAGAGCGAATTGCACCGATCTCTATGATCTCGGCGGGTTTGGGAGATGCGACGACACGGCGAAAACCACGGCCGGCATCTTCTTTCATGATGTACCCGTACTTTGCCTCCGCTTCCTTTGCCTGCTCCTCGGACATGAAGTGGCCGATGGGCTTGGATGGAGTCTCGAAAGCTGGGTCATCGGTATTTACACGAATCTGTGTAATCATAGTGGCAACCGGAATGTCATAGATATCACGGTTGTAGAGTTCCTCCCTCAGTGCGTTTTGTAAGTCATAGCCGATGTAGGCCTGACTCATGGCCACACAGACAGAGAGCGGTGTGTTTGGCTGTTTGGCATCTTCTCGGCTCAAAGCAGCCATGGCGTTGTTGATCATACCGACTTGAGGGCCGTTGCCGTGAGCTATGACAACCTCACAGCCTTCCTCAATCAAGTCTACGATCGCTTTTGCGGTTGTTTTGACTGCCTGCATTTGTTCTGGCAGTGTATTTCCCAGTGCATTGCCCCCCAGAGCAATGACAATACGTTTTTTTTTCAACTGTAACCCCTCCGAACCGGATAAGATTCGCCTGCGGCGAAGCCTGTCCGTTTACTTTAAAGCTGTGATGGTCTCCACCTCGCAAAGCACTCCCTTTGGCAGGTCTTTGACTGCCACACAGGAACGAGCTGGTTTGCCGGTGAAATAAGCAGCATAAACCTGATTGAAGGCTGCAAAGTCCTTCATATCAGCGAGAAAACAAGTGGTCTTAACGACATCGTTAAAGTCAGCTCCTGCTGCTTTTAAGATGGCTCCCACGTTCTTCATTACCTGCTCGGTTTGCTCCTCGATTGTAGTGCCGACAATCTCACCAGTCTTTGGGTCTAAGGGAATCTGACCAGAAGCAAACAGGGTATCGTTGTGAATGATGGCCTGTGAGTACGGGCCGATTGCCGCCGGTGCGTCCGGCGTATTGATGTATTTTAATGCCATGAGAATCACTCCTATTCTATGTAGTATATTTTGGGCTGTCTGTATTTGCTGGGAGGAATTACAGTTTGTTCCTATTGTAATCGCTTTTAGAAAAATCCGCAACCGCTTTGTAAATTCCTTCCAAAATCGACGAGGCTGTATGGAAGCTTCCCATGCAGCCTCGCATGTCTGCCTTAAAATCCGTTTGTTTTATTTGAATATTCTAGGAGTGCCTTTTTCTTCTAACTTCTTTAAGATATCTGCTGGGTCAGCAAATTTGCTCAAAAGAATCATAGCCGCAATGACATAAGGCTTGTAGCTTGCCTCTTTGTACAGAGGGGTGCGGTAGCGGTCAAACACGCTGGCATCCACCTCTCCAGTCTCACAGCTCACGCCTGTGATGTCTGCAGGCAGACAGTGCAAGTAGAGAGCCTTGCCGTCCTTTGTGGTTTTCATCCGTTCCTCGGTGCAGGCCCAATCCTTGTGCTCTGCATTCTGAGCCAAAAGTTCCTTCTCCAGAGCCTTGATGCCATCGAAGTCGCCTTCTCCGTACAGGTTGGTGCGCTTCTCCATGGCTGCAAACGGTGCCCAGCTCTTTGGATATACGATGTCTGCATCCTTGAAAGCCTCTGCCATGCTGTGGGTCTTTGTGAAGGAACCGCCGGATTTCTCGGCATTCTTCTTAGCCACTTCCTCCACTTCTGGCATCACCTCATAGCCCTCTGGATGTGCCAAAACCACATCCATGCCCATGCGGGTCATCAGACCAATCACACCCTGTGGAACGGAGAGAGGCTTGCCGTAGGAAGGAGAGTAAGCCCAAGTCATAGCCAGCTTTTTGCCTTTCAGATTCTCAAGACCGCCGAACTCGTGGATGATGTGCAGCATATCTGCCATACACTGGGTCGGATGGTCGATGTCACACTGCAGGTTTACCAGAGTGGGTCTCTGCTCCAAGATGCCATCTTTATGGCCTTCCTGAACCGCCTCGGATACCTCATGCATGTAAGCGTTGCCCTTGCCGATGTACATGTCGTCACGGATGCCGATGACATCTGCCATGAAGGAAATCATGTTTGCAGTCTCACGAACGGTCTCGCCGTGTGCTACCTGAGATTTGCCCTCATCCAAGTCCTGTACTTCCAGACCTAAAAGGTTACAGGCGGAAGCGAAGGAGAAGCGGGTGCGGGTGGAGTTGTCACGGAACAGGGAGATGCCAAGGCCACTCTCAAATACCTTGGTGGAGATGTTGTTCTCACGCATGAAACGCAGTGCGTCTGCTACCGTCCAAACGGCCTCCAGCTCATCGTCCGTCTTCTCCCAAGTCAGGAAGAAATCGTTGTTGTACATCTCCTTGAAATTCAGTGCATTCAGCTTGTCAATATAATCCTGTAAGGTTTTCATAATAATGGGATTCTCCTTTTTTTGTTTTTGTCGAGTTTTGCTAGCATCAGTGGGAAGAAATCCACCGATGCCGGCATTTATCGAATGAGATATTGGGGGTTATTTGCAGTAGATGCTTGGAAGAGCGGCATATACAGCAGCACACTTCACAAGGTCTTCCTTCCATGTCTTCTCGTTCGGTGCGTGAGCCTGAGCCTCTGCTCCTGGTCCGAAACCGATGCAAGGAATGTTGTTGCGGCCCATGATGGAAACGCCGTTGGTGGAGAAGGTCCACTTATCGGTCAGAGGACGAGCCTTTCTCATCTCCTCTGTCACAGGGGCACCGGAACGACTCTCGCCGTACAGATTCACATAGGCTTCCTCCAAAGCTTTGGTCACTTTGTGGTCTTTCGGAATCACCCAAGTCGGGAAGTAGCATTCAATCGGGTACACCAATTCTTTGTAGGAAGGACGTGCGTACTCATACATGGAAACGGTCACATCATCGCCGTATTTCTGTACTGCTGGAAGGGCACGAATCTCATCCAGACAGCTCTGCCATGTCTCACCAGCGGTCATACGACGGTCCAGAGAGATGGAGCAGGAGTCCGCAACGGCACAGCGGCTTGGGGAGGTGAAGAAAATCTCGGATACGGTCACGGTGCCTCTGCCGAGGAAGTTTGCCTCCTCCCAGTCAGGGTTGTAGGCTTTATCCAACATTTTTACCAGACCTTTAATCTCGGTTCCTTCTGCTGCGTCATTTTCGTTCAGGGAGCGAATGTTCTGAAGAATGTCAGCCATCTTGTAGATAGCATTGTCGCCTCTCTCTGGAGCAGAGCCGTGGCAGGAGATGCCCTTTACGTCCACACGAATCTCCATACGGCCTCTCTGTCCGCGGTAAATACCGCCATCGGTTGGCTCTGTGGAAACTACGAACTCTGGACGCACCTTATCCTCGTTGATGATGTACTGCCAGCAGAGACCATCACAGTCTTCCTCCTGAACGGTACCAGTCACAACAACCGTGTACTTGTCGCTCAAAAGTCCCAAATCCTTCATAATCTTTGCTCCGTAAACAGCAGAAACGATGCCGCCGAGCTGGTCGGAAGTGCCACGGCCACCAATCTCTGTGTCGGACTCGTAGCCCTCGTAGGGGTCAAACTCCCAGTTTTTGATGTTACCGATGCCCACGGTGTCGATGTGACCATCAAAACCAATCAGAGTCTCGCCTGTACCCATGTAGCCCAAGATGTTGCCCATCGGGTCTACAACGACCTTGTCAAAGCCAAGCTTGTTCATCTCTTCCTCGATGCGCTTTACGTGGCCTTCCTCACCTGCACTCTCTCCAGGGATGCGAACCAAATCACGCAAAAATTTTGTCATGTCCTTCTCATAAGCGGCAGCCGCTTCTTTGATTTTGTTAAAATCCATGTTTCTGTTTCCTCCTTATATTTACTCTGTAAGTGCGAAGCACGGAGCAATCGACTTTCATGCATAGTGTTGATTCGCCGTAAGGCGAATCATGTCAGTTTTCTTGGTAGTCTAGCTTTCTTTTCCTTCCCACACAATGTTCTTGTAGCGGTCTGGGTCTGTGTCGCCTTCTGTAGAGAAGAGCAGCACCTTGGAGTCTGCATTCAGTTTGAGCAGTTCTCTCAGCTCTTTGTATTCTTCCTCTTTCATAATAGAAGCGAGAACGCCAAAGGGGGCGGCACCGGACTCTCCGGACACAACCTGTGGGTCTCCCTTGATGGGGGCACTTAACATACGCATTCCCTTAGCTGCTACACAGTCGGGAGCCGCCACGAAAACCTTCACATGATTCTTTAGGATGTCCCAAGAGATGGTATTTGGTTCTCCGCAGGCAAGTCCAGCCATGATGGTCTGCAAATCGCCGTCCACGATACGGGGATTGCCATCCGCAGCAAGGGCACCTTGGTAAAGACAGGCAGCAACAGCGGCCTCTACGACCACAACGGTAGGTGGATTTTCGGGGTAACGGTTGGCAAAATAGCCCTGAACGGCACCTGCGAGGGAACCAACGCCTGCCTGAACAAAGACATGAGTGGGTCTATCACAGCCATCCTCAGCAAGCTGCTCGTCCGCTTCCATTGCCATAGTTCCGTAGCCCTGCATAATCCAAGCGGGAATCTCCTCATAGCCCTCCCATGCGGTATCCTGCACCACAACACCGTTTGGGGTCTTGGCTGCAGCGGCAGCTGCCATTCGCACGCATTCGTCATAGTTGACTTCTTCTATCGTCGCAGTTGCTCCTTCTTTTTGGATGTTCTGCAGACGGGTTTGGGTACTGCCCTTTGGCATGTACACAACAGCTTTCTGACGCAGGCGGTTGGCTGCCCATGCCACACCTCTGCCGTGGTTGCCATCGGTAGCGGTGAAGAAGGTTGCCTGTCCGAATTCTTCCCGCAAGGCATCTGAGGTCAGCACCTGATAGGGAAGTTCCGATACGTCTTTTTGGGTCTGCTTTGCAATGTAACGAGCCATTGCGAAGGAGCCGCCCAGTACCTTGAAAGCATTCAGACCAAAGCGGTAGGACTCGTCCTTGACATAAACCGCTCCCAGTCCCAGATAGTCTGCCATATGAGAGAGCTTTGCCAGAGGTGTTTTTGTGTACTGTGGAAAGCTCTGATGAAAGGCACGGGCTTTTTTGACCTCCTCTAGGGACATCACAGCCAGCTGGCTGTCCTCTGTGTGAGGCATGGTATTCTCTGCCCAGAGAATGCTTGGTTCCATAATGATAGATTCCTCCTTTAAAATGATGAATTGGGGTCAAAAGGCTTTTGTCCCCTGTAATATCGGATTGCATTAGGATGCAGATGTATTTTTGTTGACATCGATGTAGCTGTAAAGGGTAAATTTGGAGATATTAAAGTACTTAGAGACCTTATCTCCCGATTTGGTGATGAGGAAGGCTCCGGCATCGTTCAAAAATTGAATGGCTCTCACCTTTTCCTCCTTGGTCATCAGAGCCACAGGTTTTCCGATGTTTGCCACAGATTGTGCAATCAGGCTGTCCAGAAGGTCATTGACGTTGTGAACAATCTGCTCCGGTTCGGAATTTTCTTTGTTCGGCTCTGTCGCTATCAGAGTGCGAATACTCGTATCTATGGCTATGAGATTGGTGATATCATAATTGATAGAAAGAATATAATGGAGTTTGCCATTCTCGTCTCTGATGTACATGGTGCTGGATTTTAGGATACGTCCGTCTGCCGTTCGAGTCAGGTAGCCGTTATGGTCCTCGTGTACCTGTTTGAGTTCAGGGTCTTTCTGTACGGTCTCCCACACAATTCGGGAGGCACCGTCACCCACCTGTCTGCTCGAAACCTGTCCATTTTTGATGTAGATGACAGAGTTATTCAAGTCTTCTTTGGTCAAGTCGTGAACGACAATCTCACAATCTGAGCCAAACTGGGCTGCAAGACCGTCTGCAAGCTGCTGTAGTAGTGCCAAAGTATAATCCATCGCTATCCTCTCCTGCCATAAGTCGTATTTGGGTCTGTATTCTCTTTTCTGGTTTCATCATAGCACAAAAAAATGGAAATGCAAGAGCTTTTTACAAAAAAAATTAGCACACCTAAAAATTTTTGTATTTCTGCTTGCAATAGTAGAAATGTAGTGTTAAGATGGGGGTAATAAAACAATAACTGTGCAAAATAGATAAGAAGAAAATTGCACAGGAAGCGATAAGTTGGAATTTTATGACAAAAATGAGAAAAAGAAGAAGGAGGATGAAAATGAGGATTGTTGGGAACGGACGTTTGGTCACGAGAACGGAGGAAATGCCCTATCTGGAGAATGGTGCGGTGGCACTGGAGGGAAATGTGATAAAGAAGGTAGGCACTCTGGAAGAACTGAAGAAGGAATTTGCAGGAGCGGAATTCATAGATGCCAAGGGTGGCGTGATTATGCCTGCCTTTATCAATGTACATGAGCATATTTACAGTGCGATGGCGAGGGGACTTTCCATCAATGGTTACAATCCCAAGGGATTTTTGGATATCCTAGATGGGATGTGGTGGACCATAGACCGTCATCTGAGTCTGGAGCAGACAAGGCAGAGTGCCCGTGCTACCTATCTGGACTGCATCAAGAATGGTGTGACAACGGTGTTTGACCACCATGCAAGCTTTGGGGCGATTTCTGGAAGTCTATTTGCCATTGAGGAGGCCGCAAAGGAGCTGGGAGTCAGAAGCTGCCTGTGCTACGAGATTTCGGATAGGGATGGAAAGGACAAAGCGAGGGCTTCCGTGAGAGAAAATGCCGAATTCATCCGCCACGCACTGGCCGATGACACGGATATGATTGCCGCTATGATGGGAATGCACGCTTCGTTCACGCTGTCCAATGAGACGATGGAGCTTGCGGCTTCGGAGAAGCCGGAGGGAGTGGGCTACCACATCCATGTAGCGGAGGGCATTGAAGATTTGCATGACTGTCTGAATAAGTACGGAAAGCGTATCATTGACCGTTTGATGGACTGTGACATTCTCGGAGAAAAGACCCTGACGGCACACTGCATCTATGTGAATCCGCACGAGATGGAGTTGCTGAGGGACACTGGCACCATGGTAGTGCACAATCCGGAGTCCAACATGGGCAATGCCTGCGGCTGCCCGCCCACGATGGAGATTGTAAAATATGGCATTTTGACGGGACTGGGAACCGATGGCTACACCCACGATATGTTAGAGTCCTACAAGGTGGCAAACATTCTGCATAAGCACCATCTGTGCAATCCGAATGCGGCTTGGGCGGAGGTGCCAAAGATGCTCTTTGAGGGCAATGCAGCGATTGCCAACCGCTATTTTAAGAGACCATTGGGAGTGCTGAAGGAGGGAGCGGCAGCGGATGTGATTGTCATGGACTATAACCCGCTGACCCCGATGCATGCCTCTAACATCAACAGCCACATCCTGTTTGGCATGAGCGGACACAGCGTGGTGACCACCATCTGTAACGGAAAGGTGCTGATGAAGGACAGAGAGTTGATTGGTGTGGACGAGGAGAAGGTTTGGGCAGATGTGAGAGAAGAAGCCGCAAAGTTGTGGAAAAGCATTAACGCCTAGTAGAGGAATGGATCCGTAATAAGGAATGAGGAGAGAATCATGAGCGATAGAATGACCCCGATTCCCTTTGGGAATCTGATGAATTGGATTTTAGAGGAGCAAAAGACAGGTTCGGTGTTTGGCGTAAAACGCCCTTATCGGGTCGAGAAGGCTAAAAATTGGGAGATTTTTGGAAGAAAGATGGAGACTCCCTTTGGACCCGCAGCTGGTCCTCACACGCAGTTGGCACAGAACATCGTTGCCTCCTACTATGCTGGCAGCCGTTTCTTTGAGTTAAAGACCGTGCAGAAGTTGGATGGAGAGGACTTGCCGGTGGCAAAGCCCTGTATCAAGGCGGATGACGAGTGCTACAACGTGGAGTGGTCCACAGAATTGTATGTGCCGCAGGCCTTTGATGAGTATGTCAAGGCGTGGTTTGCCTTAAAGGTGATGGCAAAGGAATTCGACTTGGGAAGTGAGGATGGCTTTGTCTTCAATATGAGTGTGGGCTATGACCTAGAGGGCATTCAGACTCCGAAGGTGGATGGCTTTCTTGAAGGAATGAAAGATGCCTCTCATACCCCGATTTTTCAGGAGTGCAAGGCTTGGCTTTTGGAGCACGTAGATGCTTTTGCAAAGGTGACAAGGGAGGACATAGAGGCCATCTCGCCCGAAGTCTGTAATTGTGTGACCTTATCCACCTTGCACGGATGTCCCCCACAGGAGATAGAGAGAATCGCAAGATATCTGCTGGAGGAGAAGAAGGTACATACCTTTATCAAGTGCAATCCCACACTTCTGGGCTATCCCTATGCGAGAGCTATCATGGATGAGATGGGCTACGATTATGTGGCATTCGGAGAGTTTCATTTCAAGGACGATCTGCAGTACGAGGATGCTGTGCCTATGTTAGAAAGGCTGCAGGCTCTGGCCGATGCCTGCCACCTAGAATTTGGCGTGAAGATTACCAACACCTTTCCGGTGGATATCAAGGCTGGGGAGCTTCCTGGTGAGGAGATGTATATGTCCGGAAAGTCCCTGTACCCTCTGTCCATGTCGGTAGCGGCAAAGCTGTCAAAGGATTTTGGGGGCAAGCTGCGGATTTCGTATTCCGGAGGTGCGGATTCGTTTAACATCGAAGAGATTGTTCGAGCAGGCATTTGGCCGGTGACAATGGCGACCACCCTGTTAAAGCCTGGCGGTTATCAGAGATTGGAGCAGATAGGGGAGCTGTTTGCAAAAACCGAAGCGTATCAGACGGTCTTTGCGGGCGTGGATGCCGAGAAGGTGAAGGCACTGGTGGAGGCCGTAAAGACGGACAAGCACCATGTCAAGGCTGTAAAGCCGCTGCCATCCCGAAAAATGAAGAAAGAGGTTCCGTTGCTGGATTGCTTTACGGCTCCCTGTAAGGAAGGATGTCCCATTCATCAGGATATCACCACTTACACCAAGCTCGTGGGAGAGGGCAAGTATGAGGAAGCGTTTGGTGTGATTGTGGAGAAGAATCCTCTGCCCTTTATCACAGGAACCATTTGTCCTCACAATTGTATGAGCAAGTGCAGCCGAAATTTCTATGATTCACCGGTCAACATTCGCCGCAGCAAGCTGGAGGCGGCCGAGGGAGGGTATGAGGCTTGGATGCAGAAAGCACAGACTCCTACCGATAAGAAGGGAAAGAAGGTGGCCGTGGTCGGAGGCGGACCGGCAGGTCTTGCGGCGGCTTACTTCCTTGCAAGGGGCAATGCGGATGTCACCATATTCGAGAAAGAGGAGAAGCTTGGCGGTGTCGTAGGGCAGGTGATTCCTGACTTCCGTATCCGCAATGCTGCCATCGAAAAGGACCTTGCCCTGATTTTGGCGATGGGAGTGAAGGTACAGACTGGTGTGGAAGTGCAGTCCGTAGCAGAGTTAAAGAAAGAGTACGATGCGGTGGTGCTTGCCGTAGGAGCAAAGGATGCTGGTTTGCTGCACTTGGAAGAAGGCGAAGCCATCAATGCCCTGAATTTTTTGAGAGAGTGGAAGAAGGAGCAGGGAAAACTGGATATCGGCAGTCAGGTCGTGGTGATTGGAGGCGGAAACACAGCGATGGATACCGCTCGTGCCGCAAAGAGAACGCAGGGCGTGGAGAAGGTGTCTTTGGTTTATCGAAGAACCAGACGCTACATGCCAGCGGACGAAGAAGAACTTTTGATGGCGATTGCGGATGGCGTGGAATTTGCCGAACTCTTGGCTCCGCTTGCCCACAGAGACGGAAAGCTGCTCTGCCGTAAGATGCAGTTAGGAGAGCCGGATGCCAGCGGAAGAAGAGGCGTTGTGGAGACCGAGGAGACGGTGGAGATAGCGGCAGACACGGTGATTGCAGCCATCGGAGAGAAGATTCCAAAAGGCTTCTATGAGGAGAATGGCCTGTTCTGCGATGAGAGAGGAAGGGTGAGAGTCCATCCGGAGACCCTAGAGAGTTCTGTGGAAGACGTGTATGTAGCGGGAGACGGTTTGTATGGACCTGCCACTGTGGTGGAAGCGATTCGGGACGGCAGAAAGGCGGCCGAGGGCATTTTGGGAAAAACGCTGGCAAGAGATTTTGACGCTCTGGCCGAGGAAGGCGAAATCTATGCCAAGAGAGGTCGCTTAGTTGAGGAGAGCGAAGCAGCGGAGGAAAAACGCTGTCTGGGCTGCGATGTGGTCTGCGAGAACTGCGTGGAGGCTTGTCCGAACCGTGCGAATATTGCGATTCGGGTTGCAGGAAGGAAGATGCACCAGATTATCCATGTGGACTATATGTGCAACGAGTGTGGAAACTGTAAGAGCTTCTGTCCGTATGCCAGTGCTCCGTATCTGGATAAGTTCACTCTGTTTGCCAACGAGGCAGATATGGAAAACAGCAAGAATCAGGGCTTTGTCCTGCTAAATCCAAAGGAAAAGCTTTGCAAGATTCGTTTGGGCACAAAAGAGCTGCTGCACACAGTGGGTTGTAGGCAGGAGGCCGTGCCGGAAGGCATTGACCAGCTGATAGCAGCCGTGATAGAGGATTATGGATATCTCTTCAGATATTAGAGACAAAAGGTTATAAATAGAACTAAGACGAATAAGACGGAGGAGCCTATGGCACGACAGAAACAGTGGAGAATTCTTTTTACGTTTCACACAACAACGCAGGCGATGAAGATGGAAGCCTGTGCCACACAGCGGCAAAAAGCGGGACGATTGATTCCGATTCCTGGGGAAATCTCAGCAGGCTGTGGGCTGGCGTGGATGGCTCCTCTTTCGCAAAAAGAAGATTTGAAGGAGTTTCTATTGGGGGAACACATAGAGACGGAGGGTGAATATGAGCTCTTTATGTAAGGTTACGGTGAACGGGAGAGAGATAGAGGTGGATGCCGAGCGCAGGCTGATGGAAGTGCTGCGGGAAGATTTGAAGCTGAAATCGGTGAAAGATGGGTGCAGCGAGGGTGCCTGTGGCACCTGTACGGTGTTGATAGATAAAAAAGCGGTAAAGGCCTGCGTGCAGAAGATGGGTCGTTTGGCAGGCAAGGAAATTGTGACGGTTGAGGGGCTTTCGGAGTACGAAAAGCAGGTGTTTGTCTATGCGTTTGGGGAGGCAGGAGCGGTGCAGTGCGGTTTCTGCATTCCGGCGATGGTCATCTGTGCGAAGGCACTTTTGGATGCCAATCCAAAACCAACGAGGGTGGAGGCGGCCTATGCCATCCGCAACAATTACTGCCGCTGTACCGGATATAAGAAGATTATCGATGCAATTATGCTCGCCGCTGCGATTTTTAGGGGCGAAGTGCAGATGGAGAGTGCAAAAGAGGCCATAAAGGTAGGCTCTCGGATGCATCGCATTGATGTGGCAGGGAAGGTGTTGGGATACGGAGAGTATGTCGATGACGTGGAGATAGAGGGCATGATTTATGCCAGTGCGGTTCGCAGCAAACATCCCCGTGCTAAGGTCTTGGCGATTCACACGGAGGCCGCTAAGGCTCTGGAAGGTGTGGTCTGTGTCTTGACAGCGGAGGACGTTCCAGGGAGAAATAAGGTCGGACATCTCAAGCAGGATTGGGATACCTTTATCGCGGTAGGAGACACGACCCGCTATTTGGGAGACACCATTTGCATTGTGGCAGCGGAGACGAAGGAGATTTTGGAGCAGGCGAAGGCTTTGGTGGAGGTGGAGTATGAAGTGCTTACCCCTATGACCTGTCCGGAGGATTCTCTCAAAGAGGATGCTCCTCTTTTGCATGAGGGAGGAAATGTTTTAAGCCATGAGCATCTGGTTCGAGGGGATGCGGATGCCGTGATTGCCGCTTCCAAGTACAAGGTGACAAGGCACTATGAGACTCCTTGGACGGAACATGCTTTTTTGGAGCCGGAGGCGGCAATTGCCATGCCTTTTGAGGATGGCGTGTTTATCTACTCGACAGACCAAGGAACCTATGACACCAGACACGAATGCTCGATTCTTCTGGGATTGCCGCCGGAGAAGGTGATTGTGGAAAATAAGTTGGTCGGCGGCGGTTTCGGTGGAAAAGAGGATGTCACGGTGCAGCATCATGCGGCTTTGGTTGCCTATCTCACCAAAAGGGTGGTAAAATGTAAGTTAAGCCGAAAGGAAAGTCTCATCGTGCATCCCAAGCGGCATCCGATGAGTATTACCATGACAACGGCCTGTGACGAGAATGGCAAGTTGACCGCAATGAAGGCAACGGTGGTATCGGATACGGGAGCCTATGCCTCCCTCGGAGGACCGGTGCTTCAAAGAGCCTGTACCCATGCGGCTGGACCTTACAATTATCAGGTGATTGACATTGAGGGAACCGCAGTGTACACAAACAATCCGCCAGCTGGAGCATTTCGAGGCTTTGGGGTGACGCAGACCTGCTTTGCGACGGAATGCAACCTGAATCTTTTGGCAGAGATGGTGGGCATAGATGCGTGGCAGATTCGCTATCTCAATGCCATCCGCCCCAATCAGGTGCTGCCGAACGGACAGATAGCGGATGCCTCGACAGGCTTGGCGGAGACGCTTTTGGCTGTGAAGGATGCCTTTTATTCTAGCCCCTATGCGGGCATTGGCTGTGCGATGAAGAACGCTGGAGTGGGTGTGGGCATTAAAGATATGGGGCGTTGCCGTCTCATTGTGGAGGAGGGAAAGGTGCACATTCATGCCGGAGCTTCCTGCATTGGACAGGGATTGGGCACGGTGTTGACGCAGGTGGTTTGTGAAAATCTTGCTCTCTCACCAGAGCAGGTGGTATACCACAACCCGAACACTTCCATGGCACCAGATTCTGGAACCACTTCCGGCTCCAGACAGACTCTTGTGACCGGAGAGGCAACCAGAAGAGCCTGTCAGAGCTTGCTGCAGCTCTGGGAGGAAAAACAGGCCGAGCTTGCGGTAGGAGAGAGAAAGAGCCTTTCAGAAGGGCTTAAGGAACTCGATGGACAGCAGGTGGCAGCAGAGTACCATGCAAAGACTGACAAAATGGGAGCCAACGTGCCGAATCCAGTGTCCCATGTGGCTTATGGTTATGCCACTCAGGTTTGTATCCTAAATGAGGATGGAAGCATTCAGCGAGTGGTGGCCGCACACGATGTCGGAAAGGCTGTGAATCCGAAAAACGTGGAGGGGCAGATTGAGGGTGGCGTGGTCATGTCCCTAGGTTATGCCCTGACGGAGCAGTATCCGCTGGTGAACTGCGTTCCGACCGCTAAGTTTGGAACGCTGGGACTGTTCCGTGCCGATAAGACACCGGAGGTGGAAAGTATTATCATTGAAAAACCAGGAATTGACGTGGCACACGGAGCGATAGGGATAGGGGAGATTACCTCGATTCCGACGGCACCGGCGGTGCAGAATGCGTATTACCGGCTGGATGGAGAGTTTAGGACGGAGTTGCCGCTGGAGCGGACTCCTTATGCTAGGAAAAAGTGATGGGAGGCCGCTGCTTCGTGCACGTTTGTGCGGGGTGGCGGCTTTTCTGTCTATCCTCCAAGCTTTCATAGCTTTCATAATCCGCCCGCCGAGCAGTGGAAAGGGGCACTAGGGGTGACCCGCCCGCCGAGCAGTGGAAAGGGGTACTAGGGGTGACCCGTCCGCCGAGCAGTGGCAAGAGACACTCGCAGACACGCTCTCGCTCCGTTTTTTAAGTAGCGGTACTAAGGACGCAGAAAGACTGCGTCCAAGTGCCGACATAAAAAGAGGGTCTGCGAGTTGTTCTCTGCCACTGGCTTCGGCTAGGGAGGGGTTCCCCTGTTTGCTGGTGCCATAGGAACACAAGCAATTGCAGTGATACAGATGGGGTCGCCAGATAACCTAAAAAAGATAGCCAAAAAGGTAAAAAAGGCGATTGTAGTGATACAGACGGAGTCGCCATGGGGATAGAAGAAGGGGAATAAACGATACCCTATAGAAGGGACACGTTAAGAAGAAGGGGAATAAAAGAATGGGAATGAAAAAATAAGAATAGTCGGAAGTGCGGAATATGGGTTAGTTGTTTTTGTAGAAAGGATGAGGTGATTTTATGAGGAGTTTGGTTCGAGGGGGAACGATTGTAAGGGGAACTGGTTGTGAGAGAGCGGATATTTTGATTGAGGATGGAAAGATTGTAAGAATTGGTCAGGGACTTGGGGAGTTGTTTTCAGATGATGAGGAGGTTGTGGTTGAGGATGCGGAGGGAAGCTATGTGTTTCCAGGCTTTATAGATGCACATACTCATTTTGATTTGCATGTGGGAGGAACGGTGACAGCGGATGACTTTGAGACGGGAACGAAGGCGGCTGTCCGTGGTGGAACGACAACCATAATTGATTTTGGAACGCAGTACCATGGGGAGACTTTAAAGCAGGCTCTCAAAAATTGGCATGAAAAGGCGGATGGAAAGTGTTCTTGCGATTATAGTTTTCATATGTCTATCTCGGATTGGAACGAAGCGGTGAGTGCGGAGTTGGATGATATGATGGCTGAGGGAATTACGTCCTTTAAATTATATATGACTTATCCGGATATGATGGTGGATGATAGGGCTTTTTATCAAATTTTGAAGCGGTTTAAGGAGTTGGGAGGCATCACGGGGGTGCATTGTGAGAACAGTGGCATCATTGATGCGATGCGTGAGGAGGCCGTGAAGAGAGGGGAGATGGGAGTTTGGAGTCATCCGGCGACCAGACCGGCAGCGGCTGAGGCAGAAGCGATTGATAGGTTGCTACGAATTGCCGAGGTGGTGGATGTTCCAGTGATGGTGGTGCATTTGACCTGTAAGGAAGGCTTGGATGTGATTCGTGCTGCGAGGATGCGAGGGCAGCAGGTGTTTGCGGAGACCTGTCCGCAGTATCTTTTGATGGATGAGTCTTTGTATCGACTTGCGGATTTTGAGGGGGCCAAGTATGTGATTGCGCCGCCTTTACGCACCAAGGAAGACCAGAAAGCTCTCTGGGAGGCTTTGGAGAATGGCGAGATTCAGACGATATCAACGGACCACTGCAGTTTTACGACCAAGCAGAAGGAGCTGGGAAGGGATGATTTTCGGAAAATTCCGGGAGGAATGGCAGGGGTAGAAACCAGAGGCGTTTTGGTGTATACTTATGGAGTGGATGAAGGTAAGATTTCTCTGGAACAGATGTGTCAATTTTTGTCGGAGCATCCAGCGAAGCTCTATGGTCTGTATCCGCAAAAGGGCTGCATTCAGGAGGGGAGCGATGCGGATTTGGTGGTGCTGAAACCTCATGTGCAAGATACGATTACGGCGGCAGACCAACTGCAAAATGTGGATTATGCACCTTTTGAGGGGACAAGAGTCACTGGAAGGATTGAGACGGTGTATCTTCGTGGAGAGAAGGTTGTGGATCGGCATGAATTGGTACAGGAGAAGAGGGGGATGTTCTTAAAGAGAGGGAAGATGCAGAGCGTAAGATGAGGGAGGCTGTGAAAGGAAGAAAGATGGAAGATAAGATAGTATTTTGTCGGGGCGGCGGCTGTACGGCAAAGCTGGGACCCCAGGTGCTCAGTCGTGTGCTCCGTCAGCTGCCCAAGAAAAAAGATGAGAATCTCTTGATTGGCTATGACAGCTCGGACGATGCGGCTGTCTATCGCTTGACGGAGGACCTAGCGATTGTACAGACTTTGGATTTTTTCCCGCCTATGGTGGAGGACCCCTATGTGTTTGGACAGATTGCGGCAGCCAATGCCTTGAGTGATATTTATGCGATGGGTGGCGATGTAAAGACGGCTTTGAATATTGTATGTTTTCCAGAAACGATGGATTTGAATATTTTAGGGAGGATTCTTCTGGGAGGGAGTGAAAAAGTTCAAGAGGCTGGAGGAGTTCTGGCCGGAGGGCATTCCATTGCGGATGACAGTGTGAAGTATGGCCTTTCGGTAACGGGAGTGATTCATCCAGATAGAGTCTTTGCAAACGTGGGCTGTGAGGAAGGGGATGTGTTGCTGCTCACAAAGCCTCTGGGTGTGGGGATTGTCTGCACGGCTGCAAGACTGCATGAGGAGTCGCCGGAAGCGATGAAGCTGGCTGTCCGCTCTATGAGTACATTGAATAAATATGCATCTGAGATAGTGAGAAAGTATCGTGTACATGGCTGCACGGATGTGACAGGTTTTGGCTTTTTGGTGCATCTTTCGGAGATGTTGGGCGAGAATTGGAATGCCGAGGTGTGGGCGGATGCCGTGCCTTTTATTCCGGAGTGTGAGGACTATGTGGAGGAATTTTATCTGACCGCTGCTGGACAGAGAAACCGCAATCATGTGGAGAAGATGGTGGAGTTTTGCGGGGTTTCTTTTGCGATGGAAGAGATTTTGTATGACCCACAGACTTCAGGAGGATTGTTGGTGAGTCTGCCGGAGGCGGACGCAAAGGCTGCTTTGGAGGAGATTCGCACGCTGGGACTTCCCTGTGGTATTGTAGGAAGAGTGAAGAAGAGAGAGCAAGTAGGAGAGGAAGAGAAGCGGATTCTTGTTTTTTCTAGGGGGATGGGTAGTTGACCTAAATGAGAAAGTAAAAGGAGCTGAGAGATGCTAGAAAGTGCTATTCAGACCTTGTCGAGATGCCGGCACTTAGGCACCGTTTTTTGGTGTCTTAGTACCGCTGCTTCGAGGCAGAGCGAGAGCGTGTTTGATGGGGCTTTCTAGCATCTCTCGGCGGAAAAGAAAAATAGTGTAGAGAGTAGATAGAAGGGGTACGAAAAGAATACGAAGAAAGTGAATGGAGGACAGAATGATGATAGTGAATGCATTAGGAAAGGCTTGCCCGCTTCCGGTTATCGAGGCAAAAAAGGCTTTGGAGCAGGCAGGAGCACATGAGGTGATTGAGGTTTGGGTGGACAATGAAATCGCTGTGCAAAACTTGACAAAAATGGCAAAACATAAGGGACTGGAAGTCACAGATGAGAAAGTGGCGGACAGGGAATATCATGTGAAGATTGATGCTGGCGAGAAGAAAGAGACAGATAAAATAGAAGATACGACAGGACAGGGACTCTCCCAAGAGGGAGCTGACCATTCCGAACCTCTGTGCCAAGAGTGCAGTGGAGCCGGAAAAGTGGTTGTGATTGCCTCGGATTGTATGGGAAGTGGCGATGATGTGTTAGGAAAGCTATTGATGAAGGGCTTTTTGTTTGCCTTGACACAGCAGGAAGTGCTTCCGCAGACCATTTTGCTCTACAATGGAGGGGCGAAGTGGTCCTGTGAAGGTTCGGCAGCTCTGGAAGATTTAAAGAGCATGGAGGAACAGGGAGTGGAGATTTTGACTTGCGGAACCTGTCTGAATCATTATGGACTCAGTGAGAAGCTGGCAGTTGGCTCTGTGACAAATATGTATGAGATTGCGGAAAAGATGTTGGGAGCGAGATTGCTTGTGCGTCCATAGGAAGGAAAAAGATTGGGCTGTGGCTGCCAGAGAGGGAGCTGTACAGTATTGGAAGGATAAGAAATGTCAGGATAAAAGGGCATGACAGGGATAGACAGGAGGTAGTGAGATGGAGAGGGACAAACAGCTTGTGCTTGTGAGGGGCGGAGGCGACATTGCAAGTGGAAGCATTTATAAGCTGAGACGGGCGGGTTATCCAGTATTGGTGTTGGAGACCAAAAATCCCTCGGCAATCCGCAGGCATGTGGCTTTCTCGGAGGCCGTGTACGATGGGGTGAGTGAGATTGAAGGCATGACCTGCCGTTTGGTCTCCGACTTGGAGGAAGCGTATGCTGTCATGCGGGCAAAGGAAGTGGCTATGATGGTGGATGAGACCTGTGAAGTGCTGCAAGAGCTGAGGCCTTGGGCTGTGGTGGATGCCATTTTGGCGAAGCGGAATCTTGGTACGAAGCGGACGATGGCGGATAAGACCATCGCACTGGGACCAGGCTTTGAGGCTGGAGTGGACGTGGATTTGGTGATTGAGACCAATCGAGGACATCATCTGGGAAGAATCTTAGAGAAAGGGTTTGCTGCTCCGAACACGGGAATTCCGGGGGTGATTGGAGGCTACGGAAAGGAGAGAGTGCTACATGCTCCGGTGGCCGGAGTGTTGAAAAATGTGCGAAAAATCGGAGATTTGGTGGAAAAGGATGAGGTTCTTGCTTGGATTGAGAGGGAGAATCAGGAAGCTTATCCGGTGGTGGCTTCGATTTCGGGCCTACTTCGGGGCTTGATTCGAGATGGCTATCCGGTCACAAAGGGATTTAAAATTGCCGATATTGACCCCAGACGGGAAGAATATCGAAATTGTTTTACCATATCCGATAAGGCACGCTGCATTGCTGGAGGTGTTTTGGAGGGCTTGCTGTATTTGGAAGCGAGGCAACAAGGATGAGTGTGGAGCAGGAGAGAAGATGGATTTATTTGGATTCTGCAGCTACCAGTCTGCACCGTCCGCCGGAGGTGGCAGAGGCGGTGCTTTCTGCGATGGCCAGCGTTGGGAATTGCGGGCGGGGCAGTGGGGAGACGGCTCTCGCCGGAGCCAGAGTGGTATATGAAGCGAGAAGATTGGTGGACGAGTTGTTTCATGGCTATGGTGCGGAGCAGACGGTATTTACGATGAATGCGACGGAGAGCCTGAATATTGCGATTAAGGGATTGTTACAGAGTGGAGATAAGGTGCTTACTACGGTGATGGAGCATAACAGTGTGCTGAGGCCTTTGTATGAGATGGAAGCGGCTGGTGTGCAGGTGGAGAGGATTGGATGTAAGGGAGAAGAGAATGCAGTACGGATGAGGGGAGAGTTGGATTTAGAGGCTCTGTTAGCAGCAATTCGTCCGGATGTGAAGGTGGTTTGTGTCACCCATGCTTCTAATTTGACCGGAAATGTCAATCCTTTGCGTTTGATTGGAGAACGGTGCCGCAAGGTAGGTGCCTTGTTTTTGGTGGATGCGTCACAGACTGCCGGTGTTTTTCCGATTGATATGCAGAGGGACTGCATTGATGTGCTGTGCTTCACTGGACATAAGGGACTTTTGGGACCGCAGGGAACGGGAGGGCTTTGTATCCGAAGAGGAGTCCATATCAGACCTCTTCTGTCAGGGGGGAGTGGGATTTTGACGTATTCCAAGACACATCCCTCGGTGTTGCCCACGGCTTTGGAGGCGGGAACGATGAATGCCCATGGTCTTGCGGGTCTTGCGGCTGGGGTACGATGGATTTTGGATAGGGGAGTGGAGGTGCTGCGGGAGAGGGAGTTGGCTCTGGCAGCTCGTTTTTATGAGCAGGTGAGAGAGATTCCGCAGGTGAAGATTTATGGAAATGCAGAGAAGTTGAGGAGGGGAAATACGGGGGAGATTGGTCAGGGGCAGGTGGCGATTGTGGCATTGAATGTGGGAGAGTTGGATTCGGGAGAGCTTAGTGATTGGCTGATGCAGGAATATGGTATTGTCACAAGAGCGGGAGGACATTGTGCACCCTTGATGCACGAGGCTCTGGGAACGAGGGAGCAGGGAGCGGTGCGTTTCAGTTTTTCGTATTGGAATCAGGAGGAAGAGATAGAGAGAGCGGTACAGGCAGTCCGAGAGATTGCACAAAGTGAGGCAGGTGTTGAGATTGACGATGAGACAAACAACACAACAGGCAGTCCGAGAGATTGCGGAAAGTGAGGCAGAGTGAGACGAATCTATGTGGTGGGAGCCGGAGGTAAGACTTCGTGGATTGCTTGGCTTTCTGAGAGATGGAAGCGAGAGGGGAAGAGGGTTGCTGTTTGCACAAGTACACATCGAATGTTGCCGACAAGTGGAGGGATATTATTAGAGGAGGGGCGAGGGGAAAAAATTGAAGCACTTTATGGGGGAAAGCAGGGGCAGCAGGAAGCGAGAGGGGAGGAAAATCGAAGGGTATGGAAGGGGGAGACGGAGGAAGAGCTGCTTGGTCGAGCAAGAAGCCTTTTTGAGGGTGCAAGAAAAAGGGGAGAGGGAGCCGTTTTTGAAATTGGCAGTGTGGTGAGAGACAAACAGGGGGAGCTTCGGATGGGAAGCCTAAGTCCCTGTGTTTGGGAGGAATTGGCTGCCTTTGTGGATGTGCTTTTGGTGGAAGCGGATGGCTCCAGACGGCTTCCGGTGAAGGTTCCAGCAGCTCACGAACCGGTGATTTTTGCGGATGCCGATGAAATCTATGTGGTGGAGGGGCTTTCTGCACTGGGAAGAAGGGGAGAGGAGGTCTGCCACCGCTGGGAAGTGGCTTTGCCTCTGCTGAAGGAGAGGAAGGTATTTCAAGAAGGAGTGCTTTCTTTGGAGCAGCTGGGAGTGCTGTTGGAGGAGGGATATTTGAAGCCTCTGCGTAGAGCTTTTCCGATGGCAAGGGTGTTTCCGGTTCTCAACCAAGCGGACACCGAGGAGCAGAGGAGGGAGGCAAAGCAGTTGTTGCTTTCTATGGGCGAGGTGGATGCTTTTGTCTCTTCTCTGAGGGAGGCCGTTGTGCAGAGGGTGGATGAGAGGCAGAGGCTGGAGTTGGTATATTTGGCTTCTGGCTTTGGAAGGCGTTATGGCAGCAATAAGTTGTTGGAGGTATATGAGGGAAAGCCTTTGTATGCCTATGGGCTTGGGCTGCTGCAAAGCTGTAAAGAAGAATTGGAAAAAAGAGGAGTTTCGGCACAGATTTGTGTGGTTTCCAACCAGAGGGAGATTCTTGCAGGGGGAGCAATGTATGGCAGGGTTTTTGAGAATCCCAAGGCGGAGGAAGGCATAGCGGCTTCTGTCAGGATTGGCACAGCGGCGGCAGAGCGGTTTGGAGCAGATGCGGCTGTGTTTTTTGTGGCAGACCAACCGCAGCTTCGGGCAAAGAGTGTTTTGGCCTTGCTTGAGAGCTATCGAAGAAAAAAGAGGGGGATTGGGCGAGTGCGAGCCGAAGGGGAGGCTGGAAACCCAGTTGTGTTTGGCAGGGAGTATTTTGGGGAGCTGCATCAGCTTTGTGGGGAGGACGGGGGGCGGAAGGTGATACGAAGGCATCCCGACGAAGTCTGGTATTTTGAGGTGGAGGCAAGGGAGTTAAGAGACATTGATTATCCCAGTGATTGGGAAAATTTGTGAGAAATAGACAGAAAATAAAGGTAATTTTTTGTGCGGAATCTCCTTTGCAGGAAACAAAAAAAGGTGATAGACTAAAAAAGCAATGAGTGGCAAGACTGCGTAAATCCAGTTGATGCCACTTTTTTTGTGTAATAGGAAGAGTATGACAAGGAAAGGAGATGGATACCAATGGATATGAAAAAGAGGGAGTATAGTAAGATGGGGACGGAGCCGGTGGGAAAACTGATGTTGACACTGGGAATTCCGATTGTATTTTCTATGATGTTGCAAGCGGTGTATAATATTGTGGACAGTGCTTATCTCTCCAATATGAAAGAAGCGGGGGAGGAAGCCCTGACGGCATTGGGCTTGGCTTTTCCCATTCAGCTTTTTATGGTAGCGGTGGCAATCGGCACGGGAGTCGGAACCAATGCTTTGTTGGCAAAGTCTATGGGACAGGGAAAATGGGAGAAGGCAAACCAAGTAGCGGGGAATGCAGGATTTTTGGGTGTGGTGATTTCTGTTGTGTTTTTGATTTTTGGCTTGGTAGGGATTCCAGCCTATGTGAATTCACAGAATGCGGGAGGAGCCATCCATGAAATGGTGTTGCAGATGGCAGTGGATTATCTGAGAATTTGTTGCTGTTGTTCGTTTGGAATTGTATTTTTTTCTATTTATGAAAAAATATTGCAGGCCACAGGGCGTTCCCTCTATTCCACCATTGCACAGGTAGTGGGAGCCGTGGTGAACATTGTGATGGACCCCATTCTGATTTATGGTTGGTTTGGAGTGCCCAGTATGGGAGTGAAGGGGGCGGCTTATGCAACGATTATCGGCCAGATTGTGTCCGCTGGAATGGTATTTTTCTTTCATTTGAAATTAAATGGAGAGTTGGATAAAAAATGGTATTATAGCAGGCCAAATGCAGCGATTATAAAAGAAATTTATGCGATTGGACTTCCGGCCATTCTCTCTCAGGCTTTGCTCACAGCTATGACCTATGGTTTGAATGTGATTTTGGCAAAGCTGCCGGAAGTGGGGCAGAATGCCGTGACTGTGTATGGTCTGTATTGCAAAATCCAGCAAATGATTATTTTTGCGGCAGTGGGGGTTCGAGATGCCATCACGCCGGTGGTTTCTTTTAGCTTTGGAATGAAGAATAAGAAGCGGATTCGTGCTGGCATTCATTTTGGCTTGTATTTTACGACCGTGTTGATGGTAATCGGACTGCTCCTGATGGAGAGCATGGCTGTGCCTTTGACGAGATTTTTTTCGCTTTCGGATGTCTCTTACCGTTTGTGTGTGGACTGCATTCGGATTGTCTCTCTTGCCTTTGTGTTTGCGGGCCTTTGCATTGCCTTTCAGGGAATCTTTCAGGCCATTGAGTGCGGAGTGGAATCTTTGCTGATTTCTGTGGGAAGGCAGGTGCTCTTTGTTCTTCCAGTGGCTGCCATCATAGGAAGTTTTGTGACAGGAGTGGAGAATGCGTCTATGATTTGGTGGACTTTTTTGTTGGGAGAAACCTTGACGCTGCTGTGTGCGGGGCTGATGTATGTGCGAGCTGTGAAGAAGAAAATAGGCAGTTGGGATTCGCCAAGCTATCAGCAAGAAAGGGTTTCTTAAAGAGAAAGGAGAAGCAGATTTGCTGGTTTTGCTCTGATAAAAATAAGGCTCCCCTCTGGGAATGTCCACCCAGAGGGGAGTTTGTCTCTCAAGGAATCAGGGATTTAGAGAAGACAACGCGGACTTGTCTGCGTTGTCATAGTTTGCTTAAATGTTCCAGAGCAGAGTCTGGGATGAGGGTGTCATAGTGCTCCTCGTAGAAGGCAACTGTGACAGCGTCCGCAGAAACTCGGCTGCCATATTCGGAGAGTAAGTTGCTGAGACGGTTGAATGCCTCGTTGGAAGAGTCGTTGCAAGATAGAACCAGATAATATTCTTTTTCGTTTGGTTTCTTGTACAAAGCACTGTGGACGGCTTCCGGAAGAGGCGAAACCTTCGCCGCATTGGAGATGGAATCTAAACTGTAAAAACGGTAAACCCGAACCACAGAAGCATCCTCCTTGTCGGTGTCAACATCGGCGAGGGAAGGGAGGGAAGCAAAAAATTCTTTGAGATTGTCTGCACCGTCAAGCAGGTTGGTGACAAAATCATAGGGACTCTGGTCCAGTTCAACCTCGGAATCGGGGGAAAATTTGGCAAAACGAGGGTCTAACTCTTCAGGGTCTTCCACTTTGGTGATGAGCAGCATAACGCTCTCGTTGGAGAGAGGAATGGCTTCTACCATCAAAGGAATGTCCTCGGTCTCAAAGCCAATTTCGCTGGAGGCTTTCTGAAGCATCTCACGAAATAGATTGCGTGCCTTTTCGCTGCCATAAGCCAGTTCTTTTAAGTTGAGATTGCGGACGCTCAAATCAAAACTGGTGAGGGTGCAGCGAATTTGATTTTCACTGATACGTTCTATTTTCATAAACAAAATCCTTTCGTTGTTTAAAAGCGTAATTCGACTGCCTAAAAGTTCCTTTTCACATATTGTTATCGTGTGTGAATCTCATGGGGAAAGGAGAACTTTGTCAAGAAAGGACAAAATACTCCTTGCTTACTCTTACACTATACTATAAGATATAATACATTTGCAATTCTTATGTGAAAAAAAATAAAGATTTTACAAATAGAAGGGAAAAAAGAGGGAAGAGAAGGGGACAGAAGCCTCAAAAAGCTTGTCAATATACTTTTTAAAATAGTGATTTTTGAAAAATGAGAAAAAAACCTTGAAAAACAAGATACAAATCGTTACTATAAAAGCAAGAGATGGTGGAAAAAAAGAAGGGAGGTTGATGGAGAGCAGAAGAGATTCTGTTTGGAAAGTATCAAATATTGGGAGAACTGGGGAGCGGAAGCACAGGTTGTGTATTCTTAGCAAGGCATTTGGGCTTAAATGGCTTACGGGCGATTAAGAGAGTGCCCAAGAGCAGTGAGGAGTATGGGAGTATTTTAAAAGAGGCCTTGTTGTTGAAGGATCTACGCCATTCAGGGATTCCGATCGTGTATGATATTGAGGAAGATTCCCGATACGGTTATCTGATTGAGGAATATGTTATCGGGGAGTCTATTTTTGCCTTAGTCAATCGGCTGGGGCATCTGGAAGAAATGAAGGAAATTTCTTATGGTATTCAGCTTTGCCAAATCATTTCTTATCTTCACTCTTATAAGATATGCCCTATCTTATATCTTGATTTACAGCCAAAGAATATTTTTATATGCAATGACAACGTAAAATTGATTGATTTTAACCGTGCGATGCTATTTTCCGAAGCGAATCACCATGCCTCTTTGCGTTATGGAACGGTAGGCTTTGCAGCCCCCGAACAATATGGCAGGGAGAGGTTGGATGAGAGGACGGATATTTATGCCATTGGGAGGATTTTATATTATCTGAGCAGTGGAAAGTATCAAGGGGAAGAGGAGTTGGAGCGGGTGGAGGGGATGAGCACGCCTTTTTGGGAGATTATCACGCTCTGCCTAAAGGAAGAGAGAGAAGAACGGTTTGCGTCAGCGGCACTATTGGAGAGCAGGCTTTCGGAGCTTATAAGAGGCTCTGCGGTCTGTCGCACACCATCTCTTACGATTGGCTTTGTGGGGAGCAAGGCTGGAGCAGGAACCACACATCTGGTAATGAGTCTTTTATCTTATTTATATCAAAGAAATATTTCTTGTTTGTTCGATGAGCAAAATTCATCTGGTATGGTAGTGAAGTTAGCAAGGTATCAGAAGATTCCCGTGTGCAGAACGAGTGAGATTCCGATATTCGGACTGCCTTTTCTTCCTTTTTTTGGGGAGAATGTGGAGAGAAGTGCGGGGGTTTATGATGTGGTATTACAAGACTTTGGCTCGGACAGAAAGCGGGCAGAAAATGCCAGCGTGCAAGCGTTGGTTTTGGTGACGGGAGGAAAGCGATGGGAGTGGGCAGAGTGTATGGAAGCGGCTGAAACATTGCGAAAAAAGCAAAAATTTTGTATTGTCTGGAATCACTTGGACATGACGCATAAACATATGCTGCCGGAGGAACTTAGAAAAGAAGTGCAGTTTGCCATGCCCTATTATGCAGAGCTTTTTCGTCCGGATGAGAGGAGAGATAGTTTCTTAAAGGAACTTTGGGCATATTTGGCGGGTGAGGAGGGAGGATGGAAGACAAGAAGTTTTTCTGGAAACAGACTAAAATCCATCTTCCGGAAACAAGTCGAACGTGGGGGATTATGGGAGTTTCTGCGAAAGTAGGAACCACTTTTACAGCAATTTTGCTTGCCTCCTACCTTTCGGGAGTTTTTTGGAAGAAGACAGCTTTGTTGGAATGCAATCCGCACGGAGATTTTCTGAGAATTCAGGAGCATCACAGAAAGGAGTCGAAGGAAGCCCTTTGTTTTACACATAGGGGGATAGACTATTTTCCGTATGCATCGGGGAGGGAAATTTTGGAGTGTGAAAATCGGGGCTACCAGAGCATCGTGGTCGATTTCGGCTGTGAGTATATTCAGGGAAGAAATGAATATTTGAGATGTCAGAAGAAGCTTATTGTTGGAAGCACTTCTGATTGGGAACTGGAGGGTTTTTTTGAATTTTTGAGATGGACAGAGATGGAGAGAGGAAAAGACTGGTTATACGCTGCCTTTTTGGGAGGCAGACAGAACAGAGAGAGATTGGAAAGGAAGATGCATCTGTCTGTCCAAAAAATTCCCTTTCTGGAGAGCCCTTATTGGATTGATGAGACAGTACTGTGCTTCTTTCATGAGCTTTTGAAGTGATTTTTCCATCGCGGAGCCAGATAGGTGGAGCAGATTCTAGTGCATCACGCAGAGATGGGAAGAGAAAGGTTCTGGGAAAAGAAGGAAGCAGGAGTCGGAATTATGGATATCACAGAATCAAACCGAGTCCAAGAGAGAAGGTCTCGTTCCTTTGTGAAGGCGAAAGCTAAGAGAAAACAAAGAGAACACAAAAAGAAGGCAAAAAGAATGCAAAGAGAAAAGACAGCGAAAAGAAAGCGAAAACAGGGATGATATAAGGACAAGAGAAAGTAAGGAGAAAAAAATAGGGAGAAAATAAGGACAAAGTAAGGAGAAAAGTTGCGATGAAAGAGGAAGAGGACATATGGGAGCAGCAACGAAGATATCTGGATGGGCTGAAACGCTACAGTGAGCGGGGCATTCCGATTTATATCGATGGGGAAGAGTCTAGTGCGGACCAATGGAAGAAGCTTTTTCAGGTGAAGGAAGGAGATGGTTTTTATATGGGGGATTACATTGACCAAGACGGAGTGTTAAAGGAAATCCGTTTTGATAAGGTATATTGTCAAAAAGAGTCCAGACCCAAAAGAACGCGGAATTAGAGGAAGACTGGAAATTACATAGGAAGAGGGCTGCCCTTTTGTAGAGTGCGTTTTAGGCATGGTCGTAAAAAGGATGATTCAAAGAATCAGAAAGGATGGCCTGACAGAAAAAGATTCCGAACTGTGTATGTCAGAGAGAAAACCTAAAAAGCAAGAGATGGAAGTACAGAAGATACGATACAGAAGGGAAGCAAAAAGGGGCACTGCAGAAGAATGGCAGTGCCCCTTTGTTGGCTAGTGGTTCGTGATGGATTAGTTGTTTGCTTTGGGGAGACTGAAGATAAATTCACTTCCCACTCCCTGTGTGCTGATGACATCGATGTTTTCACCGTGAGATTGGATGATTTCTTTCACGATGGAAAGCCCAAGACCGGTGCCTTTTTTGTCCTTTCCTCTTGACAAGTCGGTCTTATAAAAGCGTTCCCAGATTTTTTTGATGCTGTTTTTGGGAATACCGATGCCAGTATCTTTGACGGAGACAAAGATTTTTTCGTGCCGTGGGGAGGTCTGAATGTAGATGACCGAATCCGGATGGCTGAATTTGATGGCGTTGTCGATTAGGTTGTAGAGCACCTGCTGTATTTTTCCGAGGTCGGCATAGACCATCTCAATCGGTTCGACGAAGGTCAGTTCAAATACAATGTTTTTTGTGGAGCAGGTGCCTTCAAAGGAGGCAGCGGTCTCTTTGATGACGTGGTTGATGTCGAAGATGCTGCGGGTGAGAAAGCCCTTTCCATCCATGGAGTTGAGGGTGAGCAAGCCTTCTGTGAGTTTGGTCAGGCGTTTGGTTTCGCCGATGACAATGTTTAGGTATTTGTTTTGCAGTTCGGGCGGAATGGTGCCGTCTATGATGGCTTCGAGATATCCCTTGATGGAGGTCAGGGGAGAACGGAAGTCATGAGAAACATTGGCGATAAAATTTCGCTGATAGTTTTCCATCTGGTTTAATTCCGTAGCCATGTAGTCTAGGGTGGCAGCAAGGTAGCTCATCTCATCGTTGGTGTCAAGCTTGAGGCGGTAGTTGAGGTTGCCGGAAGCATACTCGTTTACGGCTTTGGTGATGGCCTTCAAAGGAAAGAATACGGTTTTGGTGAAGACCAGCAAAATGACCAAGGAGAGTCCGAAAACAATGGCACAGGTCAAATAGACGATGTTTAGGATATCATTGCTGTTTGCTTGTACGACACTGATGGGCAGGTGCATGATGACATAGCCGTGAGTCTGAAAATTGCCTGTGATGGGAGCGGAGACGCTCAAAACATCGTAGGGGAAGAGTCCAAAGTAGCGGCCGGTGGTATAAACATTATTTCCGGTAGCGGTCGGGTCAAAGTCTGTTATGACGGTTCCGACTTTATCAAAGGCACTGTCCACTATGATGGTGCCATCTTGGTCAACCACCCAGATTTCGGTCTGCAAAAAGGTAGCAACTGCCTGTAGTTGAGGATAGGCACTGGCAAGGTCTTGATTTTTTCCTTGGTATTGGGTGCTGTAGGTGTTGGCAATCAGGGTCGCCTCGTCATACAAAATGCCTGCCTTATCCTCAATCAGATAGCGTGAGGTGAAATGGGAGGATAAGGTGGCGATGGTGATAAATCCCAGCAGTCCGAAGAGAAGGTAGCCGAGAATGAATTTGGTATAAAGTGAGTGCATACTTATCTTTTGACCTCAAATTTATATCCAATCCCCCATACGGTTGTCAGAGACCAGTTTCCATGGTCTTTGATTTTCTCACGCAGACGTTTGATGTGGACATCGACGGTTCTGGTGTCTCCAATGTATTCGTAGCCCCAGATGTGGTCTAGGAGCTGTTCTCTGGTGAAAACCTGATTGGGAGAGGAAGCTAAAAAGTACAATAACTCCAGTTCTTTTGGGGGCATTTCGATGGAGTGCCCTTTGTAAATAACGGAGTAGTTGGTTAGGTTGACAATCAAATCGGGATATTCCACGAAGTTGCCCTGCTGCTGAGGAAGTTCCGAAATTTGCGTGTTGGAGTTGCTGGAGGATTGGTAACGGCGAAGGACGGCCTTGACACGAGCCACCAACTCTTTGGAATCAAAGGGCTTTACCATATAGTCGTCTGCACCAAGTTCTAGGCCAAGTACCTTGTCAAAGATTTCTCCCTTTGCGGAGAGCATGATAATCGGAACTTGAGAGCTTTGACGGATTTCTCGACAGACCTGATAACCGTCAATTCCTGGAAGCATCAGGTCCAGCAAAATCAAGTGCGGAATGAAGGTCTGGAAGGCCTGCAACGCCTCCCTTCCGTCCGCTACGATTTTGGTCTCATAACATTCTTTATTGAGATAGAGGGCGATGAGTTCTGAAATAGAAGTATCGTCATCTACGATTAGGATTCTCTGTTTTTCTGCCATAGTAGTATGGTCCTTTCCTGATAGTT
>JAUNGR010000137.1 GCA_030524485.1 bacterium | reverse complement strand
CTCCATCCCCTTCTTCCTTTTTTCCCTCCATCCCCTTCTTCTATTCTTCTCTCATGAAAATCCCCAGCCCTGCCAAAAATAACACAAGGCTCCCACCGTCTTTCCAATTGCAAAAGCGACAATCACCCATTGCATTCCCTCTGTCATATGAATTCTTCTTTCCAAAATCGGAAACGCCTGCAAAGTTTCTGCCAGAGACATCACCAGACAACCCACAAAAATCCCGATGGCCAGTCCCAAAATCAGCAAAAGTAGCGTTCCCCCAACCCCGATGGAAAAGGGATGCAAATCCAAGAGATTTCCGCTGCTGCCTCCTAAGATAAGCATGGTCTCATACAAACGAATCTGCTTTCTGGTTCTGGTCTTTGCAATCACCCTAGGAAAAATGCCAATCGCCGCTAAAAAGGCAAAGACACCGGCCGCTATGCTTCCCCCAGCTGCCATTCCCACCAAAGCCAAAATCAGCTGCCTTGCCAGCCTCCCCTCAAGTAACATCCACTCCCGACTCCTTCCGCCCCTTGTTCTGAATCAAGGTTTTGTTCACATCGTCCTCGTACAGCCGCATTTCCACCTCTAAGGGTGTGGGGTCCTTCGTCAATTGCAGACGGAAAATGTGATTGAAAAAGCCCAAAATCCCCAAAGTCAGCCCCAAAGAATACGAAATCTCCAAAATGGTAAAACCATCCGAACTCTCTCCCATCACAGCTTCATAAATTTTTGCAAACACCTGCGTCACATTGGCATCGTTATTGAAGGTCATAATCGCAAATCCGCCGCCACAAAAACTTAGCACACACACAAACAGGGTCTTCATCCACTGCCAAAGCTCTCTCTCTTTGTGCTCCGGCTCATAGGCAACAATAAAGTCCGTTTCCCCTAAATTTTGTATCTCTACCTTGGCATCCAGACTCTCTATCTTCTTTACCACATCCAGCACGCTTCCCATGTAGGGCTTTTCTGTCTTAGCCATTCCGGTCAACTTAATGGCCTTACAGCGGCTTTCCAGTGCACGATTCTTACAATATACCTCCGCCACATCCGCAAGAAAGACATCTGGCCTGTGTACCTGTGTGATGGAATGAATGCTCAAAAATACGGTATCACTCATACCCAAGCGTACCCGAAGGCACTTCCTCCTTCCACACCAGCACACCCCCTTGATACTTTGTACTGTCTCCCCATTCCTCCAAACAGAACAAAATCGCCCCAAAAATCAGAAAAAAACAGAGAATTGCCACTGTCGCATACCAGACCAACTTTAAAAATCGCATCGCATCTTCCCTTCCTTCTCTCAAAATTTCACGATGTTGTAATTCATGATTCTTATGACTCTTGGTTCTAGTATGTGGAAATTCTCTGCTTTTATGTATCATCTATTCTTTTAGGTATCCATCTTTACCAAAGCACGCAGCTGCTTTAAAATTTTTTTCTCCAAACGAGAGACCTGCACCTGTGAGATTCCGAAAGCCTGTGCAATCTGACTCTGTGTTTGGTTGTCAAAATAACGCCGCACAATCAGTTCCCTATCTCTTTCCTCCAATTGCTGTAGCACCTCTTTGACTAAGATTCGATTCAAAAGTTCCTCATGCTCACTCCCTTCCTCCCTTACCTTGTCAATCAGGTACATCGGACTGCCCCCGTTATCCCCTCCCACCGTGCTGTACAGCGACTCCACCTGTGCTCCCGCCTCCAGACCGGCGGCCACTTCTTCCCTGCTGATGCCGATGTGTTCTGCAATCTCCTCTATCGTCGGTTCCCTCCCAAGACTCCCCGTCAATTTCTCCCTCTCTGTTCGGATACGCAGCCCCAAATCCTTCACCGAACGGCTTACCTTAATCATGCCGTCATCCCGCAGAAAACGCCGAATCTCTCCTGCAATCATCGGCACTGCATAGGTGGAAAATTGTACCTGATAACGCAAATCAAACTTATCAATTGCCTTCATCAAACCAATGCTGCCAATCTGAAATAAATCCTCTATCTCGCATCCCTGCCTGCGGTTTCCTAAGTGCCTCACAATGCTCCAGACCAGCCCCACATTCTCCGTCACCAGCCGGTCTCTGGCTTCTTTATCTCCGTCGTGCGCTCTTTGGATTAATTTCATGGTTTCTTTCATAGATTCTGCCTACCAATCGCCTTCGTCATGGTCACACGAGTTCCCTTTCCCGGTACCGAATCCACCTCCAATGTATCCATAAACGCTTCCATAAAGGAAAATCCCATTCCGGCACTTTCCCCCTCTGGGTCAGAGGTATACATAGGTTCCATCGCTTTTTTGATGTCCGCAATCCCCACCCCTGTATCGCTCACCGTCACCTGAAAACAGGAAGCCTCCAGCTGCATCTCCATGACGATGGAGCCTACCTTCTCTCGATATCCATGACGAATGGCATTGGTCACTGCCTCTGAGACCGCTGTTTTGATATCATCCATCTCCTCCAAAGTCGGATTCAGACGACTCGCAAACACCGCCGCCACCACCCTAGCCAACTCTTCATTCTCCGAGACACTCTCAAACTCCATCTTCATCCAGTTTCCCCCATCCCCCTTAGACTTGTCTTCTTGTCTGAACGTTTCTCTCTCCCGCTCCTCTACTCTGCTCATTTCCACGTCCGACTCCTTTCTAACTTTATCGCCGCCTCCTTTGTGCTGCAGGTCTCCGCCAAACGCAGGACACCTCCTATGGCCAAAATCCTCTCAATCTGCGTACCAACCCCATACAAAACCACTCTTCCTCCACTTCTATCCATTTGTTTATAGCGGCTCAACAGCACCCCAATGCCAGAACTGTCCATAAACTCCGTTCTGCTAAAATCAAAAATAATCTTGGAAATATAATGTTCTGCCAAAATCAAATCGGTCTCATAGCGCAAATTTCTGCAATTATGGTGATCCAATTCTTTCGGAAGATGAATCACCAAACACTCCCCCTTTGCCTCGTAGATAAAATTTTGACTGCTCATAATCTTCTCTCCTTTCCCAAACAGTCTTCCTGTTTGTTCCCCCATTTATCAAAGCAAAAAGTACCATGAGTCTTATGCATTCTCATAGTACTTTTCTCTTATGTACAGTATTAATTTCCTCTCAATTCTCTCGCCTGAACCGACAGTTCCGAATCCGCTGCTTCCGCCGCAATCACCCGCTCCAACCAAGGAAGAGCCGCTTCCCTGTCTTCCTTTTCCAAATAGGTTTGTGCAATCTCCAGCCACACCTGTGCTCCTTGGTCCTCCAAATCCTGACTGGCCAGATAATTTGCGAGTGCAGCATCCAAATCTCCTGCTTCTCTCTGTGCTCTGGCAGACTGCAAGTACAGACCTGCAGCCGTCTGTGCAAGCTGCGGTCTCACCTGTGCAATCGCCTCCGTAAACACCGTATCTTCCGCAAGGACAGACTGGTCCAAGGTCACATACACATTTGCTGCGTTGGTGATTTCCTCTCTCTGTAAATAATTCAGGATCGTGATAAGCTGACTGTAAGCCTGAATTTGTGCTGCACGCTCGCCCTCCTTCTCGGCTACCTGCTGTTCCAAGGCAGCCTTCTCCTCCTCAAGTTGGCTGATTGTGCTTTCTAACTGTTCCTGCTCAAAACTGCCATCGCTGATTTGCTGATAAAAACGCAGCATCTCCTGATTGTGCTTTCCATTTAAGGCTGTGATATTAGCAGGCATGATAATAAAGAACACAAAAGCCGCTCCCAAAGCGAGACCAACCAATATGTTAAATATCATCTGCCATCCGGTATTTTCCCGATAGGTCGGCGGAATGATGACATCGTCATCCTCCATCTTACGATGCGAATAAGCCTGTTTCTGCCTGCGATTCTCAATCTCCGCTCTGCCTGTCTTCGCCTTTACAAGCGACATATAGTACTGAGCCTTAGCGTTGTTTTTGTCGATTTTTTGTATCCGCAGCAAAAACTTTCCTGCTTTTACATAATCCTCCCTTTGCATATATAAGAGAGCCAAAAGCAGATGAGCCTTCACAAAATGTGTGTTTTCATCCACAATGCGATTCAATTGCAAAATAGCAAAATCCGGATTGCCATTCTTTGCATATTCCAAAGCCTGATTGTATTTTTTGAGTGTCTGGCTATACACCTCCAGCCTTCCGGGTTTTCCCCGCATCTCATCCAGATACAGAGCTGCCCGATTCTCCTCTGGCTGCAGATTCATGCTGATAACCCATTGCACCAAAGCATTGGCGGTCTCTCCCATCTCATAGTAAATCAAGCCCAGCAGATTTCTGGCATCGGTGTGGTACTTGTCCATGCGCAGACATTTCTTAAGCGAAACGGCCGCCCCAGACAGATCCCTCACCCTCGCCTGCTCCAAACCTACGTTGTAGTAGCTATTGGAAGCAAAAAATATTGTTTTTTCAAAATCCATATCCTGTCCGCCTATTCCTTCGCTTTTTTCAGGAGTTCCATCATAATATCCGTCATATCCGTCAAATCGCTTCTTACAATGGCATCCTCCGCCTCCTCAATCTCCAGACTAGGTTTGAAATGCTTTATCTCTTCCTCAAAATCAATCACCTTATCCTTCACCCCCAAACTCTCTTTGAAGCTATCAATGCTTTCAGTTCTCCCACCAAGTACAAGGAACCCGCTGCTACCAAGATGCCATCCTGTCTTAAGGAAAGCCCTCTCAAAAAGGCCTCCCTCAAATCAAAATAACTCTCAAAAAGACAATCCGAATAACGGGAAAATTCTCTTCTCAGCTCCTCCGTGGAAAGAGCACGTTCGCTGTCATAGCGAACCACCAAAACCGCCGCCAGCGGAAGGGCTTGGCAGAGTTCTTTCACCATCTTCTCGTGTTCCTTGTCGCTCGCCGCTGCAAACAAAAGCACCATGCGCCGTTCTGTCTCCTCATACATGCGGTGCAAGGTCCTTGTCAAAGCCAGAATGCCGTCCTCGTTGTGTGCTCCGTCCAAATATACATGAGGCAGCACCTGCTCCATACGCCCCTCCCAGCGGGTACGCTCAAGCGAAGACAAAATCCGTGTATCCAAACTCCCAAACTCTCTCCTTCCTTGGAAGAGCTGCCTCGCAGCCTGAAAGGCCAATGCCGCATTTTCTGCCTGATACATTGCCACCGTTGACAGTTGACAGAAGTTTCCAAACAGACGAAGCGAAAGGCTATCGCTCTCACAGCAAAGCCTCTCCACCTGCCAATCGCTCTCCTTTACCGCAAAGAACGGACAGCCCAAACTCTCGGCTCTCGCTCGGATAACCGTATTTACCTGCTTGGGATGGGCTGCAAACACCAGAGGCACTCCCTTTTTCAGGATTCCTGCCTTCTCCCCTGCAATCGCCTCCAGACTGTTGCCCAGATACTGCATGTGATCCATCCCAATGGAAGTGAGAATGGTCAAGACCGGCTGTTCAATGGCATTGGTCACATCCCGCCTTCCACCCATTCCCGTCTCTAAAACCAGAAAATCCGGTTGCACACGTTTGACTAACTCCATCTGCATATAAAAAAGAAACTCAAAAAAAGTAGGGTGACGATAGCCCTGCCTTTGCATCCTATCTGTCAACTCCAAAACTGCCTCAAAAGCAGAAACATAGAGTTCCTCCGTCATGACAAACGTTTTGCCCTCTCTCTCTCCTCCCAGAAAGAAACGTTCCGAAATCTTGACCAAGTGAGGAGAAGTAAAACGGGCTGTCACATAGCCCAAATCCGTCAAAATCTGGGTCAGAAAGGCACTGACGCTGCCCTTGCCATTGGTTCCTGCAATATGTATCACCTGCGTCTGACGCTGCGGATTCCCCATCTGCTCCAAAAAGACTTTTACCTCATCTAAGGAAGCCTTCTCCTTCGCAAATTTAGGAATCTGCGAAATGTACGTATCTGCCTGTGTTTCTGTCCTCATTTCCTCTCTCCTACAACCACCTTCGTCTTTCTGAAATGCTCCGCACTTATGACCTTTCTTTTTTTACATGATACCGGATTGCTCCGCACTTTGTGCTCTCGCACTTATGACCTTTCTTTTTTACATGATACCGGATTGCTCCGCACTTCGTGC
>JAUNGR010000136.1 GCA_030524485.1 bacterium | reverse complement strand
TTGTTCATATTTTATTTACTTGTGCATTTGTCGTGTTACTAAATGAGCAGTGAGAAAACGTATTACGAATGAAACATCTGACATATTATCAATTCTGCTTCAAACAAGTCACTTAGTTTCAGCTTTAAATTATAACTTGTGGTAACTCCAAGAATTTCATTGCTCATAAGGCATAAAAAAATCTTATAAAGAAAAAAGTTTTTGATATATTGTTAAGCAAATGCTAATGGATTGCAACATTTTTCCTAAAAAATATCACTTTTTTAGAAAAAATTATATGCAAACTGTTTGCTTTTTTGAAATTTCATGATATGATTTGAAATATAAACAAGCAAAAGCTTCTTGTAAAGAAATTTTAGCTGTTATTTAATATAAAAGCTATGAGGATTATATTATCAAAACAATGGAGTGAAAACCCAAATATTATCTGGATTCCTTGCAGAAATAGTAGATATCAACCACTTCAACAATCCCAGTAAAGCAGAAAGCAATGACGTTTTCATGTAATATTCATCCACTATTTCACTACCTGATACATCGAGATGCTCATAGCTTTTGATTATTCACTGAGATATGGAATGTTAAAAACTTAAAATTTCAATATTCAATATAAAACACTTGATTATATGAGGAGGTATCAGCATGCACCATACGAAAAAAACAAGTTACTTTTTGTTGTTGGCTGTCCTGCTGCTTCTTTGTGCCTGTTCCAATGGAAATGGAACGAAGACGGTAAAAGCAGACAAATTTACTGACCTGATTTTTACAGACGATACTCTCACCCCAAATCCGGACTTTGCTTGGGATATGACAACGGAGGAATTTTTAGCTAAGGTGTATCGTCCAGACATTTTTGATGAAAGCAGCGATACGTTTGAGCCTTATCGCTACTCCTATAATGAGGAGAGCAAGATTTCTACTTTTACCCCATTTTTGGCATATCAGATACAATCTTCCCTGCTCCGGCAAAGATTGGTCTAGCTTTTGATGAGGACGGCTTATATCGCTGTGGATACGGCTGGAATTTTACGGACAGCGAAATCGATAAGCTGCAAAAAACCATACAGTTTTTGGTGAAAGATTTAAATGCCAACCCAAACCTGCGTGCAATGGAGGAAGAGCTTCCTGATTTTTCCCAAAAGAATACTCTCTCCTTCCCCTACACTTACCAATGGCCTCTTGTAAACGAACCTGACCGCTATCTGCAGCTTCTCATCAGTAACGTTCGAACGACCTATATCATTTCCATGGATGTCGTTCTTTCACAGAGAGGCGTTCCCAAGACCCCTACTATTTCCTAAAATTTTGTCGTTTTTTTGCCTTTGTTTTTGTAGGAATGCTTGCACTTCCTCCCCAAACTGTCTACAATAGGGGTAAGAAATTATTTTACCCAAAGGCGGATTTGACTTATGAGAGAACAACACTCACAACACCCACAGGAGAACCCTTCTCCACTTTTTGCCCGCTGCTTTTATGGCTATGCCGTAAGCGGCATGATGGTACTTGTTTTTGGTTCCATTCTCCCTTCTATCATGAAGGAGGGCGACTTTGGATACCTATTGGCTGGAGGCTTGCTATCCGCAATGGCTATCGGAAACCTTTCTGCAAGCCTCCTCTTTCCTATCTTGGAAAGGTTCTTACAAAAGAGAGGAGCCATCACCTTAGTGGCTGGTTTGATGACAGGAATGTTGCTTGTCATTACCTTGCTGCCACCCCTGCCAATTTTATACGCTGCCATGGTTGTGGTGGGCATTGGAAAGGGAAGTATCACCATCTTTAACAATGCCATCGTAAATGACCACAGCCAGACTCCGGCAAAGACCCTAAATTACCTGCATTGCAGCTATGCGGTCGGTGCTCTTTCCTCTCCCTTTCTTACGGGACTGCTCTCCATGTTCGGCTGTGGATGGCGGGTGATTCTCTATCTGCTGGTTGTTTTGGGCATCAGTTCCTGCCTCTTTTATGGAAGTATTTCTTATCCTCAGACAAAAGTTTCGCAGGCTTCCTCCTCAAAAGGGACAAGAGATTTTTATAAGAGCTTTGACTTTTACTGCATCAGTTTTCTGCTCTTTTTCTATGTCGGTTTAGAAAACTGTGTCAATGGCTGGTTTGTCACCTATTTGCAGTCGGTGGGCATTATGTCCGAAGCCTTCGCTTCTGTCATGGTTTCGGTCACATGGCTTTGTATCATGTTTGGAAGGCTGACCTGTGCAGCACTCTCTAAAAGTATTGCTAAGAGCCGCATTGTGTTATTTAACTGTCTTGGAAGCCTAGTCGGACTGCTGCTTCTTATCACAGGTAGCAAGATGCTGCAAGTAGGAGCAGGTCTTGTCATTTTAGGCTTTTGCATGTCGGGTATCTTTCCGACAAATATCGCCATCGCAAAGCCTTTCCTAAAGGGAAGCACCGTTGGAATGGCCATGCTTACAGCTATCTCGTCTTTAGGTGGGATTTTGGCTCCTCAGCTAGTAGGGATTGTGGCAGACTTTTCTGGTATAGCAGCTGCCATAGGTCTGTTAGTTATCAACTGTGCCATTATGCTTCTACTCTCCTTTTGCCTTAGAAAGAGGGAAGCGAAATTTTTATGAGAAATTAATTTCTTCCGTGTCTGATGTCTTTTCTTTTACATCTGCAATAAGGCGAAGATTATGGAAGGATATCTTTTTTAGAGGACTCTCAGGCAATCCCACAAGTTCCAAGCCCACTGCGGCATGATTGCAGGAGATGTCCTCAAAAGAAAAATCGCAGAATGTCGGTGCGATCTTCGATGCTGGTACGGATGTACTAGAGCCATAGTTCATACTGATTTGTATGGCTTCCCGTTCGACTTCGCCCATCTTTATATGTTCAAAATGAAGATTTCTCACATACCCTCCTCTTCCCCTCATGGATTTCACACGTATCCCTCTTTCGGCATGTTCTATCACACAGTCATGTACTCGAATCTCATCAATCCCTCCGCTCATGCCGCTGCCTATGGCAATGGCTGCATGTCCGCCCAAAAAGCGGCAATTTCGTATTTCTACATTTTTGCAGGGGCGGTTGACTCGCCAACCATCCTCATTTAAGCCTGAATTTATCGCGATGCAGTCATCTCCTGTCTCAAAACAGCAATCTTCTATCAACACATCTTCGCAGGAGTCTGGGTTGCAGCCATCTGTGTTTGGTCCCGCTGTGCGGATGGTTACCCCACTGATATGCACTTGCTTACAATAGACCGGATGAAGCGTCCACTGTGGTCCATTTACCAGAGTGATATCCTTTACTGTGATGTTTTTGCAGTTTAAAAACTGTAGGAAAGATGGACGCAATGCATCCCTCTCGGTTCCGAACATTCTATCCTTTACGGGAATTTGACGGCTTTGTGCCCAAATCAGCCGGTCTGCTGCTTGCTGTTGTTTTTTCTTCCAAGGCCACCAAGCCGCTCCGTTTCCATCTAGCATCCCTTCGCCTTCAATTGTGATGTCTTCGCAGTCACGGGCATATATAAGGGGAGAATAGTTATAGCATTCCACTCCTTCCCAGCGAGTGAATACTGGCGGAAGGTAATCGAAAAAACGGTCACTAAAAAGGATATGGCAGCCTGCTTCAAGGCGAAGAGTCATATGACTCTTCAAATGCAAGGGGCCGCTCTTCCACACTCCAGCTGGAATACGGACAACTCCTCCCTCTTCGCACGCATCTATGCGTTCTTGCAGGCTAAGACCTGCTGCTTCTTCTCTTTGTTCTGACATGATAATACCTCTCTTTTATGTATATTTAGGCACCAAGAATCGTGGATAGCACAAGTGCATATATGGGTAACGTCACAATGCTGCTTAGAGTGGAAAATACCACAGCACCCGCTGCGAGTTCCTCATCGTGGTGAAATTGGATGGCAAATAAAGTTGTGATGGTGACGCAGGGGCAAGCCTCCAAAATCAGCACAATCATGGGTACGGTTCCTCGAAAGCCTAGCAGAGTGAACACAGCCAGTGTGGCAGCGGGAATGAAAATTAGGCGTAGCCCCAAGACCTGAAACAACTTCGGATTGTGCAGCAGCTTTTTTAAGTCGCTTGCGGCTATGGTGGCACCCGTTATCAACATGGAAAGCGGCGTGTTCATGCTGCCTATGGTGCTAATCGGTTCTTTGATCAGCTCTGGCACAGGAACTCTTCCCAAGTATAGGAGCAGTCCACACAGGACGGCTAGGATACAGGGACAGGTTATGATGCTGTGAAAGATGTCCTTAGCGGCTGCCTTTCCAGAGACCATGCCATATCCCACCGTCCAAAGCAATAAGTTAAACACCGTGACAAAGGCACTGGCATAGAGCATACCCTCTGAGCCAAACAAGGCTCTTATCAGGGGAAAGCCCATGTAAGCTGCGTTAGAAAAGCTGCTGGCAAAGCGTAGAATCGCTCTATCCTGTTTGGGAATGCGGCAAGTGGCAACTAGAGATAGAATAAGACCCACTAAGAGTGCCAAAAGGCTGAAACCAAAGGCGGATAAAAGGTTGAAAAAGGCAGCGGGGTCAAATTCTGTCATGTAGGAGTCAATCACCATCGCAGGCACCACAAGGTACAATAAGAGATTGGATAATACCGATTTTTCTGAGGGGCGAAACACCTTTGTCTTACAGCAAACAATTCCTGCAGCAATCATAAGAAGCAGCTCAAAAACCTGTTTGGCTGCGATTAATGCCAGTTCCATATCGTCTCCTCCCCACTCATACTCTCTCTTGAGAGCAGTTGTCTATATCCCTCTTCGGAATTTTTCAAATGCCGCAGCATAGCCGCTGCCGCTTCTTCTGGTTTTTCAGAAAGCAGAGCTTCCACAATCTCTACATGTTCCAGACAGGCCTCTTGATAACGATTCTTCACCCAGATGTTGGAGAGACTACGGATACGCAGGGTCTGTGCCATCATCTGCTCCAACACCTGCATGACAAAACGATTCTTGGAAGCGGAGGCAAGAAAGAGATGAAAATCGGCATCTCTATCGGTGTCACAGCTTTCTTTTTCCTCATCCCCTTCCCCACTTGCACAACGAGCGTAGTAATCTCGGCTGGAAAGAAGAGCTGCGTGGTCTAATTTAGAAGCCGACTCTAAAAGTAGCTGTGGCTCCAAGATACGGCGTAGCTGATACATCTGGTGAATGTCCTCCAAGGAAATCGGTGCCACCAGAGTGCCTCTGCGTGGTAAAACACAAAGTAAGCCCTCCCGCACCAACTCCTGTACCGCCTCATGAACCGGCGTGCGGCTAATAGTTAGCTCCTCGGCAAGCAATTTTTCGTGAATCACGGTGTTCGGTTCCAAGCGTCCGGTGATAATCTTATGCTTCAGATTCTGGTAGGCAAGAGCCTTTCGGTCTGTAAAAGAACACTGCGTTACATTTGGCATAAAAATCCCCTCTTTTTCTCTTATTTTTCTTCTGATATTTTACTGATATATCAGTAGTCGGGTTTAGAATACACCCACAAGCCTTTCTTGTCAAGTCTGTGGGTGTGTTTTTCTACTTCGTATTCTTTTCCTAGTCCTAGTTCCTTCACTTCCTTCCTTCAGATTTAGCTTTTTCTTCAGAAGACTTGAAAGTGCTTGACTTTTGAAACAGCAAAGCTGCCTGCTCATGCAAGGGGCGGGAGATTTTCTTTCTGGTGAGTTCCATCAGATGCAGAGCCGTCATGTCCACAACCGTGGTTTTTACGGGGTCTGCCGCCACAATGCGACGCATCGCAAGGAGCAGTTCCTCGTTTGCCGTATCGTCCGTCGTATCAATAAAGTCCACCAATACGATACCGGACAGGTTGCGAAGTCTAAGTTCCTCCCCGATTCGCTCGGCAGCCTCCAGATTGATGGCTCGTATGGTCTCCTTTGCAGTCTTCTTTCCCGTATACTTTCCGGTGTTGACATCAATCACCGTGAGAGCCTCGGTTGGTTCTATGACAAGGTAAGCGCCAGATTTGAGCCAAACCTGTTTTCTAAGGGCTTTCTGTAAGCCCTCCTGTAAGCTATAAAGATGAAAGAGAGAGAGCTGCTCGTCCTGATAAAGCCGAAG
>JAUNGR010000135.1 GCA_030524485.1 bacterium | reverse complement strand
CGTCACGAGATTAGCAACTATTTTGATGTGGGAAAGATGGGAATTGAGCACGCATTGCTTCCGGAACAAGGCTTGACGGTGGCGGGAGATGCCATCATCGGAGCGGATTCTCACACCTGTACCTACGGAGCTTTGGGAGCTTTCTCCACTGGTGTGGGAAGTACGGATATGGCAGCGGCCATGGCAACTGGAAAGGCTTGGTTTAAGGTTCCGTCTGCTTTGAAGTTTGAGTTGGTGGGAAAACCATCCAAGTGGGTGAGTGGAAAAGATGTCATTTTGCATATTATCGGTATGATAGGAGTGGATGGTGCCCTCTATAAGTCCATGGAATTTTGCGGAGAGGGCATACAGTATCTGTCTATGGATGACCGTTTTACCATCTGCAACATGGCCATTGAGGCGGGGGGAAAGAATGGAATTTTTCCGGTGGACGATGCAGCCATTGCTTATATGAAGGAACATTCCAAGAGACCCTTTACGGTGTATGAGGCAGATGCGGATGCAGAGTATGAGGAGACCTATGTGATCGACTTGGCGGCCTTAAAGCCAACGGTGGCCTTCCCTCATCTTCCGGAGAATACGAAGGAAATCGGCACCTTTGGGGACATCAAGATAGATCAGGCGGTGATTGGTTCTTGCACCAATGGACGAATTGAGGACATGCGGGTGGCAGCTCAGATTTTGAAGGGAAGAAAAGTTGCGGAGCATGTGCGCTGCATCATCATTCCGGCCACCCAGAACATTTATTTACAGGCCTTGAAGGAAGGTTTGCTGGAAATCTTTATTGAGGCGGGAGCGATTGTAAGTACCCCAACCTGTGGCCCTTGTCTGGGCGGTTATATGGGAATCTTAGCAGCGAAAGAACGTTGTATCTCCACCACCAACCGTAACTTTGTCGGACGTATGGGGCATGTGGATTCGGAGGTGTATCTGGCAAGTCCGGCGGTGGCAGCCGCAAGTGCGGTGACCGGAAAAATTTCCTGCCCTTGTGAGCTGGAATAAAGACAGGAGGAAAGAATCATGAAAGCATGTGGAAGAGTATTTAAATATGGAGACAATGTGGATACCGATGTCATCATTCCGGCACGTTATCTGAATGCAACAGACGGCATGGAGTTGGCAAAACATTGTATGGAAGATATCGACAAGGATTTTGTGAACAAAGTAAAAAAGGGAGACATCATTGTAGCGAATAAGAATTTTGGCTGCGGTTCTTCCAGAGAGCACGCACCTTTGGCCATTAAGTGTGCCGGAGTGAGCTGTGTGATTGCAGAGACCTTTGCCCGCATTTTCTACCGCAATGCCATCAACATCGGAATGCCCATCATTGAGTGTCCGGAAGCAGCAAAGAGCATTGAGGCCGGAGACGAGGTGGAGATTGATTTTGACAGCGGCGTGATTACCAATAAGACCAAGGGAGAGCGTTACCAAGGACAGGCTTTCCCGCCCTTCATGCAAAAGATTATCAAGGCAGGCGGCTTGATTCCGTATACCAATGCCAGATGATTGAGAGGGAAATAGCCAGAAAAGATAGAAAAAGATAAGATAGGAGAGGGGATATCGCAGAGACAGTAAGCCTGTGTCTGTGGGTATCCCCTTTTTGGAGAGAAAGGAAGGAATCCAAATGGGAAAGAAAAAGAAAGAGGAAAAATGGGAGAAGACCAATGTGATGCGGATTTTGGATGCGGCGAAACTGTCCTATGAAGCGAGAGAATATCCGGTGGATGAGAACGATTTGTCGGGGAGTCATGCGGCAGATTTACTGGGAGTGCCTCATGAGAGCGTTTATAAAACGCTGGTGCTTAAGGGAGAGAAGACTGGCTATCTGGTTTGTTGTATTCCGGTGGATGAGGAACTGGATTTAAAGAAGGCGGCAAAAGCGGCAGGAGACAAGAAAGTGGAGATGCTGGCGATGAAGGATTTGCTGGCCGTGACTGGTTACATCCGAGGCGGCTGTTCTCCGGTGGGTATGAAGAAAAAGTTTCCTACTTATATAGAAGAAAGGGTGAGCGGACAGGAAAAAATTGCTCTCAGTGCAGGGCAGAGAGGGCGGCAAATTTTGGTGGAGCCGAAGGAGATTTTGCCGTTTTTGGGAGCTAAGAGGGCGGATTTGTGTAGCGATTTCGCAGAGAAAAAGTAGACATAACTAGTTTTTCCTGAAAAATCCAAAGAAAATCTAAATTAATAATTAACAAATTTGTAATAATTTGGGGAGAACAAATTTTCTGTTCTGCATAAAAATCGCCATTTTTTCGAGAATAAATTTGGAAGTATGTAATAATCTTGTAAAAAAGTTAATGATTTTGAACAAAATATGTAACAAAATTGAGAAAGACTTATTGACTTTTTCGCTGCCGAAACTTTATAATGCGAACGACCCTGAAAGCAAAGAATGGAGCACGAAGGACAAGAGTCCGAAGTGCGGAAGGTGGGTCAGTTATGGTAGCACCACAGGTGTGGCGTAATTGACTTTCGCCTATGTAGTGGTGATTCGCCGCAGGCGAATCCTATCCGTTGATAAGAAAAGAGGAGTAGTTTATGCTTACAAAACACTCATTTCTTCAAGGGACAGGGACGCAGAAAAAAGCGACAGGCAAGCTGGGACACTTAAAAAGAACCTCTGCTGCATTGGCGGCAGGTTCCATGCTTTTGTGTACAACTGTGACTGTGGCAGAGTTCCGTCTGGGAAGCCAAGAAGTTTTGGCTGCCGAGACCCCCGTTGAAGCAGTGACAACTAAGGAAGCGAACATACAAGTTGAACTTACCGATTTGAGAGAAGATGGGCGTATGTTGGTGGGAGATACGGTCAGAAAGACCGCTGCTGTCGAGCAGCGTATGGAGGAGGAGTCGAGGGAAGCTTTTGCACAGTGGGCAAAGCAAAAGCAGGAAGAGGCAGACCGAAAGGCTGAGGAAAAACAAAGAGCCTTGGAAGAGGAAAGAAAGCGCAAAGAGGAGGAAGAGCGGCGAAGTAAGGCCGTGATTTCTTATAGCAACGAAGATTATCAGGTGTTGTTAAAGATTGTGCAGGCAGAAGCGGGTGTTTGCGACGAGAAGGGAAAGATTTTGGTGGCAAATGTTGTGATCAATCGGGTGAAGAGCAAGCGTTTCCCCAATTCTGTTAAGAGCGTGGTGTACGCACCGAAGCAGTTTTCGCCAGTCTCAAATGGCTCCATCAATCGGGTGCAGGTCACGCAGGATACCGTGGAATGTGTGAATCGTGCCCTCGCCGGAGAGGATTACTCGCAGGGAGCTTTGTTTTTTATGAATCGAGGAAAATCCAAACAATCCAATGTGGGTTGGTTTGACCGAAGTCTGACTTACTTATTTTACCATGGAAACCATGAGTTTTTTAAATAGACTCTGTGGCTTTGGCAGGACGCTAAAGTTCTTGCGTAACAAGGAACTTTGGAGTATAATACAGACAGAGATGCATCGAGGATGCAGAGAGAAAAAAGCCAAAGGAGTGAAACAATATGATTTTTGATTCAGCAAAAAACCTTGATTTTTACAAAAATCTGGGCATTGAGGGACGTTATGCCAAGGCGGTGGAGTTCTTAAAGAACACCGACTTGAAGGCTTTGGAGCCGGGAAAGTACGAGATTGATGGAAAGAATGTCTATGCCAATGTGACAGAGTATGAGACCATCCCGTGGGAGGATGCCAAGTTTGAGGCACATGAACACTATACAGATATCCAGTATGTGATCACAGGTTCTGAGATTATGACCTATGCACCGATTGATGAGATGACCGTTAAGACCCCTTACAATCCGGATAAGGATGTGGTATTTTTCACCAACGACGTGCCAGGACTGCAGATTGTGGCAAAGGATGACGAGTACCTGATTTTCAATCCGTGGGATGCACATAAGCCAAAGGCAATGAACGGAAGTCCGGCTCCCATCAAGAAGGTCATCGTAAAGATCAAAGAAGACTAATGCAAAGAGCACGGTAAGGACATTCGATGAACGATTTGATGAGGGATAAGAAGTATCTGTTGTTTGATTTGGACGGAACGCTGACCGACCCCAAGGAGGGCATCACCAAGTCTGTGCAGCACGCACTGCGTTACTATGGCATTGAGGAACCGGATTTGGAACGCTTAACGCCTTACATAGGACCGCCGTTGCAGGCAGGTTTTATGGAGCAGCATGGCTTGTCCGAAAGAGATGCCGAGGAAGCGGTCTGGAAGTACAGAGAGTATTTTGAGACGCAGGGCATCTGGGAGAATCGTCGCTACGAGGGCATTTTGCCCTTGCTGAGAAAACTGAAGGAGAAGGGCTATGTGCTTGCCATGGCGACCTCAAAGCCGGAAAAGTTTGCGAAAATGATAGCCGAACGTTTTGAGATGGCTCCCTATTTTACGGTGATAGCTGGCAGTCTGTATGACGGCGGCAGAACCAAGAAGGCAGAGGTGATTCGCCATGCACGAAAGCTTTTGGCCTGTCCGCCCCTTGACGAATGCTTGATGATAGGCGATAGAAAACACGACATCGAGGGAGCTAGGGAAGTCGGTATAGATGCTTTGGGAGTTCTGTACGGTTTTGGAGACCGGCAGGAACTGGAGAAGGCAGAGGCAGGAGCCATAGTGGCTACGGTGGAGGAACTGACAGCCTTCCTCTGCTAGGAGGCAGCCATAAAAACAGGAGACATAAAAAAGAACCTAAAGAGAGGAAGCATAAGACTTCTGCTCTTTAGGTTCTTTTAGGTTCTATTTGCGGTATAGATATTTGGGAAGTCCGTTTTCCATCACACGCTGGGCTTCTCCCTGAATCAGAGGAGTGACATAGCGTAGGAAGTCTTCGGTCAAATCGTTTCCACTCTCACAAATCCAAGAGGAAGGAATGCACTTTTCCCGATTGCAGATTTGATTGACATCCTGTGTGCTGCAGTGCATCTGGTAAGGCACATCGGCATCCCGCTCAAAGCTAATCATGCATCCGGTTTTTCCCTCCATAGCGGCCAAAACGCCGAAGGAGCCTGCTAACATAGCCTCGTCTATGTCGGTCTGGGAAGCCATCATGCCACTGCATCTCTGGCAGACATTCAATTCCACGGAGCGGACTTTGACGTGGAATTGTTCTTTGACGTAGTTTTCCAAGATTTTTCCGCATCCAGTCAGCATCTTGTGTCCGAAATTATCCACTTGAGAGGAGTTGGTATATTCACACAAAAAGTGTCCTTTGGCATCTTGAATGCCCTCAGAGACACAAATGATAAGGTTGTTTTGTCTGGTGAAGGCAGCCTCGATATCCCTTTTGAACTGCTCCAGAGAGAAAGGCACCTCCGGCAGATAGATCAAGACAGGGTTGTCTAGGGCGTGTTTTCTGGCCAGCACGCTCGCTGCGGTGAGCCAGCCGGCATGACGGCCCATCAGTTCGATGATGGTGACGGATTTTTGCTGGTAGACGGAGGAATCTAGGACAATCTCACGCACGGTGGAGGCCACGTACTTGGCCGCCGAGCCGTAGCCAGGGGTGTGGTCAGTGAGAACCAAATCGTTGTCTATGGTCTTTGGAATGCCGAGGAAACAGATGTCAATCTTATGTGCAGCTGCGTAGCGGGAGAGCTTACTGGCTGTGTCCATGGAATCGTTTCCGCCGATGTAGAAAAAGACTCCGATGTTTAGAGCTTGCAGCTTCTCAAATAAGGTGACATAAATAGGAGAAGTGAAATCCTCCGGCAGCTTAAAACGGCAGGAACCGAGGTAGGCGGCGGGGGTGTAGGCTAAGAGCTGTAACTCTTCCTCACTCAAATCTTGGGAGAGATTCATGTAGTGGTCGGAGAGAAAGCCCTCGATTCCATTGATCATTCCATAAATCTCGCCGAAGCAATCCTTATGCTTGAGGCCTTCTTTGACGATGCCGCAGAGGCTGGCATTGATGACGGCGGTGGGACCGCCGGACTGTCCAATCAGTATGTTTTTCTTTGTGGTCATTCGACTGTATCCTTTCTCATGTTATCCTTTCTCGTGTTGCTTCTGTCTGTTTTCGGTCTTATTTTAACGTAGAGAGAGAGGGAATGCAAGCAAAAATAAGAGG
>JAUNGR010000134.1 GCA_030524485.1 bacterium | reverse complement strand
GCCATTCATCCCATCACCGAAAGGGAATGGGTTTTCTGGCTGATTAATTATAAACTCCCCATTCTCCAAAGAGAATAGAGAGTTGAGCGAATTAGAATCTGGTGTTGATAGAATTGTCTGATTTGTGTTTGGATAAGAGAACGACCGTCTCTGTATGTTTTGTAAAAGGAAATAAATCCACCCCATACACCTCTTTCCCCACATACCCTAACTTCTTAAAGTATTTCAAATCTCTCGCCTGTGTATCGGGGCCACAGGAAATATACACCACCTTTTTGGGAGCTAGCTTCGCCACACAATCCATGAATTCCTCCGTGCTTCCACTTCTCGGTGGGTCTAATATCACCACATCTGCCTTCTCCCCCTGTTCTGCCATCTCCACCAAGAACTTCCCTGCGTCCTGACAATAAAAGCGAATGTTGTTGCAATTGTTTCGCTTGGCATTGATGACGGCATCCCGAACTGCATCTGCGTTGAGTTCCACACCTATGACTTCTTTTGCCTTCTTTGCCGCAATGATGCCTATAGTACCAATTCCGCAGTAGGCATCAATCACTCTCTCCGTGCCTTTTAAGTCTGCAAGCTCCAATGCCTTGGCATACAAAACTTCCGTCTGTGTCGGATTGATTTGATAAAAGGATTTCGAGGAAATCCGAAAGGTGCATCCACAAAGCGTATCCTCAATGTAGCCTTTTCCGTACAGCACCTGTTCCCGATTGCCCAGCACCATGCTGGTTCCTCTTCCGTTGATATTTTGCACGATGGTGCTAATCTCCGGATGTTTGCTGCGCAGTGCCTTGACAAAGTTATTTTTAGAGGGAAATATGGGGGAGGCCGTCACCAAAACCACCATAATCTGCCCACTGGCAAAGCCTCTTCGCACCAGCACATGCCGCAGCAGTCCATATCCACTGTCCTCATCATAAGTCCGAATCTTAAACGATTTTAGCATTCCCCGAATGGTTTGAATGATGTTTCCAGAGATTTCATCCTCTATCAGGCAGTGTTCCACTGGAATCACCTGATGGCTTCCCTCTCGATACACTCCGGCAATCGGTTCTCCCTTTCTATCATGGTCAAACACCGCATGTACTTTGTTTCGATAAAAATAGGGATGCTCCATTCCTTGAATGGGATGCAGACGATATTCTTTTCCAAATAAATCTTTCAATTCTTTCTGTTTTTTCTTCAGTGTCTCCTCATAACTTAGATTCAGATATTGACATCCACCGCACTTTCCAAAAACGGGACATTTCTTTTGCATTTGTTATTCCTTCCTATTCTTTTCTCTTCTTTTCTCATCTATCCTACCCATAATGGTAACTCACCAAAGGCAAATCCTGTTCGTTTGGCTTATACATAGCCATAAATTCCCCGAACCGAAACCTCTCCGGAGCGAACTTCGCGAGTCTCCCCCTCTTTGGTGCATACCAGTAACTCTCCTGTGTCTGTGATACCCCGTGCCGTTCCTGTATAATTCCCTTTGGGGTCAAGCACCAGCACCTCACGGTTACGATTCACCAGTTTTTCTTCATACTCTCTTCGCAGCAAACTCAAATCTCCCTGTTTTTCCCACTGTTCATAAAATTGCCGAAATGCACGCACTGCCGCCTCCACCAGCTTGGCACGCACTATCGGTCTTTGAGTCTGTTGGCACAGGGAGGTCGCTGTCTCCTTCAATTCTTCAGGGAATTGCTGCTGTGCCACATTGATGCCGATTCCTACCACCACATACTGCAGCTTGCTCCCCTCCGTTCCCATCTCCGTCAAAATTCCACAGATTTTCTTTCGGTTCATCACCAAATCATTCGGCCATTTAATCTGACAGTTCCATTCACAACCACACACTTCTTCCACTGCTTTGGAAATGGCAAGAGCCGCCACCAGTGTGAGCATGGAAATCTTCTCCATCTCTATCTGTGGGCGAAGCAAAAAGGTCATGAAGATTCCACTGTCTCTGGGAGATTCCCACATCCGTCCCCGCCTTCCTTTTCCAGCCGTCTGTTGATTTGCCAGCACCAGACTGCCATGTGCTGCTCCCTGCAAGGCAAGTTTTTTTGCCTGTGTGTTGGTGGAATCTGTCTCCTCAAAATAATAAAAATCGCCCCAGCCTATTTCCTGTAATTGCCTTCTCACTTCTTCTGCCATTTCTTGGCCACTTTCCGTCCAACTCTGCATTGTGCTCTCTCCTCTCTTTTCTCTTGCCCGCTCCGCTGCCTAGTTTTCTATACCAACCAGATGCTGAAAACCCCCAGAATGCTAACTCCCAACAACAAAATACCACCAATACACTGAAATAATGCTCCCAGCTTCTTCTTCATCTCACGGCCACTCTGGTAAAATCCATAGATTCCATTCAACAGATTTAGCACCGCTCCCAGAAAAAAGATGACTGGAAGCAGCAACATATGGTCGCTCGGATTCAAAAAAGAAATCACTGCTAAAATTACGATTCCCAATCCCAAAGTAATATTTGCCACATCTATCGATAAGGTGGTCTTCTTCCTATTTTTTACACTCTTTCTGCCCTCTTGTCTCTGCATGCTTTCACCGCCTTTGTTTTTTCTTTCTTTTCTCTCAGTTTGCCTTCCCGCTCAGCATGTAAAATTGCCTGTTTCAAACTCTTTAGTGTATAGACTCGAAATCTTGGAATCCGATAATATCGTGCCAATTCCTCCAACATTCCCAGATACAAGTCCTTGTACGTCCAATTATCTCTTAATTTTAGAATTTTTGCAATCTCTGGAAAAAGATATTCTGTGTCATAACGCATTCCTTCCGGTGCATTCGGATTCTGCACAAGTCCTTCCTGCTCCACCCAAAGCTCCAAAATCTCATTATGAGCGAACAATCTCTTCGCATAAGCCGCCTCCTGCTGCGGTACATCCAAATAATAATACCTTCCCTCCAAGCCATACAACAGCCTCTTGGCATCGTAATAGCCCAATTCCATATTACGCCTGCATTTTTTTCGGTCGAACTCCAAGATTCCTCCTAAGTCCTGTCTGGGAGCGATGTGGTACACATTGGTGCCCGCTGGAATCTCTACCTTTCTCTCGTTATCCCGCCCCAAACCGTAAATTCTTACCACGATAATATCTTCATAGCCCCTCTCCACCAAAATATCCAAGGGCACATTGTTGACTCCTCCCCCGTCCGTATATTTCTTTCCATGCAACGGCTCTGTCTTAAATGCCATAAAATAAGCACTGGCCAAAAGCATGTCCTGTATCATATGAGGTCCCACTTCCTTCAGATTGACATACAGCTTCTTTCGGTCCGTCAGCGAATAGGTCACAACATACAGCTCACAAGGCGATTTGCGGATTTTCTCCTCATCCACCGTCTCCTCTATCAATCTACGAAGAGGAGACACATCAATGCCACCATCTTTTAGTATCTTCATTCCCTCGTTGAGCACTCTCTTTATCTGTAAGCCTTTTCGCCTTCCCTTGATGATGTCATCCATCAAATCATCTTCCACATTCATCACCTTAGAATAGGAAATATTTCGCCAAAGATACTCTGCCTTCTCCAAATCGTTCATGCAAATCATGGCTCCATTTAAGGCTCCCACTGAGGCTCCCGCTACGCCTCGAACCACAATTCCAGCCTCACGCAAGGCCTTCCACGCTCCTATCTGATAGGCTCCCTTGGCTCCGCCTCCCTCCAAAACCAGTCCATATGGCTTGGACGGATCGATTTTTAATTCCATCGCACACTCTCCTTTCTTTTTCTTTTCTCTCTTTCTTTTTTCTCTTCTCTCTTTCTCTTCTTCTGTCACGCACAAAAACAGGAGGACTGCCTTATTCTTCGCACAATCCTCCTGCTATTCTGTGTCTCTTTGCTCTAATCTATCCCTCCATGTCTGCTCTGAGAAGAGAGGCAGCCCTTACTTTTCTGTGTCATCCGCTGCCACTTCCACCAGAGATTTCACCAGTCCAGCTACCGACTGAATATCGGAAGGAATGATAATCTTTGTCGCTTTTCCGTCTGCTGCTCTTGCAAATGCCTCCAGACTCTTAAGCTGAAGCACAGCTGCGTCCGCACCGGCTTCCTTGATGAAGCGAATACTGTCCGCATTTGCCTGCTGCACCTTGAGGATGGCCTCCGCCTGACCTTCGGCCTCCTGAATCATCTTCTCTCTCTCCGCCTCAGCTCGCAAAATAGCCGCCTGTTTCTCCGCCTCAGCATCCAAAATCACAGATTGCTTCTTGCCCTCTGCCACCAGAATGGTCGCCTTCTTCTCGCCCTCTGCTCGAAGGATGGACTCACGTCTCTCACGCTCTGCCTTCATCTGCTTCTCCATCGCATCTCGAATGGCTGCCGGAGGAATGATATTCTTTAACTCGACACGATTCACCTTAATGCCCCAAGGGTCAGTGGCAATGTCCAGAGACGCTCTCATCTTGGCATTGATGGTCTCACGGGAGGTCAATGTCTGGTCTAACTCCAAGTCACCAATGATATTACGCAAGGTGGTGGCTGTCAAATTCTCAATCGCCATCAGAGGATTATCCACTCCATAGGCATATAACTTTGCATCTGTAATCTGAAAGTACACCACTGTATCAATCTGCATGGTCACATTGTCCTTGGTAATTACCGGCTGCGGCGGAAAATCTGCCACCTGCTCTTTTAAGAGAATTCTCTTAGCAATACGGTCAATAAAGGGCATCTTAAAATGCACGCCCACTTCCCAAGTTCCCAAATAGGCTCCCAAACGCTCCACAACCACCGCATGAGCCTGCGGAACAATGCGAATACAACTCGATAACAAGGCTAACACAATGACAACTAGGATAATGACAACAAAAAATCCCAATCCATCTACCATACCATTCATACTACTTCTCCTCCATTCGTTTTACGATTAGTTTTACTCCACGAATTGCAGTGATTTCTACCTGTGTGTCTGCCTCAATAATATCCTCGTCTCTCTCTGCACGAGCCGTCCATTCCTGCCCCCCCCCACAACTGCGGCTCCCATTCCTCTCTCGTTATCAATCTTAGAAGTCACACGAGCCTTCCGTCCTATCAGACTCTTTACATTGGTCTGGTTGACATTTCGATTGACATAGCGCATCACAAATGGTCGAGTAAAAATCAGGAGTGCGAAAGAAACAGCGACAAATATCAGCAGCTGCAGCCGCAGACCGGCTCCCACAATCGCTGCCAAACAGCTCACCAAGGCTCCTCCTGCAAACCAGATGGTCGTCAATGCCATCGTTGGCAGCTCCGCCAAAAGCAGCACTATAAAAGCTGCAAGCCACACATACACCGGCATATCCCCTCCCCCTTTCCTTCGAACATCTTTGTATTCATCATACGCTATTATTCGTCAATTTACAACACTCAATTTCCTTAACAATTCATAAACTTTTTGTGATATGCCGTCTCTGCCTTGCCGCCTCAAACATCAAGATAGAAGCTGCCACCGCCGCATTCAAGGACTCTACCTCCCCCTCCATAGGGATTTTTATGTAACAGTCCGCCAAAGCCGCCGTCTCCTCGGTCAAACCATTTCCCTCATTTCCAATCAAAAAGCCAAAGCCGTTCTTTCTGTAATCCTCCTCATCATAGCTGTGCTTGGCAGCCAAATGTGCGGCATAAAGGCGAATCCCCTGCCTTTTCAGCTCCAACAGGCTCTCCTTCCAGTCTTTCACATAGACAAAGGGCAGGCGATAGATGGCTCCCATCGTGGAACGAGTCACCTTGGGGCTGTAGATATCTACCGTCTCCTCATTCATGATGACCCCCGTGATACCGGCTCCCTCCGCCGTGCGCAGAATGGTTCCCAGATTTCCGGGGTCCTGAATGGTCTCCAGCAAAAGCAGTCTGGCTCCCTGCTGCTTTTTTCCCCTCTCCAAAATCTCAGCAAGCGTCCACTCCATCTGTCTTACCTTTGCCAAAATTCCCTGAGGAGTCTGGGTGTCTGCCATCGCAGCAAACACCGCATCCGTCACCGTCTCATAGGGCAATTTTCCCAATAGCTCCCTGTTTGCCTTTTCTTTCAGGAAACTCTCTGAGACAAAGGTTTTTACTAACTGCTTTTTGGGTACCTCCGCGAACATACGGCTGCCT
>JAUNGR010000133.1 GCA_030524485.1 bacterium | reverse complement strand
GACAGTAACTGTGAAAAGATGACAAAAAAAGAGAAAAAATGCCACCTGAAAGAGAAAAAATGCCATGTGAAAGTATGTTGTTTTCTTCTATACTAAAAATACAGATGAGAGAAACGCACAAAAAACCCTAATATAAAGTGAAATATAGGGAAAGGTGAACAATTCTCAGATAGGAAGAGGGAAGAAAAAAACAAGCTTTTGGGAAAGGATGAGAAATTATGAGAAGAAAAAGATTGGTTTCTTTGGGATTGGCAGGCCTGATGGCAGCATCGGTATTGGGCGGCTGTTCTTCTGGAGGCAGTACTACAACTGCCGCAGCAGACAGCACGGCAGCAGGCGATAGCAGTGCTGCGACAGAGGCAAAGAAGGAAGCGAGTGGAGATAAGGTTACCGTTACTGTTTGGACGAACAACCGTCATGACCTAGAGTATATGAATAAGGTTGTGGATGATTTTAATAATAGCAACGACCACATTGAGATTGAGTATGTGGTACAGACAGAGAACTATGAGAACCTGATTACAATGGCTACGACCTCTGGACAGGCACCGGATGTGTTTGGAATGACGGCATCCAAGACGGTGGAATTTGCTAATAATGGCATCATCCAGTCTTTGAATCAATACCTGACTGACACCTACAAGACCGTTAATGAGGTGGAGGAGCATATGTATGAGGGACTGAACTCCATCGGAGACGAGATTTACTGGGTTCCCTGCGGCAAGCGAAGCGGTGCAAGAATCATTTACAACAAGGAGATTTTTGACAACTTAGGCTTGGAAGTTCCGACAAAATTATCGGATATGGTAGGAATCGCACAGCAGATTACGGAGGCAGGAAATGGGGACTACTACGGTATCATCTTCCCTGGAGCAAGCGGACCTTTTGAGAGATGGTTGGAGCATTCCGCAGAGAAGAGTGGTGTGACTCGTTACGACTATGTAAATGGAAAATTTGATTTCTCTGGCTATAAGCCATTTTTGGAATTTGTGCGTGAGCTGTATGCGGCAAATGCCGTGTTCCCAGGTTCTTCTTCCATGAAGATTGACCCAGCTCGTGTGCAGTTCGCAGAGGGACATGCAGGAATTCACGGAAACGCATCTCAGGAAGCTACGGTTTTGACGGAGCAGTTCCCAGCACAGATGGAGTGGGGCGTTGCAGACCTGCCGACTCTGGACGGAACCATCAAGGGTGCACAGGCTTGTACACCGAACAACGGCTACATGATGTCCGCAATTACCAAGCACCCACAGGAAGCTTGGGAAGTAATTGAGTATTTTGGTTCTGAGGAGGTACTGAAGGGCTATCTGGAAGGGGGTTACACACTTCCAATGTCCAAATATATGGAAGAGCGTGTGGATATGTCCAAGGTTGGCAGAATGGCAGATTTTGCAGGGGCTGACTATGAGGCTGTGTATCCAGAAGTACCAGCTGTAAGTCCAGAAGGTGAGGACTGGAGAGATGCTCTCTGGAATGCGTGTCTGCCAGAAGGTCCAGACATTGACGAGACCATCGAGAAGCTGAACAAGAGCTACAACGACGCTTTGGATAAAGAGACCAAGATGGGCAAGGTAAAACGTCTGGTGATTCAGGATTACGATCCTATGCATCCGAACGATGGAACCATGGAGTACTTGACAGAATAGTTCCACAGAAATTCGATTCCAAAAGAAGAAGGAAAGCGATGGGAATGCTGCAGGCGCAGGAACACTCCAGCAGTTTGCAGCGTTCCTTTTTTGGCAAAAATTTGAGAAGCAATCAAGTCAGGAGGTAGAAATCTATGAAATCGAACTTGACATTTTCGGAAAAACTTCGGAAAAAATGGCTGAATGGTGACATTCCGATGTGGATTATGCTTGCACCCACCATCTTTTTTATCGTGGTAATTTCCTTGTATCCCTTCATCTGGATTTGCCGTTTTGTGTTCTATGATTACAATGGATTTAAGGCTTATTACATAGGAATGGATAACTTTAAGAGAGTTTTTACGGATGGCATTTACTGGAGCAGCGTTGTGCATACCTTTGAGTATGCCTTTTTAAAACTTTTGTTCGTGCTTCCCCTTTCTTTGATTACGGCAGTTTTGTTGCAGAGAAAACGCATGGGCAGCGGGCTGTTTCAAGGAATCTACTTTTTGCCAACGGTTATCAGCTCGGCGGTGTACAGCTTGATTTGGTATTTCATCTTTGCGACCTACAATGGCGTTATGAATGGCTATCTGCAGGCAGCACACATCATCAGCCAGCCGATTGACTGGTTGGGAAGCTCCAAGACTGCTATGATAGCGGTGGTAATTGTAGCGATTTGGGGAGCATTCGGAAACTACATGATACTGCTTTTGTCCGGACTTGCGGGCATTCCAGATGATGTGTACGAGAGTGCAAAAATCGACGGAGCAAACGGCATTCAAACTTTCTTTCGGATTACTCTGCCTATGTTAGGACCGGTATTAAAGATGGTGATTATGTTAGCGGTCACAACGGCTTTCAAAGACTACCAGTCCATCTTGGTTTTGACCGGAGGCGGTCCTAATAATCGCACCCACGTGATGTTCTCCTACATTTATCAGCTCACCTTCGGAACTGCCTCCTCTCAGGCAAACCTGCAGATAGGATATGGTTCTGTCTTAAGTATTTTCTCTGCTGTGATTGTCGGAATCATTACGCTGATTTACTTGCATTTCAGTAAAAAAATGGATGAAGTTTATTAAAAGGGGGAGGAAACGCTATGGCAAAAGAAGGAAAATCTCGTGCGGTGGAATCCAAAAAGACCAAGGCAGTCAATGCGGTGATTTTTGTCCTGCTGGCAATCCTTGCCATCTTGACGGCATATCCGATTGTATATATTATTTTGGGTTCCTTTAAGACAAACAGTGAGCTGGTGAGCGGCGGTTTGGAGCTGTTTCCAAAGCAATTTGTCTTAGATAACTATGTGCAAGCTTGGGAGATGGGAAATTTCTCAAGATACACCATCAACAGCTTGGTTTTAAGCTTTGGTGTCATGCTTGTGTCTCTGTTTTCGACCAGCATGGCGGGCTATGTGTTTGCGAGAAAGGAATTTAAATTAAAAAAGCTGATTTACAATTCCATGGTCATGTTTATGTTCATTAATGTGGGAAGTACAGCTTTGCGTCCTCTGTTTGAATTGGCGGTGAAGCTGCATATGAATCAGTCCTTGTTGGCAGTGATTTTGATTTCCGCTGGTATGAGTCAGGCAACCTATGTGTTCTTGGTACATGGCTTTATGAATACCGTGCCGAAGGAGCTGGATGAGGCGGCAAAGATTGACGGTTGTAGTTTCTTTGGCATCTATTGGAGAATCATTCTTCCCGTGCTTAAGCCGGCTTTGGCTTCCGTGGCTCTGCTCTCTTTTAGAGGTGGATGGAATGAGTACATCCTTCCCTTGATTTTCACGATGACGAACGAAAAGTTGCGACCTTTGACCGTGGGAGTGGTGGCTCTGCAAAATGCCGGTGACGGTGCGGCGGCATGGAATATCTTGTTTGCAGGTTCTGCCATCTCCATCATCCCCATCATCATCGTGTATCTGTTTGCAAGCAAGCAATTTATGGGCGGTATGACCAGTGGAGCGGTGAAAGGCTAACAGAATAGAGCATAGAAAATAGAAATATAGAAAGCATAAAATAGAACTCCTGCACAGACTCTATCAAAAGAGCACTGTACAGGAGTTCTATTATGCGTTATGTATCAAGAAGAAGGATTAAAAACTATTCGGTGGTGATGATGTAGCCGTTGGAGCCGTTCTTTTTCACTGTGTACTTGGTTCCGTAGCTATCTTTTGCGGTTCCGCTGGTCTTGATTTTGCCATTCTCATTGACCAGATACTGCTTGCCTTCCACGGTCTTAATCTCGTACTTGCTGCCGTCGTCTGCGGTGACACGAACGCCGTTCTCGTAAAGATATCCATTCTTCACACCGGTATAGGCACTGCCCAAGCTGCCGAGTTTTCCGCTGGTATCCATGTAAAATTTCTCGCCGTCTATGGTGACATCGCCGGTGGCCATCCGCCCGTCTTCTTCAAAGTAGAAGATGCGTCCGTCGGAGGTCTCAACCAAATCGGTCATCATAAGACCGGTATTGTCGAAGCAATATACCTTGCCGTCAATCTTTGCCACACAGTAGGTGTTATCCAGTTTGGTGGTGCGGTAGTTGGGGCTATAGGCACGTCCATCTCTCAAATAATACCAGCCTTCATCGAAACCATCCGGAGTCATGGTGTACACCCAACCACTGGCCTGTGCTCCGCTCTCTTTATAGTAGCGGAGAGAGTCGATATTTTGGGCATCTCGAAGGTTATCAAAGTAGGAACAGGTGAAGTTGGATGGATTTGCCCAGCCGGAAAGCATACGTCCCTGTCCATCAAAGAGATAGTAGGAACCGTTGATTTTTTGCTCTTTGGAAGCGGACATCTTGCCATTGTTTGCAAAGTAGTACCAATATTCCTCGTTCCAGCTGTCCTCATCCGAAGGATAAAGGTAACGCCAGCCCTCCGCCATGCTGCCGGAGTCGTCAAAGTAGTAAGTGGCATCGTTATATTCCATCCAGCCAGTTTTCATCTTATAGTCGTCAAAGAAATAACGCTGGCCGTTGATGGTTTTCCAACCGCTCTCCACCGCTTTTCCACTGTCTGCGAAATAGTACCAAGAAAGTTCACCATCCCAGTCATCGTCCTGAATCCTCTGCCAAGAGTTGCGTACCATCACACCGTTGGAATCGACATAATATATGCCGTCCACCAGAGTGTTGGTTGCCATCACACCGTTGTGATTTAGATAGTAATAATTCTGTCCAGAAGCGTCTTTACGCCACTCGTCATAGACCTTCTCTCCGTTGTTGTCCAGATAAATCCATTGCCCCTGACTGTTGGTTGTCCAACCAGCCGCAAACACAGTCGCTGTCTGAAGGAGAGCAAACAGTGCGGTGGCACAGAAAACCGAAACGAGTTTTTGTCTCTTCATACGAAATCCTCCTTTTTGTCAAGCCAAGCTTGCTTATCTTACACTTCCCTTTTTCTTTTTTGTATCTTTCTAATGCTACGTTGATTATAGCACACAAATTCACAAAAATGTCAAAAAAAACCTTACAATTTATTTACACTTTGTTAATGTGTTTGAAAGTTGCTTCTTTTTTTGCCTCCTTTGCGTGCTGTCTGCGGTATTCGTTCGGACTCATACCGTAGTTCTTTCGGAACACCTGAGAGAAGTAGGATTGGGAGGAGAGACCGATGAGGGAGGAAATCTGAGCGATGGAGTAGTTGGTGGTAGCGAGCAGGTCCTGACCGGCCTGCAAGCGTTTCTGCATCAGGTAATTCATGGGGGAGTGGCCGGTGTAGTGGGTGAAGGCGTGAACCAGATAATATTTGTTCATGTGTGCCATCTTGGCAAGACCATCTAGATGAATGCACTCGGAAAAGTGGGTGTCCAGATAGCGTTGGATGCTGCTGCATTCTTTGGTCATTTTGGCGGTGCTGACAGAGGTGGGAATCACCTGTTGCTGACGCAGTATCATGAGCAGCAGGATTTCCAATACGTTTTGGCAGATTTGTTGGTAGCCCTGTCTCTGTCCCTGTGCTTCCTGAAGCAGGAAGGAGAGCTGTGCAAAAAAAGAGGGAGTGTCGGCGTAGTTTGACAGAAGGTGCTCGTTAGGGTGTTTGGGGTCCAAAAGTTCGATGCCCTCAATGCCGAGAACCAGATATTCCAGAGGGGCATCCTCTATGGATTGCTCCGTATGCTCGGTGTGAGGTGGAATGATGAGGAGATCGTGGGGTTCCAGTGGATAGCGTTTGCCATCCAGAAGGAAGAAGCCTCTTCCGCTGGTGATGTAAATCAGTTCGGAAAAGGGATGAAGGTGGGGTGCACTTTGCCAATCTCCCTCGTATTTGGAGGCGGAGATGTAGAGAAGCTTGCAGTTGAGCCGCTGTAAGGTTTGGGGCATGTTGTAACGACTGATGCTCATAAAGGGTTCCTCCGTTCTTCGTTCTTCAGGATCGAATCTTTTTCTTACTCATCATCTTAAAAAAAAGAGAGCCAAGAGTCAAGTGCATTCTGGTGGAGCAACACGACAAACGCATGAGTGTTTCCATCCCATCTTTATGTGTTCTCAGTACTTT
>JAUNGR010000132.1 GCA_030524485.1 bacterium | reverse complement strand
CTCACAGCGGCACAGAAGAAGCAGGAGGGCATGGAGCAGGCACAGAAAGAAAATCAGGAACTGCGGGCCAAGTTAGCCGCAAGAGAGGCTGCCGAGCGCTTGAAGATGGCTACGGCATACAAGGGGCGGCGTTCATAACAGAGAAGACAGCAAAAGGATAAGACAGAAGGAAAGTTTAGGATAAGGACGGAAAGAGGATGCAAGAACAAAAAACAGTTGAGATTTTAGCACCAGCAGGCTCGTTTGACAGCATGAAGGCTGCGATTGAAGCGGGAGCCGATGCGGTCTATATCGGAGGAAATCGCTTTGGAGCGAGAGCCTTTGCCAACAATCTGGATGAGGAACAAATGCTGGAGGCGATTGATTATGCACATCTGCGGGGAGTAAAACTATATCTGACAGTCAATACTTTGATGAAGGAGGAGGAACTTGCGGATGTATATCGCTATCTGCACCCTTTTTATCTGCAAGGTTTGGATGCTGTGATTGTGCAGGATATGGGAGCTTTTGCAGCCATTCGTCGTTCCTTTCCCGAGCTGCCGATTCATGCCAGCACCCAGATGACCATCACAGGGGTGCGGGGAGCAAGGATACTGGCCGAGTTGGGAGCCGAGCGAGTGGTGACAGCGAGAGAACTTTCTTTGGCGGAAATTCGGGAGATTCACGAACAGCTACCGGAGCTGGAGATTGAGAGTTTTGTGCATGGAGCCTTATGCTATTGCTATTCCGGTCAATGTCTGATGAGCAGTCTGATTGGGCAGAGAAGTGGAAATCGAGGACGCTGTGCACAGCCCTGCCGTCTTCCCTATGAGGTTCTGGAGGGCAAAAAGGTTCTAAATGCAAAAAACGAAAAGTATGTGTTAAGTCCCAAGGATTTGTGTGTGCTGGATATTTTGCCGAAGTTATTGGAAGCAGGCATCTATTCTCTTAAGATAGAGGGGAGAATGAAGAGTCCCCGCTACACCGCTGGTGTGGTGCGGTTGTATCGCAAATATGTTGATAAGTACCTTGTAGAAGGAAAGCAGAAATATACGGTGGACGCAAAGGATAGAAGGGAACTCTTGGATTTGTTTGACAGAGGGGGACAGACCGAGGGATATTATGAGAAGCACAATGGTCGAGATATGTTGACTCTGAAGGAAAAACCGGCTTTTCGTGAGAGCAATCAAACCTTGTTTGATTTTTTGGATCAGACTTATGTAGAAAAGCAAAGTCAGCTTAAGGTGAAGGGCAGACTGCTCGTGAAAGAGGGCGAAGCTCTGAGACTTTCCTTACAAAGAGGGGAGATAGAGGTGACGGTGGAGGGGGACATCGTGCAGCAGGCAAAAAATCAACCCCTGTCACCAGAGCGGATTGAGGCTCAGATGAGAAAAACAGGAACTTCCCTGTTTTGCTGGGAAGAGCTAGAGATTGTTGTGGAGGGAAGGGTATTCCTACCGATGCAGGCTCTCAATCAACTGCGGCGCATGGGAATGGAGAGGCTGGAAGAGGAGCTTCTGCGTCCATGGCAACGAAAGGAAGAAACTGCTTTAAGCGAGGAGAAGAAAGGGACAGAAGCCTTCAGGGGACAAAGAGAGAACAAAGAAAAAGGTTCCTTAAAGTTGTATGTGGCCTGTGAGGAAAAGGAGATGCTTGCACCTGTCTTGGAGGAGGAAGCGGTATCCCGCATCTATTTGGCGGCGGATGCTCTAGCTCCCAAGGAGTGGCAAGCAACTGTGGAAGCCTGTCACCAAAGAAAAAAGACCTGTTATCTTTTGTTGCCTCAGGTCTATCGTACTCAAACAAGGGAGTTTTTGGAGCAAAATTGGGAGAACGTGTTGTTAGCGGACTTTGACGGCATTTTGGCCGGTTCTCTGGAGGAACTTTCCTATGTCAGAGAGAAGGGCTGGGAGAGAGAGGTGGTGGCAGACCACAATCTTTATACTTGGAATCAAGAGGCAAGGTATGTTTTCTCCCAGTTAGGCTTTGCCACAGATACACTGCCGCTGGAGCTGAAAGAAAAGGAACTACGGCAGAGAGGGGCAGAAGGCAGTGAGTGGATGGTGTATGGTTATCTTCCGGTGATGGTATCGGCACAGTGTATCGTAAGGACAACAAAGGGCTGTACCCACAAAAAGGAGCTATTGTATTTAAAGGATCGAATCGGAAAAGAATTTCCAGTCAAGAATCATTGTACGTTCTGTTACAACTGTATTTATAATACCAGTCCTCTTTCCCTGTTTCCTCAGCAAAAAGAGGCGGAGAAGTTGGGAGTTGCTGCGGTACGGCTATCCTTCACCATAGAGAGTCCGCAGGAGGTAAAGAAAATCGTGAAGGCTTTTGCTGACCGTTGGATTCGTCACCTTCCTGTGGAAGAACCGCTGAAAGATTATACAAGAGGACATTTTAAGCGTGGCGTAGAGTAGGGGGATTTCATGCTGAATATAATCATAGATGTCTCCAAATATTTTATGATATTGTTTGCGGCAATCTATACGTACTATAATTTTTCCTATTTCCGTTATTCGGAAATGGAGGAGAAGCATAGAGCCTGTGCGGGACAGATTCGTGTGCTGTTTGTGTTCCATGCCTTGGCCTATGGGATTCTGTATTTGAAGACGCAGGAACTGCGGGTGGCTGTGTTCTATGTGGCACAGGTGGTATTTTTTCTGTTGTACATCTACCTGTTTCGGCTGCTGTACAAGCATGTATCCAGAGTGCTAGTCAATAATGTATGCTTTTTGAGCTGCGTGGGCTTGGTGATTCTGACAAGGTTGAATTTTGACAGGGCGGTGAGGCAATTTGTGATTTTGGTGCTCTCCGCTTTTGTGACATGGCTCATCCCCTTCGTCATAGATAGGGTGTGGCAGCTTTCCAAGATTCCATGGGTTTATGGGATTGCCGGAGTGGTGTTACTTCTTGTGGTGCTGGTCTTGGGAAGCATCACTTATGGGGCACAGCTCTCCATTGAGATAGGGGGCATCCGCTTTCAGCCCTCCGAGTTTGTAAAAATCAGTTTTGTGTTTTTTGTGGCGACGATGTTTTATCGCTCCACCTCCTTTCGGCAGGTCTGCATCACCACCGCAATGGCGGCTCTGCATGTGTTGATTTTGATAGCTTCCAGAGACTTGGGAGGAGCTTTGATTTTCTTTCTCACCTACCTGTGTATGCTCTTTGTGGCAACCGACAATTGGGGCTATCTTGTGGGAGGACTGGGCATAGGAGCGGGGGGAGCCTTGTTGGCGGCAAAGCTTTTTACGCATGTGGCTGTGCGTGTCAGTGCATGGTTGAATCCGTGGGCAGACATCGATAATACGGGATATCAAATCACCCAGTCTCTGTTTGCCATAGGCACCGGAGGTTGGTTTGGGATGGGCTTGTATCAGGGAATGCCAAAGAGGATTCCGGTGGTGGAGAAGGACTTTGTTTTTGCAGCCATTTCCGAAGAAATGGGCGGTCTGTTTGCTCTTTGCCTGATTTTAATCTGTCTGGGCTGTTTCTTGCAGTTGATTTTGGTGGCCAACCAGATGCAGGCTATGTTTTATAAGCTGATTGCCTTTGGCTTGGGCATTGAATATATCGTGCAGGTATTTTTGACGGTGGGAGGGGTGACCAAATTTATTCCTTCCACTGGAGTGACACTGCCTTTTGTCAGTTATGGAGGCAGCTCGGTGTTGAGTACGTTTATTATGTTTCATGTGATTCAGGGACTTTATATTTTGAAGCGGAATGAGGAAGAGGAATTTGGATAAGAAAAATGCAAAAAAACTAGGAGTTGGCAAAAAAACGAAGAAAGCGGAAGGCAAAAAAAAGACAGTCCAGAGGACGGGAGACAAGGCGAACCGAAATATTTTGCTTGTCACCTATGTCTTTGTTTTTCTCTTTCTTGCACTCATCCTCTACTTTTCTTATTTTTTGACGATACAGAGAGATTCGGTGATTAACAATGCTTACAACGCAAGGTTAGACAGCTTTGCGGACCGAATTGTGAGAGGGAGAATCCTAGGCAGCGGCTATGAGGTGCTGGCAGAGACAAAGGTGGGGGAGGATGGAAGTGAGCAAAGAAGCTATCCCTATCAGAATCTGTTTGCACATGTGGTGGGCTACACCGGAAAGGGAAAAACCGGACTGGAGACCCTTGCCAATTTTTACCTGCTTTCTTCCCACACCAACTTGGCGGAACAGGCCTACCATGAGCTTATGGGGCAAAAAAGTCAGGGGGATGACGTGGTCACCACCTTAAATGTGCAGTTGCAGCAGTTGGCTTACGATGCACTGGGCAACAAGCGGGGAGCAGTGGTTGCGATGGAACCGGACACCGGAAAGATTTTGGCTATGGTGTCCAAACCGGACTTTAATCCCAATACCATAGCTGCCGATTGGGAGAATATGGTTTCTGCGGACAACAGCTCAGGACAGCTCTTAAACCGAGCGACACAGGGACTGTATCCCCCTGGCTCCACCTTCAAGATAGTGACAGCCTTGGAGTATATGCGGGAACATCCTAACGATTATAAGGACTTTTTGTATGACTGCAGCGGGCTTTTGACAGAGGGGGAATACCAAATTCGCTGCTATCATGGGGAGGCTCATGGGCAGGTGAATTTTGTAGACAGCTTTGCCCAATCCTGCAATGGAGCCTTTGCTACCATGGGACTGTCCTTGGATTTGGGCAAATGGAAAAGTCTGAGTGAGGAGCTGCTATTTGGAAAAGAGCTGCCTCTCTCCCTCGCCTATAACAAAAGTTCTTTTGTCATGGGGACGGGGGCCGATACTTGGGAGATTCTGCAGACTTCCATCGGGCAGGGGGGAACCCAAATCACGCCTATGCACAATCTGCTGATTACCGCAGCGATTGCCAATGGTGGAGTTTTGATGAAGCCTTACCTGATTGACCATGTGGAAAGTGCCGTTGGGCAGAGCGTAAAAAAATTCACTCCTTCCACTTACGGCAGTCTGCTGACCGCAGAGGAGTCCGCACAGTTGACGGAGTTGATGCAGGAGGTGGTGAAAACGGGAACTGGCTCGGCTCTTCGGGATGCTTCTTACACAGCGGCAGGAAAAACCGGTTCCGCTGAGTTTGAGACGGGAAAGGAGAGCCACGCTTGGTTTGTGGGCTTTGCCCCTGTGGAGAATCCCAAGATAGCCGTGTGTGTGATTGTGGAAGAGGGAGGAAGCGGGGGAAGAGCCGCCGCTCCGATCGCTCGTAAATTGATGGATGCCTATCTAGAATAAAGGGAGGAAATAAAAATGTTGGCAGAATTGGTAAAGAAAAGTCGCTCTTATCGAAGATTTGATGCGAAGAAAGCAATCACAAGGGAGGAGCTGAGGGCTTTGGTGGACCTTGGAAGGTTGTCCCCCTGTGGTGGAAATAAACAATATTTAAAATATGCTACGGTAAGCGAGGAAGACCTGAGAGCAAAGGTGTATGATTGTCTTGCTTGGGCAGGTTATCTGCCCGATTGGGATGGCCCTTGTGAGGAGGAGAGACCCACAGGCTATGTGATTTTGCTTCGGGATAAGAGCATTCAGGCAAATCTGTCTGTGGACGAGGGGATTGCCGCACAGAGCATTTTTTTGGGAGCAACCGAGTTAGGCTACGGTGGCTGTATGCTCATGAATGTGCAAAGAGAGAAACTTTTGAATCTTTTGGGCTTAGACAAGGAGAGATATGCCGTCAGCATGGTGATTGCCTTGGGAGTCGTGAAGGAGGAAGTTGTGATAGAGGCAATGCCAGAGGATGGGGATGTGAAATACTGGCGGGACAAGGAACAGGTGCATCATGTGCCAAAACGTTCTCTTGCCGAAGTGCTGGTTCTGGAACAATAAGGGGGAAAGGAAGGAGAAAAAGGTATGCATACAGATAAAATTCTTTATGGAGGAGACTACAATCCGGAGCAATGGCTGCACATGCCGGAAATCCTGCAGAAAGATTTGGAGTATTTTAAAAAGGCTCACGTCAACACGGTGACGTTAGGGGTTTTTTCTTGGGGAGCCTTGGAGCCAAGAGAGGGAGAATTTCACTTTGAGTGGCTGGAACAACAGATTGACACTCTCTACCAAAATGGAATTTCCGTGATTTTGGCCACGCCCTCCGGTGCACGTCCTAAATGGCTGGCCGATCGCTATCCAGAGGTACTGCGGGTGCGGGAGGACAGGAGAAAGATGTTGTTTGGAGGGAGAGAAAATCACTGTTTTACCTCGCCAAAGTATCGGGAAAAGGTGACAAAAATAGATCGAGAGTTGGCAAAACGCTTCGGTAAGCA
>JAUNGR010000131.1 GCA_030524485.1 bacterium | reverse complement strand
AGCATTCCCACCACCAAGCTCCACCTTAACACTCTTTTTCTCAGTCTGCCGCCTCCACTGTCTTTGTTCTCGGTCTTGGTTCTAGCACGTTCTTGTTTCTAACGCTTTCTTTCTCTTCCTTTTACTTTCTGCGATAAGAGGCCATCTTCTGTGTCAGCACCCTCTCTGCCTCATGGATTTCATCCATATCGGCATCCGCATCCGCAAGCACAGCCTCTGCCTCCTTGATGAGCTGCTCCAAAACCGCCTCATCCACATTTCTAAATTCGGCTGCATCGATGGATTTTGCCAGTTCCACCACAAAGCTGAGGTTCTTTTTAATCACCTTCTCCGCTTCATAGTCGGATTCCCAAACCAGAGACGGCTTTACCACGCCCTCTTTCTGGCTTCTGCTGGAAACAATCTCCATATAGTTGTTGTTGGCAGCGGTCGGAATGCTAACCTCAAAAGAAATCTCCTCATCGCCTGCCTCTATCGCTGCAAGAACTGCCTTGCTGACATCCAATTTCTGCACAAGGCTCTTTTCGGTATCTGCCTTCTGGAAGGAAGCCACTGCTGTGCTTTGCACTCTATCTGGGAAGCTGTTGAACGTAACGGTACTTCCCTTCCAGTCGCTCTCCACCCAGTACACTTCTGCAAGCGAGAAGTCCGCACTCGGTTTTCCGCTCAATTCAAAGGTCAGGAAAATTTCCTTCTGGTCGCTTGGAAGGTCCTCCAAGGAGAACTTCATAACTGCCTTTCTGGTATAGTTTTGCGCACCCTTATCGTTCTTTACAATCAGGCCATTGCTGCCATTATAATTCTTATCTCCGTCGCTTCCACCCTGCACATACACATTGACGCTTGTGACAATATCGGTCACTCCAAGCTGCACTTCAAGCCTTGCTTTGATGTTTGCACTGTTAGAAAGACCTTCCGGCAGCGTCAGCGTGCCTTCCAGCTCATAGGTTCCAGCGAGGTCCTTATTGTAATCGCCCCTCTCCCAGCTCACGGCCAACGTATGCGTTGCACCGAGATTGTCGAGCATCTTCACTTCCTTCGGAAGATTCAGCTCTGCAAACTTTGTTCCTATCTCTGCTTTGATTGGCTCCAATTCCTCTGCCATCGCAAGCAGCTCTGTCTGCTGGTTCTCTGCGATTCTTATTGTAAGGGAACTGCTCTGCCCTGTCAATCCTGCGGTCTTGACTGCAAGAGTGACAAAAGGTGTGCTTTTTAGCACTTCCACATTGTCGTCTTTTGCAAGAATCTCTTCTGCCGCATAGGGAAGAGAAATCTCAATGCTTCCCGTATTCTCCTGTGTCGGGTCTGCAACGCCTACCGTCACAGTCGTTCCCTCTTTTTTCATGGTAACAGAGGCCATCTTATTTGCCGTGATGCCTGCGGAGGTCTTGCTCTTGTTGTTCCAGAAGTTCACCATAGTGAGTCCCAGACTGTTTTCACGAACGGCATGGGCATCCGTGCTATTCTCCAGAATCTCAATGTCCGCTGCCTTCGCATATTCCTCTGTCGCAGAAGCATCCTTATTTGGAAGAATCACATAAGCATAATCCGCATTCTTCGGATTCTTGCCATGCTCAAACCAGAAGGTCGCAAAGTGGTTGCTCTCTGCTCCAGAGTCGGTTCCCTGCTGATTCCAGTTTCCGTCTCTCTTCTCCTTCAATGCCATAATATCTGCACCGTTCGGGAAGTAGTAACCGATATCCGAATTTTCTGCATTGCCCTCCAGAGAAATCCAAGAGGTATTCTGCAGCTTTGTTCCCTTGGTCGCACTCTCCGCACCATCGTCTCGAATGTCCACCGTCTCCCCGTCAATCACAACTTCGTTGCTGCCGTCCTTCTTGAGCTTACGGTTGTCCACTATCGTCTCCACATAGTTTCCTGTGCTGGAGGTGATGCCGCTTCCCAAAGCCACAATCTCATCGTCAAACAGAAACCAAGATTTCTTTACATCCGCACCACTTCTGCTGTTTCCACTGTTTCCCAGTGTCTTATAATGCATACCGGCTGTGCCGTACTCTCCAACGCTGGAGCCGCCCACCCAGCTATACACATTTTTGCTGCGGTCACCTGCACCATTGTTTCTTGTGACATACTCTGTGGTGGTCCCAGAAAGTCTCTTCGGGTCCACGGTTGCCCAGTAGCCCTCTCCATACTGCTCTCTGTCTCCATTGTACAGGTAAGTCATACCATCCGAAATGTTCCAAGTACGTTTTCCTTCGTCATTAATCAGCTCATGGCCGTAGGTCCGGCTGGAGTGCATAGACAGGGCAAGACCATAGCTGCCTGTGATATGCACCAACTTATCCATACTTCCAAAGAGTTTGTGCAGCACATACTCACTTCTTGGCTGAATCGTATCGTCCTGCATAATCTCATTTGCCTTCATCAAAGAAGCAATGTGCGTGCTACGGCTATAATAATAGTCCTCATCCACGCCAACATAGTATTTTACCATGCTCTCAAAACGTGCCTTCTGCTCCTCTGGCATCGCATCTCCCAACAACATCATCGCATCCAGCATTCCTGCTCCTCGGCTCTTGTCTGTTGTCGCTTTTCTCACGATGCTGCGTCCAGAAACCATATCCATGAAAAGTCCGTTATACAGGAAGGGTTCTATGCCCTCAAATACCATATCAAAGAGCAGCTGCTCTGCATGGTCCTCGTACACCAGCTCATAATTGGTGTTTGCAAAGACGCTAAACAGAATGCTCAGTTTCTCGTACAGAGAGGAGCCATATCCGCCCATGTACGCTAAGGCCTGATGCTGGATGTAGGAGCCGTCTTCATAAAAGCCGTCCCCTGTGGTCACATACTCAAACACCGTCTTATAAGCCTTCTTGATGTGCTCCAGCTTCTCGCTGTTGTCGGTCAAAATTCCAACCTGTGCCACAGCCATACCCTTGTCAATCAAGTTGGCTCCCGTCATTGCCGGAGACCCCGGATAACCGGAAGCTTTGTCGCAGACATTTGTAAAGCGGTTTACCGCTGCCGCATAATTTTGAATCTGCTCCAAAGTTAGGTCATCATAAAGAATCAGGGCGATGTCCATAAAGGCAATCGGTCCGCCAATCTCCCAATGCCACCAGTTTCCAAAAAACGGTGTTTTGCTGTCGCTGCTGCTATAATGCTCCTCATTCATAAAATCCAGAGCCGCAATCAGTTCCTGTTGCAGTTCCTCATCCTGATACAGCTCACAGCCTTCCGTTGCATAGGCGATTGCCATATCTTTCAGGCGATAGAAGGTCTGTGCCACATGACCAGAATTGGTCTTTGCTGCACTTCCAGTTCCCGAAATAAACGTCATATCAAGGTCATCCCAGAGATTAAAACGGTCGGCTTCGTCGCTCTTATGCATACTGCTCCAATACTCTCCCGCCTTCTCATTTAGGTTGGCGATGTAGGTCTGCACCGCCTCATTGCTCTGGTCTAACTTGCCGCCCAACAGGTTCTTCAACCACTTTTCTCTCAACTCCACAAACTCCGGATTTTCCGGTTTCTGAGGAGCTAAAGCATAGCTTGCCAATCTCGGAACCTGCTTTCCTTCTGCTCGGCTGGAGAAGAAGTCAATCATATTATCGTTGGCCTCCGTCGGACAGCTAATCTCAAAAGAAAGGCTCTGCTTTCCTTCGGCCTTGGCAGCCTTCACAGCCTCCGTCACATCCACTGTGACAAACTCTCCGGAAACATTGGCCTTGGTGATGGAAGCCGCTTTCTCCAACCTCTTAGGAACGGTATTCCATGTCACTTTGCTATCCCAATCCTCTTCGATGCAATAAACATCCGCAGAAGTGAAATCCTTCGCCGGATTCGTGTTGCTGATACCCTCTGTCAAATGCAGCACCAACTCCACTCTCTCTGCACTCTCCGAAATCTCTGAAAGGTCAAATCGCAGCAAGGTTTTTCGGGTATAACTCTGGTTTCCATCTGAAAATTTTACTCTCAGCTTGTTCGCATCGTAGTTGCTAAACTGTGTACTGGTCTTGTTGGCATCTGTTCCCGCCTGCAGATAGAGGTTGTCTCCCACTTCTACAACCACATGAGCCAATTCCAACTCGTCCATCGCTGTCTGAAGCTCCGTCGCCGTCTGACGGATTTTAAGCCGAGTCTCTCCGTCATATAGACTCTCTGCCGGTGGTCTCACATCGTTCCATGCTGTGATAACGCTCTGGTCATAGGTCCGATTCAACAATTCTTCGGCTTCTTTTGTCTTTTCGGATAGTTTCTGATAACTTTCCGCTGTGTAATCGTTGGATGTCAGAGCCTTCGCCTCCTGATACAGCACGGGAAGCCCTGGAAGCGGAATGCTAATGTCATACTCTGGCAGCCAAGTGGAGGTCTTAAAATTTCTTGCCTTGAATACCACTTTGTCCTCATAAATTTTGACATGCCAGCCAATGCCCTGACTCTTCTCTCCGTTTTCTGACTCATTATAAGAAGGAATGTCCACACTGGTTCCAAACTCTCTCTCCACAGCCTCTGCCACACCAAAACCATTGTGAATGTGGCCGCTCATATAAATAACCTGCGGGTATTTCGCAAAAATTTCCTTCACTTTGGCATCGGTCTCACCAAAGCCGCTCAAAATGTTGCTTCTCCAATGGGTGTCGTTCAGTCCATTGTGTCCCAGCACAAAAATCGGTTTGTTGGGGCTTGCATCCTCGGCAAGAGTCTCCTCCAGCCAAGTCAGCTGCTCCTCCGACAGATACATCACATCCTTCATCGCTCTTTCCGTATTCAGCACGATGAAGTGATAGCCGCCCAACCACTTATCATAGTAGGTTTTTCCGTCCGTATCTGGCATATAAGGCTGATTGTTCGTCAGATACAGCTCCTTTGCGGTCGCCCAGTAAGCTCCATCCTGCGTCTCATCCTTATTCCACTTACTGGAATCGCTGCCCCTCACGTCATGATTTCCCAGAGCGATGATTGTTTTTTCTGCCTCCGGTCCATATTCCTTCATAATCTGATAGAAGCCCTCGTACTGGTCTGCCTTACTGCTCTGCGTGAAATCTCCCGCATTCAGCACACCAAGACTGTCAGGGTCCATCTCCTGCATATCCTGCAAACCTGCAATCAAATTTACGGCGTTCGTGTCCGTCAGCTTACTGTTCTCAATGTGGACATCCGAAATCAGCTGAAAACTTGCCAGAGGCTTGCTTCCTGCCAAAAACTTCTGATAGGACTGCTGCAAGGCTTTCACGGCTGCCATTGCTGCCGCCACGGATAAGCTATCCAAAGCTGCCTTCCCCTCAGCCAGCTCCTTCGCCATCTCATCCAAGTCTTCTTGGCTGTACTCGCTTCCAGCCTCCATCTTTGCTAGCTCACTCTCCATCTTCTCCACAATCGCAAAGGCACCTTCCGCCTCATAGATGCTTTGCACCGTTGCTGCATCCAAAGCCTTCTGATACACACGCAACTCATCCACAGCACAGTCCTTCATGCCATAGTTTGGTCTGCCATCCCCACCTAAGATAAAATCATAGGCAGTGTCCACCGTTCCTGCGTGTTCTTTCATATCTGCCGTTTTATACAGGCTTCCATCCAGATACACCGACATTTTGCCATCTCTGTCGTACACCGCTGCCACATGATGCCAAGCATCGTCATTGGCAGGAACCCCTTTGAGTTCCACTCGAGACCCCTTCTTTGTGGAGAAATTGATGCGGATGTCTCTGTCATTTGGGTTATTAAAATTACCGATTGCCCAGCCCACATTGCTGCCAGAAGTATAATCCTTGTTGGATAAAATGGTACCATTGTTTTGACCATTGTTTGTTGTCTTCATCCAAAAAGAGAGGGAAAAATCTTCCTTGCCAAACTGCAAATCCTTTCCCTTTCCATATGTGACATATTGGATGGCCTTTTCTTTTTCTTTTCCAGATACTTCCCCATTATCAAAAGAAATTGCCGTTCCACGAATGCCCTTCACAAATTGCGGATTTCCTACCATCGTTCCGTCATTGCCTCTGCCACTCTCATCTTTGAGTGTCGTGCCAGAAATGCTATCCGCATCGAAGGTGGAATTTAACACCAGTCCGTCCGCTAATGTTTCTTCCAAGGAACTATCCCTCGTCCCCAACTTAGTGTCCGGTGCCGCATAGGATAGATTGGAAAGCAACATGGTTCCTGCCAGTGCCGCCGCACAAACTTTTTTCCATTTTAATTTCATAAAAATTTTTAGCACGGAAACCCATTGCCTTTAGGCGGTGGGAGGAGTGCTATCTCCTTTCTTAATCTTGCACACTTTACTGATTTGTGCTACACTTATTTTCAAGAGAAAACCGTTAGGCA
>JAUNGR010000130.1 GCA_030524485.1 bacterium | reverse complement strand
TTGTCACTGCCTCCAATGCAGGTGCCAAACATCTGCTTTTACCGGAAGAGTGTGCAGATACCTATCCATTTTTGAATGAGGAGCTAAAAAAGGAACTGGAGGTGCTTTTTTATCGCACCCCTTTGGAGGCCGCAAGAAAAGCCCTCGGATTGGAGTAAACGATGGAAATAGAAAAAATAAGAGACTTGTTTTTGGCTTTGGAGCAAAAAAAAATCTCCCCAAACGAACTCATCTTTGTGGGAAAAGAAAAGGACGATGCCCGTTTTCCAGATTTTACAAGCATCTACGCCTATGTCTGTGCCAGCAATAAGACCGAAGCCTACTTTGAACGACTCAATCGCTCCCTAGAGCAGATAGAGCTTCATCTGGAAACTCCTTTTTCCAAGCGATATTCCATTGGTTGGGAACGCTTAGAAAACCGCATAAAAGAGCAGGATAAGGAGCTAAAAATCGCCCTCAACACCTTGGGAGTTTGGGCTGTGGAGGAAAAGACAAAGAGCCTTATGAAGCCCACTTTTCCCGAAATGAGCTTAGAATACAGAGAAATCCCAAACGAAAGGCTGCTGCCCCTTGCCAAAGGGCTTCTTTTGCTTCTTCATAAGATAAGCGAAAAGAGCAAGCACTTGATTCGCCAAAATAACATCTATGGGTTTGACTACCAAGAAAGAAGAAAGCTTTCTGTTTGGCTTCCCCAATCCCTAGAGGAGGAAACGAAAAAGCAGTTGCAAACTTTATTTCAAGAAGAAACCGATCTTTCTTTTCGTAAGCCCAAAGTCCTAGAAGAAAAAATGGCAAAACTCCTGCTTGAGGAAGCGATAAAAAATGCCGAAACCATCCAAGCAAAAGCCTATGAGATTGACCTTTTTTCAGATGGTTTTTTTGAACTTTGTGAACTTTTGGATGCTGTGTGGAGTTCCATTCGGCTGCTCTTTTGCCTGCCCATCCTAGAACAGAAGGAAAGTTACTTTTTTTCAAAAGAGGAAGGAGAGGAGGAGATAGCCTATTGTGAGAGCGAGATGCAAGCGGCTTTTCAAAAAATGCTGGCTCCCCGTTACGCAGAACTAAATGCCTTTCTCTTTTCCGAAGACTTTTTGCGTGGAAAAGACCAGAACGAACGCCATGATTTGTACCAGCAACTGCTTGTATTGGAGGTCTTTCGTTCCCTTTTCCAAGGCCAAAAAGACTCCCTTCCCATTGGAAAGAGCGAGCAGCAGCTCCTTGCATTGGTGGGCTTAGGAAACATCAAAGAAAGTGTCAAAAAGATAAAAGCCTATGCGTTGGCCAATCAGGGCAGCCGTGACCTCAATCTTCACATGTGCTTTTATGGAAACCCTGGCACTGGAAAAACCGAAGTGGCAAGGCTGATTGCCGGAATCCTCTATGAGAACAAAATTCTTCCCAGCAACCATGTGGTTGAGGTGGACCGCAGCGGTTTGGTGGGTCAGTATGTAGGAGAAACTCCGCAAAAGACCATGGAAGTCGTTGAAGAGGCTATGGGAGGTGTGCTTTTTATCGACGAAGCCTATGCCCTCGTGCAGGAACAGGAGATTTACGGAAAAGAGGCTGTGGCTACGCTCCTAAAAGCGATGGAAGACGATAGAGGGAAATTTTGCGTGATTTTTGCGGGATACTCCACTCCCCTAAAAAAGATGATTCAGTCAAACCCTGGCCTTCCATCCCGCATTCAATTTCATCTGGAATTTCCAAACTATAGCCGTGAGGAACTGGGACGCATCGCAGAACTCATGCTTTTGCGACGTAATTATTCCATAGAGAAGGCAGCATTGGAAAGACTGTTGGATGCCATGGACCTCAAACGCAAGGAGGAAAACTTTGCAAATGCCCGCGAACTTAGAAATGCCTTAGAGCAGGTCATCATGTGTCAAAATCTACGAGTCGCCGATTCCAAAGTGAGGGACTTAAGCCTTGTCGATGTCAACCGCTATCTCCTAGATTGCGGCATTCGCCTTCCGATGGCAGATGACAAAAGCCTAACAAAAAAGATGTTAAGTGGGGAGGAGGAGCTAGAACAGCTCATCGGATTGACCAGCATAAAACGCATGGTGAAAAAGATAAGAGCCTACGCAAAGCGAAATAAGATGGAGCCGGATTTCAACCTTCACATGTGTTTTTATGGGAATCCTGGAACCGGAAAAACGGAAGTGGCGAGGCTGATTTCCCGCATTCTGTACGAAAATGGGGTACTTGCCGAAGCGAAGCTCATAGAAACCGATGCTTCCGGTCTCATCGGAAGCTATGTGGGGCAAACTGCCCCCAAAACGCAGGAAAAAATCCAAGACGCACTGGGAGGCGTGCTTTTTATTGATGAAGCCTATGCCCTCATGCAAGGCAATTATGGGGAGGGGCAAAGTGGAAGCTACGGTGAGGAAGCCATTGCGGTCTTACTGAAAGAAATGGAAGATAAGAGAGGGCAGCTTTGTGTGATTCTGGCCGGATACCAGAACGAGATGAAGGAGCTTTTAAAGAGCAACCCTGGTTTTCCATCCCGCATCCAGTTTCATCTGGAGTTTCCCGATTACAGCAGAGAGGAACTAAAAGAATTGGCTCGCCTTTTCCTAAAAAAGAAACAGTATCAAATCGAGGAGGCGGCACTGGAAAGGCTCTTGGATGTGGCAGAGGAAGCCAGAAATCAGCCCAATTTTGCCAACGCAAGAACGATAAGAAACCTCGTAAATCAGGTTATCTTGAATCAAAATCTGCGAGCGGAGGACGATGCCTGCGATTCCACGGTGATTTTGGAGGATGTGGAGGAGTATATTCAAGAAGAAAAGATACGTTTTAAGGAAACGACTCTGGGGCGAATCGGCTTTTAAGGAACTTTTCCGAGTAAGGCACTTATTGACAGAGAGCCAACTTTTCAATATACTAACTGGGAATGTGAAAATCTATTAAAAAATGATAGCATCCGTGGACAGGGGAACAGCCTGTCCTGACCGTATGTCCTCTTGTTCATGGATGTTAGAAAAAGGAAAAAATATGAGAAAATTAGCGTTAAGTGATGAGATTTTAATGAGCATCCAGCAGCCTGCCCGCTACATTGGTGGGGAGATAAATTCGGTGGAGAAGGACTTGAATCAGGTGGATATCAAGTTTGCCTTTTGTTTCCCCGATGTTTATGAGATTGGAATGTCCCATCTGGGCATCCAGATTCTCTACGATATGCTCAACCAAAAAGAAAATGTAGCCTGTGAGAGGGTATACTCCCCATGGATGGACTTGGATGCCATTATGCGGGAGAAGAAGATTCCTCTTTTTACCTTGGAGAGCCAAACACCAGTCAAAAACTTTGATTTCTTGGGCATCACCATCCAGTACGAGATGTGTTATACCAACATCCTACAAATTTTGGATTTGTCCCAGATTCCCCTCCATGCCAATGAGAGAGGGGAGGAAGATCCCATTGTCATCGGCGGAGGTCCCTGTGCTTATAATCCGGAGCCTCTGGCAGAGTTTTTTGACCTCTTTTATATTGGAGAAGGCGAGACCGTATACTTTGACCTTCTGGATGCTTATCGACTCAACAAAGAAAGGGGTGGCAGCCGAAAGGAGTTTTTGGAGATGGCAGCCGAAATCCCCGGCATCTACGTTCCTGCCTTCTATGACGTTGCTTACAAGGAAGATGGTACGATTGCTTCCTTTACGCCAAATAATTCCCATGCAAAGCCCAGCATTGTCAAGCAGCTGGTGATGAACATGGATGAGACCTATTATCCAGATAAGCCCCTAGTTCCCTTCCTCAAGGTGACGCAGGATAGAGTGGTTTTGGAAATTCAGCGAGGCTGCATTCGAGGCTGCCGTTTCTGTCAGGCGGGTATGGTCTACCGTCCTGTGCGAGAAAGAAGCGTGGAATATCTCAAAGAGCAGGCAAAAAAGATGCTTGCAGCGACCGGACAGGAGGAAATCTCTTTAAGTTCGCTTAGTTCCAGCGATTACACAAAGCTAGAAGAACTTGTGAACTTCCTTTTGGAGGAGTGCGGCACCAAGAAGGTCAACATTTCTCTGCCTTCTTTGCGAATCGATGCCTTCTCCTTGGATGTGATGAGTAAGATTCAGGACGTAAAAAAGAGCAGCCTTACCTTCGCTCCGGAGGCTGGCTCCCAGAGACTAAGGGATGTCATCAACAAGGGATTGACGGAGGAAGAGATTCTTGCGGGGGCAGCGGAGGCCTTCCGTGGCGGTTGGAATAAAGTAAAGCTATACTTTATGTTAGGTCTTCCGACAGAGACCGTGGAAGATATGGAGGGCATCGCTGAACTTTCCAATAAGATTGCGGCTCTCTATTATGACGAGGTACCAAAGGAAAAGAGAAACGGCCGCTGCCTGATCACGGCAAGTTCCTCCTTCTTTGTGCCCAAGCCCTTCACTCCCTTCCAGTGGGCAAAGATGTGCACGAAAGAAGAGTTTTTGGAGAGAGCCTACATCGTAAAAAATAAGGTGATTCACATGTTAAACCACAAAAGTCTCAAGTATAACTGGCATGAGGCAGATGTGACCGTGCTAGAGGGCGTGCTTGCAAGAGGAGACCGTAAGGTGGCTTCTGTCATTGAGGCAGCTTATAGAAACGGTGCCCTCTACGATTCTTGGTCAGATAGCTTCCACAACGAGTATTGGATGAAAGCCTTTGAGGACTGTGGAGTGGACATTGCCTTTTATACAACCAGAGAGAGAAGTCTGGATGAAATCTTCCCTTGGGACTTTATAGACGCTGGAGTCAGCAAGGACTTCTTAAAGAGAGAGTGGAAGCAGGCGATGGCGGGTGTCGTCACCCCCAACTGCAGAGAACGCTGTTCGGGCTGCGGAGCAATGAAATTTGGAGGAGGTGTCTGTTTTGAAGTTAAGGCTTAAGTTTTCCAAACAAGGCTATGTGAAGTTTGTGGGGCATCTGGATGGGATGCGATATTTTCAAAAAGCCATCCGAAGAGCAGGACTTCCAGCTCGCTACAGCGAGGGCTTCAGCCCCCATATGATTATGTCCTTTGCGGCACCGCTCGGCGTGGGACTCGAGAGCCGCGGCGAATACATGGACATCGAATTGACCGAAGAGAGCACTCTTTCCTCCGCTGAGATGAAAGAGCAGCTCAATGCTGTGATGGCAGAGGGGTATGCCATTGAGTCCGTAAAGGAGCTTCCAGACACCGCTAAAAATGCGATGTCCATCGTGGCCGCTGCCGACTATCGCATCTTTTTGCACCCAGACGCAGTGGATTCTTGGGAGGACTTTTATTCCTCCTTCGCTTCCTTTTGCGAGCAGCCTTCCATCTGCATCACAAAGACCAGCAAAAAGAGTGAGAGAGAGGTGGATATCCGCCCCCTCATCTACCAAAGCCGCTTAGAACCCACTACCAGAAGCATCTTTTTGCAGCTTTCCACCGGCAGTGCCAACAACTTAAAGCCAGACTTGGTGTTGGAGGCCTTCACAAAGCAGACTGGCATAGCCCTTCCTCCCTTCTCCTTCCATGTGGAAAGACTGGAGGTGTATGGCTTTGAGGATAAGGAAATGACCCGCTGGAAGCCGTTGGAAGCCTTCGGAAGCGATTTTTAGGGGAGAATGGCATGGAACGATTGCTTATCACACAGAGAGAGCAGGTGCTCTGGACGGTGCTCCTATCTACCGAGTCCAAAAGACCGATCCAAATCCAGTTACAGCCCCTAGAAGCTGCCCCCCTGCTGCGGCAGGTGAGGGTGGCAAGGGTTCGGGATGTGGTAAAAAACATTCACGCTGCTTTTGTGGACTTGGGGGATGGAATGCAGGGCTTTTATAGCTTGGAGGACAATCCAGCTCACCTGTTTTCACAGCCAAGAACAGAAACTGCCTCTTCGGTATTCTCTAAAAGACCGTTGCGTTCTGGGGACGAAATCCTAGTGCAGGTGGAAAAAGAAGCCATAAAGACCAAAGACCCTGTGGTCACTTCCCACATCCAGCTTTCCGGCCGCTTTTGCGTGCTGACCGCCGGAAAGACAGGGCTTGGAATCTCCGCAAAAATCAGCGATAAGGAATGGAAGGCAGAGGCAAGAGAACGCCTCCTTCCGTATCTTTCTAACGATTGGGGCTTTATTTTACGCACCCAAGCAAGGGAAGCTTCTTTTGAGGAGATTGAAGGAGAGATGAAAGACCTTTCCGAACGCTTTCGCCAGCTTATCGAGAAAGGACGTTATTCCACCTGCTATTCCGTACTGTATCAGGAACCGCCAACCTACCTTTCGGGGCTTCGAGACCTCAACTTACAGAAGGTAGCAGAGATTGTGACTGACCTCCCGCAGGTCTATGAGAAGATGCAAGAGACCCTTCGCCTCACGCAGCCAGAAGCCCTTTC
>JAUNGR010000005.1 GCA_030524485.1 bacterium | reverse complement strand
GTGGATAACTTTGTGGATAACTTAGTGAAAGATGGAAAAAGTCATATGGCAAGAGTGGCAAAGGCAGGGGAGAGGGAGGCAAAGAGAGCCGAGCTTTCCTACTGTGTTTTGGCCGAGACGGAGAGGGAAGGAAGGCCAGTGGGACTGGCGGAGGTGGAATTAAAAACCGGTAGGTATCACCAGATTCGGGCACAGTTTGCGGCTCATGGGCTGCCTTTGTATGGAGATGGCAAGTATGGTGGTTGGGGGCAGCCTTTGGCTCTGTTTGCCTATCGTCTTTCCTTGGTGCATCCAAAGAGCGGGCAGCCTTTGCACTTTCTGGAGTTGCCAAAATCTGAGGCCTTTGCAGGCTTTGAGGAAGTGCTGGAGAGACTCACGCTCTAAGCGAGGGGGAGTTTTGAAGTCTTAAGATTTCATTAAGTTTTTGGGGAAATGTCGGCATATAGTTGCAAAAGGAAAGAAGATTGTTGTAAGATAAGGAGGAAAAACACAGAGGGAACACGGAACACAGAAAGAGGATAGGATTCATGAGATGGAAATACATAAAGAAAAAGGTGATACAAACCAGTGCCTTGATTGGACTGATGACACTGGCCTCGGCATGTTCTTCTCAGCCAGCGTATGAGACCATTGCGACGACAGAGTGGCAGGGGGACCAGACAGAGAGCGAACCTGAGACGCTGACGGTGGAGGGAACGGATGCCTCTCTGGAGACGGAAGAGGAAGCGGCTCCGGAGTATCTGCGGATTGGTGTGAGACATTCGGTGGTGGCCATGTTGCAGGAGAGATTGATGGAGCTGGGCTTTATGGATAACGATGAGCCAACGAATTATTTCGGTGAGACCACCAAGGCTTCTGTTATGAAATTTCAGCGGCAGTATGAATTGAATCAGGACGGTGTGGTTGGACCGGCAACTTTTCAGGCGATTATGTCTCCGGATGCGAAGTATTACATGGTAGAAAATGGTGTTTCGGGAGATGATATTTATCAGATTCAGCAGCGTCTGTATGAGTTGGGATATTTGGCGACCGCTGACCAGCTGACGGGAAATTTCGGGGATGCGACAGAGGCAGCGGTGAAGAAGCTGCAGAGCGTCAATGGACTGACAGAGGACGGAAAGGTTGGAAAACAGACCTTTAACCTTCTGTACAGCGATGAAATCAAACCCAATATGTTGGCTTATGGCGAGAAGAGCGATGTGGTTTTGGCCAGCCAAAAGAGACTGCGAGAGCTGGGATATCTGACTTCTGAGCCGGATGGAACCTACGGTGCGGACACGGTGCTGGCGGTCAAACAGTTCCAGTCCCGAAATGACCAAGTGGTGGATGGCTATCTGGGACCTTCCACAAGAGCGATTCTAAACAGCGGCAGTGCGGTGGCGAACGGTCTTCGTCTGGGAGATGACAGCGTGCAAGTCACAAAGATTCAGCAGCTTTTGAGCAAGTATGGCTATCTGTATTCTGGAAATGTGACTGGATACTACGGAGAGCTGACGGAGAATGCCGTGAAGAGCTTCCAGAAGACAAATGGTCTGGTTTCGGATGGAATTGCTGGAGTGGCGACCATAACCAAGTTAAGCAGCAGTGACGTGAAGAAGGCGAGCAGACCTTCTACCTCCTCCCAGTCGGGGACAAGGGGCAATTCCGGTGGCGGTGGAAGCAAAAACAATTCCGGCGGCGGAAAGAATAACAGCGGAGGGTCTGGCGGAGGCGGCAGCACCGTTTCCGTGGCAGGTGGAGCTTCCCGTCTCGTGGCAGTGGCAAAGTCTAAGGTGGGTTCCTCCTATGTCTGGGGAGCCAAGGGACCAAATACCTTTGACTGTTCCGGTTTTGTGTACTGGTGTCTGAACAATTCCGGAGTGAAACAGAGTTATCTGACTTCTTCTGGTTGGAGAAGTCCGGGACGTTATACCAAGATTACGAACTTTAACAGCCTGCAAGCAGGAGATATCGTGGTGGTAAATGGACATGTCGGTATTGCAGCGGGTGGTGGCATGGTGGTGGATGCTTCCTCCGGTAATGGCAAGGTAGTGTACCGAAGCTTAAGTTCTTGGTGGAGAAGCAACTTCATCTGTGGTTGGAGAATTTTTGGATAAAATTTGAAAAAAACCGAGAATAAAAAAGGCTTTCACAACTCATACTAGGATTGTACAAAAGAAGTACAAAACAGAAACAGGTGAGTTCATGGGGAAGCCAAGTGGAAAACTAAAGAGGATTTTTGTGATAATGGGAATTACGGGAGCGGTCTATGCGAGTATTCGATACTTGCTGCCTCTCGTACTTCCCTTTTTCATTTCCTATGGAATCGCCCTTTTTTTGCGGAGGCCGGTTTTGTGGATGCATAGGCACATCGCTTGGACTTGGAGAGGAAAACGCCACGGCTTTCCCATCGCTTTGGCGGCTTTTTTGCTGCTTCTCTGGTTGACTGGACTGTTTGCTGCTTTTTCTTATCTGGGAGCTTGTAAGCTGCTGCAAGAAATGAAGCGCCTCTCGGAGGCCTTTCCGCAGATTTTGGCTGCCTTGGATGCAAAACTGACTGGAAGCTGCAGCAAAATAGAGGAGCTGTTTCACATCCGAAAGGGTTTGATACCGGCTCTGCTGCGGGAGGGAATCACAGACGTGTTAGCCAATATCCGGAGAGCGGCCATGCCCTATCTGGTTGGAAATTCTGTGAATTGGTTTCAAAAGGGAGTGAGAGGCTTGCTTGTCTTCTTGGTTACGATGATGGCCAGCGTGCTGTCCTTGCAAGAGATGGATGCGATTCGCAAGCGGCGGGACAGATCCCTCTTTCGGGAGGAGTTTGCTATGATTGGAGAGAGGATAGTCAATGTGGGGAGAGCCTATCTCAAAACACAGGGACTGATAATGGCAGCCACCATAGCCATTTGTTCTCTGGGCTTATTTTTGTTGGGAAATCCCTACTATTTGTTGGCGGCGGTTTCCATCGGCTTTTTGGATGCCCTTCCGGTATTTGGAACGGGAACGGTGTTTGTTCCGTGGATTTTGATAGAAATGTTTCAAAAGGATTGGAAGGAGGCTCTTTTTTTGTTGCTGATTTATCTTGTTTGCTACTTTGTGCGGGAGGGCTTGGAGGCGAAGATGATGGGGAGTGAGGTAGGACTCACGCCTCTGGAAACTTTGATGGCGATTTATGTAGGTCTGTTGTTGTTTGGACTCTGGGGTTTTTTGCTGGGACCTTTGGGTTTGCTCATCATTGAAGATTTTGTAAAAAGCTATGAAAGATTGGCAAAATGATAGAAATATTGGCACAAAGTGTGCTATACTAAAGAATATTTTTGGGGGCAAAGAAAAAGTGGAAAAAGTGGAATCAGAAAAGGCAGAATCGCAAAGACGACAAGAATAGCAAGAACCGATACGATAGAGAAAACAGACAAGACAGATAAAAAGAAAGGATGGGAAAGGGAAAATGAAGTACGATTTTGAGACACTGGTGGACCGTTGGGAGCAAGGTTCTGCCAAATGGAATGCGATGAAGGCAATCAATCCGGAGGTCCCGGATGGAATTGTACCGCTCTCGGTGGCAGATATGGAATTTAAGAATCCGCCGGAGCTCCTTGAGGGATTGAAGGCCTATTTGGATGAGGTGGTTTTGGGCTATCCAGCGCCGACGGAAACGTTCCGTCAGGTTGTGGTGGACTGGATAGAGAGACGCTATGGATGGAGTATACAGAAAGACTGGTTGGTTTTCACGCAGGGCGTGGTGACGGCGTTCTTCCATGGTGTGCGCTGTTTCTCGAAAGAGGGAGACGGGGTGATTGTGATGACTCCAGTGTACTATCCATTTTTTGGTGCTGTGAAGCAGGGAAAGAGGGAGTTGGTCACCTGTCCTTTGCATTACGAGAATCATACATACACGATTGACTTTGCTCTTTTGGAAGAGTTGGCTGCCAATCCCAAAAACACCGCTATGATTTTCTGCAACCCTCACAATCCCGTCGGCCGTGTCTGGACGAAGGAAGAATTAAAGAAGGTATATGACATTTGTAAGAAGCATAAGGTCTTTTTGATTTCGGATGAGATTCACTGTGACTTGATTCTTCCGGGACACCATTTCACACCTATGGCTGCTGTTGCGGAGGAGCCAGAGCAGCTCATGGTCTGCTATGCACCGAGCAAAACCTTTAACTTGGCGGGAATGCAGACCAGCTGCATCGTGATTCCGAACGAGAGGGAGAGGGAGCAGTTTGCGGCCAGTATGGCAGAGACAGCACAGCATGGACCGGGCATTTTGGGGCTGAAAGCCTGTGAGATTGCCTATACGCAGTGCGATGCTTGGTTGGATGAGCTGCTTGCTGTGTTGGAGGAGAATCGGAGAGCCTTGAAGGCTTTTATGGAAGAAAAGCTTCCTAAGATTGCAGTGATTGATTTGGAAGGAACCTATTTGCAGTGGCTGGATTTGCGTGCCTACGGATTTAGCAAAGAAAAGCTGGAGGAAATCATGACCAAGGAGGCCTTTCTGTTCTTGGATGAGGGCTATCTGTTTGGCGATGAGGGAATCGGTTTTGAGAGAGTGAACATTGCCTGCCCCAAAAAGGTTCTGATGGAGGCTTTAGAGAGACTGTATGAGGCCCTCAAAAAGCATGAAAATGACTGAGCCATTGCCGAAGCATTGACAAAAAGCGAAAAATGTCTTAAAACTAAACGGATATGAATACTGGGGGCATTTCATGCGGAGCAATCCGGTATCATAGGGGGCAAAATACCTTTTGCTCCCAACATCATCATATGATGAGGCAAAAAAGAATTACAAAGAATAAGAGATTCAGGAGGTTATGTTGCTATGGCAGAGAATAAGAAACTGGTGCAGGCTATCACATCGATGGAAGAGGATTTTGCACAGTGGTACACCGATGTGGTGCTGAAGGCAGAGCTGATTGACTATTCCAGCGTCAAGGGCTGTATGGTAATCAAACCAGCTGGTTATGCCATCTGGGAGAACATCCAGAAAGAGTTGGATGCCCGCTTCAAGGAGACAGGTGTGGAGAATGTGTACATGCCGATGTTCATTCCGGAGAGCCTGCTACAGAAGGAAAAAGACCATGTGGAGGGCTTTGCACCAGAGGTGGCGTGGGTGACACATGGAGGCTTGGAGCCACTTGCGGAAAGAATGTGCGTGAGACCAACCTCTGAGACCTTATTCTGTGATTTTTATGCGAGAGAGATTCAGTCCTATCGAGATTTGCCAAAGTGCTATAACCAATGGTGTTCTGTGGTGCGCTGGGAGAAGACCACCAGACCCTTCCTGCGTTCCAGAGAGTTTTTGTGGCAGGAGGGACACACCGCTCATGCGACAGCAGAGGAGGCGGAAGCAAGAACCATTCAAATGTTGAATCTGTATGCGGATTTCTGTGAGAACGTGTTGGCAATGCCAGTGGTTCGGGGACAGAAGACCGATAAGGAGAAATTTGCCGGTGCCGAGGCGACTTACACGATTGAGGCTTTGATGCATGACGGCAAGGCTTTGCAGTCTGGAACCAGCCATAACTTTGGAGATGGCTTTGCAAAGGCCTTCGAGATTCAGTACTCGGACAAGGAGAACAAACTCCAATATGTACATCAAACTTCTTGGGGTATGACCACTCGTCTGATTGGGGCCATCATCATGGTACACGGTGACAACAGCGGCCTTGTGCTGCCGCCAAGAATTGCACCGACACAGGTGGTGATTGTGCCAGTACAGCAGCATAAAGAGGGAGTTCTGGAAAAAGCAATGGAACTGAAGAGCGTTCTCAGCAACTTCCGTGTGAAGGTGGATGACTCCGATAAGAGTCCGGGCTTTAAGTTCAGCGAGTCCGAGATGAGAGGCATTCCGCTGCGTGTGGAGATAGGACCGAGAGACATTGCGGCAAATCAGGCTGTATTGGTGCGGCGTGATACCCACGAAAAGATGACCGTGTCTTTGGATGCCCTGAACGAGACCGTGGCAGAGCTTTTGGAGAACATGCAGAGCGATATGCTGGAGCGGGCTCGCCAACACAGAGAAGCACATACCTATACGGCTGTGACACTGGAGGAATTTGCAAAGACCGTGGAGGAGAAACCGGGCTTTGTGAAGGCGATGTGGTGCGGTTGTCAGGAGTGTGAGGATAAAATCAAAGAGCTGACAGGAGCGACCTCCAGATGTATGCCATTTGCACAGGAAAAAGTGGCAGATACCTGTGTGTGCTGTGGAAAAGCAGCCACCAAGATGGTATACTGGGGAAAAGCTTATTAATAAAAGAAGGGAGAACACGGATGCAGATTGCGATTCCAAAGGATGTGGAGGAAATCATAGAACACCTGAATCAGCGGGGCTTCGAGGCCTATGCCGTTGGCGGCTGTGTCCGTGACACCCTTTTGGGGAGATGCCCCAATGACTGGGATATCACCACCTCGGCTCTTCCGCTGCAGGTGAAGGAGATGTTCAAGAAAACTGTGGATACTGGCATTCAACATGGCACCGTGACGGTGCTGCTGCACGGCAAAGGTTACGAGGTCACGACCTATCGAATTGATGGGGAGTATGAAGATGGGAGGCATCCCAAGCAGGTGGAGTTCACCCGAAGTCTGTTGGAAGATTTAAAACGCAGGGATTTTACCATCAATGCAATGGCCTACAGCCACAGCACAGGTGTTGTGGATGCTTTTGGCGGGCAGGAAGACTTAAAGGCAGGCGTGATTCGCTGTGTCGGATTGGCAAGGGAGAGGTTTACGGAGGATGCTCTGCGAATTCTGCGTGCCCTGCGTTTTGCGGCACAGCTCGGTTTTTCCATCGAGGAAGAGACCTATGCGGCGATTGGCAAGATTGCCCCTAACTTAAAAAGGGTGAGCAAGGAAAGAATCTTGGTGGAACTCACCAAACTCCTGCTCTCTGCACATCCAGAACGCTTGATGGACGTGTGGAGAACCGGCATGGCCAAGTATATCACAAAAGACTTTGAACAGCTCTTTTTCGCAGAAGAAGGAAGAAGGGCTTTCTGTGGGCAGAGGGAGGAGATTTTAAGACGAGCCTCTTCGCTGCCAGCCAAACGACATCTGCGATTTGCAGCGGCTTTTTGCGGAATGGAAGGCGAAACCGTAAACCGGATGCTGAGAGAGCTGAAATCGGACAATGAGACCCGAAAGAAGACACTGCTTTTGGTGGAAGCGTGTGAGGAGTCTTATGTTTTGGATAAGGTTGCCCTCCGGCATTGGATGCATCGAATGGGCAGCGAGCTGTTTTTGGATGGACAGCTGCTGCGGCAGTTGCTGCCGCAAGGTCCCATGGACGAGCCGAGGGAGGCTTGGAAATGGCAGCAGGAAAGACGCTTGGCCGAGGAGATTCTTGCCGCAGGAGACTGTCTGGATTTGAAGCAGCTTGCCGTGAGCGGAAAAGATTTGCTTTCAGCGGGAATTCAGTCAGGCAGACAGATGGGAGAACTTCTGCACTTTTTGTTGGAACATGTGCTGGAGTATCCACAGGACAATCAAAAAGAGTTGCTGCTTCGGATAGCAGCGAAGAAGAGGGAGATGGCGCATGAGACGGAATGAGACGGTGCTTTTGTATGCAATCAAAGACAAAGAAAAGAGAAAGAAGATTCAGACTTTGCTTCTTCTGATGGGAGTCCGAATTCGTATGGTGGAGCCAAAGCAGTATGCTCTTCCGCTTGCGCAGCTGCTGGAGGGAAAAACGGAGCCAGAGGCTTTGTTAGAGGCGACGGAAGAGGAACTGTGCGAATTTGAGGAAGAAATGTTGGTGCTTTCTGGCTTTAGTGGGAGCCGTCTGGATGAGTTGCTGCTCGCTCTGCGCAGGCAGAAGGCGAGAGTGGATTTGAAGGCTGTGGTGACGGAGTCGAATCGGGCATGGAATTCCAAAGAATTGTATCAGGAACTGCGAAAGGAACACCGGACGCTGCATGGAGAAGCCGGAGAGCCTTTGGGAAAGGATAAAGGGGAATGAAGCAAGAAACATCTGCGATAAGCGTTCAAGGCGTAACGAAGGTGTATCGGCTCTACGAAAAGCCGATTGACCGGCTGAAGGAGTCCATCAGCCTGACTCATAAGAGTTATCACAGGGATTTTTATGCTCTGAACGGTTTGTCTTTTGAGGTGGAAAAGGGACAGTCGGTGGGAATCATCGGAACAAACGGTTCCGGAAAATCCACAATTTTGAAGATTATCACAGGAGTGCTGACTCCGACCACCGGAACGGTGACGGTGAATGGAAAGATTTCGGCCTTGTTGGAGCTGGGAGCCGGTTTCAATATGGATTATACCGGCATTGAGAATATTTACATGAACGGTACCATGATGGGCTTCACCAAGAAGGAGATGGATGAGAAACTGCAGGAGATTTTGGACTTTGCGGACATCGGGGACTTTGTATACCAACCGGTGAAGACCTACTCCAGTGGTATGTTTGTGCGGCTGGCCTTTGCCTTAGCCATCAATGTGGAGCCGGAGATTTTGATTGTGGATGAGGCACTCTCGGTGGGAGATGTGTTCTTTCAGGCGAAGTGCTACCGCAGGATGGAGGAAATCCGCCAAAATGGGACCACGATTTTGATGGTGACGCACGACATGGGCAGCATCATCAAATACTGCGATAAGGTGGTTTTACTGAATCGAGGCAACTTTGTCGCAGAGGGAGAGGCCGGTCACATGGTGGATTTGTACAAGAAGATTCTTGCGGGACAGATGGATGCGTTGGAGGAAGAACTCTCCAAGAAGGCGAAGCCGGAGGGGAATAGGGCAGAGGAAAAACACCCGAAAGAGGGGGAGCTGACCTCCCTGATGAAGGAAAAGCTGACCATCAATCCCAACCGGACCGAGTACGGAGACGGAAGAGCGGAGATTTTTGATTTTGGCTTTCTGGACGAGAGGGGCAATGTCACCAATCTCCTGTTAAAGGGAGAGACGTTCACGATTCGAGAAAAAATCCGTTTTCATGCCGCTTTGGAGGCACCGATTTTTACTTACACCATCAAGGACAAAAAGGGAGCAGATTTGACAGGCACCAACACCATGTACGAGGGCTGTGAGATTCATCCCGTGAAAGATGGAGACATGTATCAGGTGGAATTTAAGCAAAAGATGACACTTCAGGGCGGAGAGTATCTGATTTCCATGAGTTGTACCGGCTTTGAGGAAGGCGAGCATGTCGTGTACCACAGAATGTACGATGTGGCGAGTCTGACTGTGATTTCTAACAAGAACACGGTCGGAGTCTATGATATGGAGTCTAAGGTGGAAACGAAATTCTATCCGGCTGACTAAGAGAGGCATAAAAGAGAAGATGAGAGACGCAGATAAGATTTTGGAAGTGTTGGAGCGGTATCAGGGGGATATGGAGGCGGCGGTGAGGCAGGAGACGGAACCGGCCGTTCTGTATGCTTGTTCTAAGTTGAGGGAAAATCTGTTGGAGTGGTTCCCCTTTGAAAAGGGAAAATGCCTGCTGCAGATTGGCTCAGGAGCGGGAGCCTTGACTGGCCTTTTTCTCGAAAAAGGGTTGTCGGTGACGGTATTTGAGACCGATGACGAGGAAATTTTGGTGGGAAGAAGCCGTTATGCGAAGGTTCTGGAGGAGAAAGAAGGAGAGGCAAGACTTTCCTATGTGAAAGAGATTGTGGACGAGCAGGGCAGCCAAGCCTTTGATTATGTGGTGCTTGTGGGAAGTTTGGGACGAGCAGCGGAGTGGTTTTCCTCAAAAAATCCCTACAGTGAGCTGCTGCAAAAAGCGAAGGAATATGTGAAGGAAGGCGGCACTTTGTTTGTCACAGCGATGAACAAGATGGCGGTGCGTTACTTCAGTGGGGCGGCAAGGCTGGAGCGGGACTTCACAAAGAGAGAACTGGAGGAGCTGTTTGAGGAAGGAGAGGAAGAGGGCAGCCTGCGTTGGTATTACCCAATTTCGGACTATAGGTTGCCGGTCAGTCTATACTCGGATGCCTATCTGCCGATGCATGGAGAGTTTCGCAATCTGGGAGCAGCCTATGATGCACCGAGATACCAAGTGATTTCGGAGGAAGATGCCTTGAATCTCTGCTGCGAGGAAGGGCAGTTTACACAGTTTACCAGTTCCTACCTGTTGCTTTGGACGAAGGCGGATGCTAAGGCGGATTCTAAGCCAAAAGAGAGTCAAAAAGAGCTTTTGTTTGTAAAGTACAATGGAACTCGCAAAGAGGAATTTCAAACCAAGACCAGCATTGTTTTGGAGAACGGAGAGCGTTTTGTGGAGAAGCAAGCGATTGGCAGCCACAGCATGCACATCGCCTCTCTGAAGGAGAAGAGGGAAAAGATTCTGGAGCAATTTCCTTCTCTTCGCATGGTTCCTGTCGAGCTGAGTGAGGACAAGACCACAGCAAGGTTTCCTTTCTTGAAAGGTAAGACGATGGAGAACTTACTGATGGATGAGCTGTGTGGCGGACAGGTCGTGGATGACGAGGAGGCCGCACATGTGGTGGAGGAGCTGGCTTCGGCCTTAAAGAAGCTCTTTGACGGAGGAAAAACGAGACCTTTTGAGAGGACGGAGGAATTTGCTGCTGTATTTGGGCAGAACCTGACACAGGAGCAGTATGCCCTGCTTGAGGGGGACAGTTTTGTGCTCTCCAACGTAGATGGTCTGTTTGAAAATATGATGGTGCAGGAGGATGGGGGCATCTGTGGCATGGATTATGAGTGGGTGTTTGATTTCCCGATTCCGCTGGAATATCTGTGGTACCGCAATCTGTACTATTTTTATCTGAAAGCCAGAGACCGACTGCCCTTTGACTCGGAGGGAGACTATCTGGCTGCTTTCGGCATTTTTGAGGAGTTAGCGGCGGTATATGCCGCGATGGAAACTTCCTTCCAAAACTATGTGCATGGCGGAAAGAATGGCGGCAGTTCTTATTTGCTGCGTTACTTACAACCGGTCTACACACCAGAATCTTGGGCAGATAAGGAGCAGCAGAGAAAGGATGCAATCGGTCTTGCCGAGGGACGCAAGTTGGAGATAGAGGCGAGAGATGAGGCCATCGCCGAGAGGGACGAGACCATCAAAAAAATGCAGGAGATTCAGAGACTCACCAATAACCATGTGACCAATCTGGAGATTATGATTCGGGACTTGCGGCATGAGATTGAGGAACAGGCAAAGCTTTTGGTGTATTTAAACAAGCACGAGTCGGTGCTGTTTAAGGTGGCTCGCCGCCTCTTCCATCTGGTGGACGAGAGCTTCCCGAAGGGCACGAGAAGGCGTAAGGTGCTCAATTACCTGAAAAATACCCTGCGGCATCCGGCGAAGTATCTGAAATTGTATCTGACCGGTGAGGGACGCAACCGCATCGCGGGAGACTTTGCGATAGGGGAGGGCTATCTGGAGCACGGAAGAGTGGTGCTTCCTAAATGTGAGCAGCCGCTGGTCTCTGTGATTATCCCCTGCTACAATCAGGTATACTACACCTACGAATGCCTGCGTTCGATTGCTGAGCACACAAGGGATGTTGAGTATGAGGTGATTATTGCCGACGATGTGTCCACGGATGCCACCCAGAAATTGGATAAGTTTGTCAAAAATCTGGTCATCAGCCGCAATGTCACCAATCAGGGCTTCTTGAAGAACTGCAATCAGGCAGCAAAGAAGGCAAGAGGTCGCTATGTGATGTTTTTAAACAATGACACACAGGTGACGGAGGGCTGGCTTTCCTCTCTGGTGCAGCTGATTGAAGCGGATGAGAGCATAGGCATGGTAGGTTCCAAGCTGGTGTATCCGGATGGACGCTTGCAGGAGGCAGGCGGCATCATCTGGAGCGATGGTTCTGGCTGGAATTACGGACGCTTGGATGACCCAGATAAGCCAGAATACAACTATGTGAAGGATGTCGATTACATTTCTGGAGCGGCGATTCTTCTAAGTAAGAAGCTCTGGGATGAGATTGGCGGTTTTGATGAGAGATTTGCTCCTGCTTATTGTGAGGACTCTGATTTGGCCTTTGAGGTTCGCAAGGCTGGTTATCGGGTGGTGTATCAGCCCCTCTCCAAGATTGTGCATTTTGAAGGCATCTCCAACGGAACGGATGTCAACGGCAGCGGTTTAAAGCGGTATCAGGTGGAAAACAGCAAGAAGTTGAAGGAAAAGTGGGCGGAAGAGTTCCAAAAGCAGTCCAAAAACACAGGAAATCCCAACCCCTTTAGAGCGAGGGAGAGGAGCCAAGGCAAGCCCCTGATTCTGGTGGTGGACCACTATGTTCCGACCTTCGACAAAGATGCTGGTTCCAAGACCACTTATCAGTACCTAAAGATGTTCCTGAAAAAGGGCTATGTTGTGAAATTCTTGGGAGATAACTTCCTGCACGAGGAGCCATATTCCACCGCTTTGCAGCAGATGGGCATTGAGATTCTCTACGGAGCCGAGTATCAGGCAGGTATCTGGGATTGGATTCTCAAGAACAAGGATGAGATTGACTTTGCTTACCTAAATCGACCGCACATTGCGACCAAGTACGTCGATTTCATTCGGGAGAACACCGACATTAAGGTGATTTATTATGGTCATGACCTGCACTTCTTGCGGGAGAGCAGGGAGTATGAGTTGACAAAGGATGAGAAAAAGAGGCGGGAAGCGGAATATTGGAAGACCATTGAGTTGGGAATGATGAGACGGGCAGACATGTCCTACTACCCTTCCTATGTGGAGGAGAATGCGATTCATGCCATCGACGCTTCCATTCCGGTTAAGGCCATCACCGCCTATGTATATGAGCAATTTTTGGACAACATTCCTGCGGACTTTGCCAGAAGAGAGGGACTGCTCTTTGTCGGGGGCTTTGCCCATCCGCCGAATGCCGATGCCGTGCTCTGGTTCACACAGGAAATCTTCCCGAAAATCTACGAAAAGCTGAAGATTCCTTTCTACATCGTGGGTTCCAAGGCCACCGAGGAAATCCGTGCTTTGCATGACCCTGAAAAGGGCATTTTGGTCAAGGGCTTTGTGAGCGAGGAGGAACTGGCAAGGCTGTATGCCGTCACCCGCATTGTGGTGGTGCCGCTGCGCTACGGAGCCGGTGTGAAGGGCAAGGTGGTGGAGGCCATCTACAACGGAGCCGCCATCGTGACCACATCCATCGGAGCGGAGGGAATTCCGCAGGTGGAGGAGGTGCTCTGCGTGGAGGATGAGGCAGCCGCCTTTGCCGAGAAGGTGATTGCACTGTATGAAAATCCAGAGCAGTGTGCAAAGATGAGCCAAAACACCCAGAACTATATCCGAGAGCATTTCAGTGTGGATGCCGTTTGGGATATTATCAAAGAAGATTTTGAATAACCAGAGGAAAGAAGAAAGACTGCTGTTTGGACTTCCGAGAGGAAGCGAAATGGCAGTTTTTGCCTTTCTGGAAATCTTAATGCATTCGTAATTGATTCAACCGTGTAAAAATGATATAATTCAACAAGACATTAGGGGGTGAAAACCCCGAAAAGCCAAACAGGAGGGCATACGTATGCAGGCAATACTGCTCGCAGGAGGATTGGGGACAAGGCTGCGTTCCGTGGTCAACGACAGGCCAAAGCCGATGGCTCTTGCTAAGGGAAAGCCATTTATGGAATATCTGATTCATGAGCTGGCAAAGCAGGGAATCACGGAAATTATTTTTGCTGTGGGATATAAGGGAAGCATGGTGGAAGACTATTTTAAGGATGGTGCGTCTTTTGGCCTACAGATTTCTTACGCCTATGAGGAAGAGTTGTTGGGAACGGCGGGAGCCATCAAGAATGCGGGGCGTTTTGTGCATGATGAGAGTTTTTTGGTTTTGAATGCCGACACCTTTTATCTGTTCTCGTATGAAAAGCTGTGGCAGCTTGCAGCGAAGGAGCAGACGGATATGGCTCTGGTGCTGCGGGAGGTGGAGGACATTTCCCGCTACGGGGAGGCACAGCTTTTGGGCAATCGTCTGGTCGGTTTTAACGAAAAAACCAGTGAAAAGAGAGCGGGAACGATAAACGGAGGTATTTATTGGATGAGCCGCAGACTGCTGGACGAAATTCCAGACGGGAAGGTCTCTCTGGAGAATGAGATGATTCCCAGATGGATGAAGGAAGGAAAGAAGATTGGCGGTTTGGTGCATGACGGATATTTTATTGACATCGGAATTCCGGAGGATTATTTCCGTTTTCGGGAGGACGTTGAGAAAGGAAACATTGTATGGTAATTCGAGGACGGGCACCCCTGCGGGTGAGCTTTGGCGGGGGCGGAACGGATGTGGCTCCCTTCTGTGAGGAGCAGGGCGGTGCAATTATCGGCAGCACCATCAACAAATATGCATATTGCTCGATTATCCCAAGGGAGGATGACCAGATTGTGGTACATTCCTTGGATTTTGATATGACGGTCAAGTACAACACGAAAGAAAATTATATTTACGACGGAAAGCTGGATTTGGTGACGGCAGCCTTAAAAGCGATGGACATCCGGCAGGGCTGCGAGGTGTATTTGCAGTGCGATGCCCCTCCGGGGTCCGGTCTTGGCACTTCCTCCACCGTGATGGTGGCTTTGCTCTCGGCGATGGGCAGGTGGAAGGGCGTGCAGATGGACGGTTATGCGTTGGCGGATTTGGCTTATGGTGTGGAGCGTGAGGATTTGGGGATTGCAGGCGGCTACCAAGACCAGTATGCGGCGACCTTTGGTGGCTTTAATTTCATTGAGTTCCACGGACGCAACAACGTGGTGGTGAATCCTTTGCGTATCAAGAAGGACATCATTCATGAGCTGCAGTACAATCTGCTGCTCTGTTACACGGGCAACATTCATGTGTCGGCAAACATCATCAAGGACCAAGTGAGCAACTACAAAAAACAGGACCCCTTTGAGGCGATGTGCGAGGTGAAGGCACTGGCCTATGCGATGAAGGATGAGCTGTTGCGGGGCAATCTTCATAACTTCGGAAAGCTTTTGGACTATGGTTGGCAGAGCAAAAAGCGTATGAGCAGCAAGATTACCAACCCCAAGGTGGATGAGTTGTACGAGGAAGCCCTAAAAACGGGAGCCTTGGGCGGCAAGCTCTTGGGAGCAGGTGGAGGAGGCTTTCTGCTTTTGTACTGCCCCTACAACGTAAAGCATAAGGTAGCGGAGAGGTTGGAGAAGGTGGGCGGTCAGCTCACAGACTGGAATTTTGAGCTTCGTGGGGCACAGAGTTGGTGCTCGGACGAGAACCGTTGGGATTATCGCCAAGTGTCCGTAAAAATGCCAAATAAGGAGTATACATTTGAGCTTTCATAGAGAATTTTACAGAGAAGAAAAGGGACGAAAAGTCGTATTTTTGGATAGAGACGGTACGATAAACAAAGAGGTGCATTATCTGCATCGAAAAGAAGATTTGCAGCTGCTGGACGGGGTGGCCGCCGCCATCGCTCGCCTCAATCAGGCAGGGTATGAGGTGGTGGTAGTGACCAATCAGGCGGGGGTGGCGAGGGGCTACTACACGGAGGAAGATGTGAAGGCTCTGCATCGCTATCTGGATGAGGTCTTAAAGGAGCAAGGAGCTTTTATTGATGCTTATTATTACTGCCCTCATCACCCCACCAATGGCATTGGCAAATATCGCTGTGAGTGCCACTGCCGCAAACCAGATACTGGGCTTTTGGAGCAGGCAGAGCAGAATGGAAGGATTGATAGGGAGCATTCGTGGATGATAGGAGATAAGCTCTCGGACACCGAGGCTGGAAGACGCTTTGGTCTTCGTTCCATCTTGGTCGGAACCGGTTACGGGGAGGAGATTCGCAAAAAAGATTTGCAGGAAGGAAGGCAGTCGGACTACGATTGCTACTGCAAGGACTTGCAAGCGGCGGTGTCTCAGATTTTGGAGGACGCTATGGACGAGACGGAGGAGACGAAACCGAGGGCACAAGACAAGGAGAAGAGGGAGAGAACGATGGACGAACAAAGATATCTGAGAGAACTGATCGAGCGTTATCCCAAATTGGCAGCGATACAGGAGGACATACAGAGAGCTTACGAGTTGCTGCGAGATTGCTATGCCGCTGGCAACAAGCTGTTGGTGGCTGGAAATGGCGGGAGCTGTGCAGATGCGGAGCACATCGTGGGCGAGCTGATGAAGGGCTTTGTGAAAAAGAGGACGCTGCCGCAGGAGTTTCAGGAGAAACTCTGTGCGGTGGATGCGGATTTAGGGGCAGAGCTGGCTCAAAAGTTGCAGGGAGCCTTGCCTTCTCTCTCCTTGACTGGACATGCAGGGCTTACAACTGCCTTTTTGAACGATGTGGATGGAACTCTCTCCTTTGCCCAGCAGCTCTATGGTCTGGGGCAGGCTGGCGATGTGTTTTTGGGCATCTCGACCTCCGGAAATTCCAAAAATGTGCTTTATGCAGCCTGCGCGGCGAAGGCAAAGGGGATGAAGGTGGTAGGTTTGTTGGGAAGAGACGGCGGTGCCTTAAGGGGCTGCTGTGACGTGGCTCTTGTGGTTCCGGAGACGGAGACCTTTAAGATTCAGGAGCTGCATCTACCGGTCTATCACGCACTTTGCCTGATGTTGGAGGAACACTTCTTTAAAGATTGAGAAGAAGTAGAATATACAGGGAGCCGATGGCATGAAAATAAAGAGATGGATTTACGACTGGGTTCCGCTCATTGGAATTCTATTTTGCTTTCTCTATCTGAACCGTGCGGTGATTGATGTGGCATACACGGATTACATACGTCTGATTAATGCTTACTTACCGGATGTTTGGAATCCCCAAAAGTTTTTTGTTGCAGATGTGCTGACACGCATTCCGTTAAATTATGTGGAAAGAATTGTGAATGTCACCTTCTTTGGCTATAATACGGTTGTGGAGATGGCATTGGGGGTGCTGGGGCTGGGAGCTTCGGCTTGGGTTCTGGCTTCCTACTGCAAAAAGCAGCAGTTTTCTTTGGGTTGGTATCTATCCCTGATGTTTCTGCTGTTTGGTCTCAATAAGTGGGAGATGCTCACAAATGGGACAGGTTGGGTGCATTTTGCAGCCTTTGCCTGCTTCTATTATCACTACACGGTGCTAGATAGAGTGTATCGGCAGGAGGCAAGGCCTCATGACAAACTCAGGATGTGTCTGTTGCCTTTCGCCATCACATTGGGGGTGGCGGGACCTTACTGTGCGGTCTACTCGGCCGTTCTTATCTTGGCCTGTCTGTGGACGATGGGGCTTCGCCTGCAGCGGGCAAAGTCCTTTCGGGCAGTCAGAACGCAGCTTGGAGAATGGTTGCTTTACTTGCTATGTGCCTTGTTGCCTCTGCTGCTTTATATGTGGAGCAACGCTCACACGGTGGAAGAGCATGCCGGAGCGGTGGATGCCTCCCTTGTGGACACCCTTTTGGAACAGCCGCTGTTTTTTGTACAATTCTTTTTCAGTTCCTTTGCCTCCACGGTTTTGGGGGATGAATGCATTCGGCAGATATGCCAAGAAGATGGGCAGATTGTGCTGTTGGGAGTCTTTGTGGTGGCCTGTTATGTCTTTGCATTGGTGCTGAATTTGAGATATCGCTTGTACGAGAGAACTTTGTTGCCTCTGCTGCTTTTGGCAGCGGGTGGCATGAACCATGTGCTCATCCTACTGTCCCGCTGGATTTTTATGAATGTGGACTATGGCATGAGTTCCCGCTACGCCCTGCAGTTTCAGGTGGGAATATTTGGCATTTTGCTGACCTTCGCCTGCCTGAAGGAGCGGGTGAGAAAAACGGTTCCAAGAAGAGTACTCTTTGGGGTGGCAGTCTGTATCACGGCAGTCTTTTTGGCAGGCAACTCCTACACCGGATGGAAGGAGTGGGAGAAGGCACCTTACAGAAAGAACAATTTAATCGAGAAGAGAGAGGCGGCTCTTCGCTATGAGGAATGGAGCGACGAGGAGCTGGAAACAATTTTTCAGTATAAAAAAGGACCGGAACAGATTCGCAGGGCTCTTGGTATCTTAAAAGAGAACCATTGGAATGTATTTCGGGAATAGGAGGAAACAAGGGGATGAAGGTTGTAATATTGGCAGGCGGATTCGGGACAAGAATCAGTGAGGAGAGTCACTTGAGACCGAAGCCGATGATAGAGATAGGTGAGAGACCGATTTTGTGGCATATCATGAAGCATTATTCTCAGTACGGAATGCACGATTTTGTGATTTGTTTGGGCTATAAGCAATATATGGTGAAGGAGTTCTTTGCGGACTATTTTCTGCATACCTCCGATGTCACCTTTGACTTAGCGAACAACCGCATGGAGGTGCATAACAATTATTCGGAGCCTTGGAAGGTGACCTTGGTGGACACGGGGCTTCACACTATGACGGGAGGCCGCATTAAGAGAATTCAAAAATACATTGGGAAGGAGCCTTTTATGCTGACCTACGGCGATGGCGTGGCGGATGTGAATCTCCATGAGTTGAGACGCTTCCATGAGAGCCATGGAAAGATTGCCACCATCACAGCGGTAAATGTCGGCCAACGCTTTGGGGTGTTGGACGTAGCCGAGGACGGAGGCATCGGTTCCTTTCGGGAAAAGAACGATTTGGATGGCAGCTTGATTAACGGCGGCTACATGATGATGAACGCCGGTGTGTTTGATTATATCGAGGGAGATAAGACTGCATTTGAGAAGGAGCCTTTGGAGAGGCTGGCAGCGGATGGGCAGCTGATGGCTTACCGTCACAATGGCTTCTGGAAGTGCATGGACACCCAGAGGGATAAGATGCAGTTGGAGGAGCTGTGGCAGTCTGGAAAAGCACCTTGGAAGAGCTGGAGGGATTGAGACTCGCCGTGCAGGTAAGAGAAGAAGGACAAGAAAAGAAACAGAAAGGACAGGGAGAACAGAGGGCATGGATGCAGAGACAAAAGAAATTTGCAAGTTTTATCAGGGAAAGAGAGTGCTGGTGACGGGGCACACGGGCTTTAAGGGTTCTTGGCTGTGTGAGATTCTAAAGCAGTGGGGAGCCGAAGTCACCGGTTACGCTCTGCCACCGGTTGAGCCGAGCTTGTTTGTGCTTGCAAAGGTGCAGGAGGGAATGCGTTCGATAGAGGGAGATATTCGCAATTTCACTCAATTGGAGGCGGTGTTTGATGAGGTGCAGCCGGAGCTTGTGTTGCATTTGGCCGCACAGCCCATCGTTCGGACTTCTTACGAAGACCCTGTGTACACCTATGAGACCAATGTGATGGGAACGGTGCATATCCTAGAGTGTGTTCGCAGACATCCCTGCGTGAAATCCTTCGTCAATGTCACCACCGATAAGGTATATGAGAACAAGGAGTGGGAGTATGGCTATCGAGAGTTGGATCGTCTGGACGGCTATGACCCCTATTCCAACAGCAAGTCCTGTTCGGAGCTTGTGACGCACAGTTATAAGCAGTCCTTTTTTGCCGATGGCAGCTGTGCCATCTCCACGATGCGTGCGGGAAATGTGATTGGCGGCGGCGATTTCGCCAAAGATAGAATCGTGCCGGACTGCATCCGTGCCGCTTTGAAAAAGGAGGCAGTGGTGCTTCGCAATCCCCACTCCATCCGCCCCTACCAGCATGTGCTGGAGCCACTTTCCGTGTACCTTACGGTGGCAGCAAAACAGTACATGGACCGAAGCTTTGAGGGCAGTTACAACGTGGGACCGGACGACGAGGACTGTGTGTCCACGGGAAGGCTGGCGGATTTCTTCTGTGAATTTTGGGGAGAGGGACTGCACTGGGAGAACCATTATGACGGAGGCCCGCATGAGGCCAACTTTTTGAAGTTGGACTGCTCCAAGTTAAAGAAGACCTTTGCTTGGAAGCCTCGTTATCATGTAAGGGAGGCCGTGCAGAAGACGGTAGAGTGGGCGAAGGCCTACGAGAGAGGAGAAGAGATGCAGGCTGTGACGAGAGAGCAGATAGCCGCATTCTTCGAGGAAAAATAACGGACATGATTCGCCTGCGGCGAATCAGCACTAGGTATGAAAGTCGATTGCTCCGTGCTTCGCACGGTCTGTGCAACCGCCGTCCGGGACTTTCAGAGTAAAATTCGATAGAAGGGAAAGGAGAGCCTCCATGTTTGAAGGAATGAGCGAACAGCAGGCAAGAGAGAAGATTTTAGAGCAGGTAGCAGAGTATTGCGATACCTTTCACACAAAAAAAACATATCAAAAAGGGGATAGGATTCCCTATGCCTCCCGTGTGTACGACAGGGAGGAGATGGTGAATCTGGTGGATTCCAGCCTTGAATTTTGGCTGACTTCCGGACGTTATACAGAGAAATTTGAGAGGGAGTTGGCAAAGTATCTGGGCGTGCGTTACTGTGCCTTAGTGAATTCCGGTTCCTCCGCAAATCTGCTTGCCTTTATGACTCTGACTTCCCCACTTTTGGGGGAGAGGCAAATCCGAAGAGGAGATGAGGTCATCACGGTAGCGGCAGGCTTTCCGACCACGGTGACTCCGATGATTCAGTATGGAGCCGTGCCGGTATTTGTGGATGTGACCATTCCGCAGTATAACATGGATGTCACTTTGCTGGAGCAGGCACTCTCCGAGAGGACGAAGGCCGTCATGATCGCTCACACACTGGGCAATCCCTTTGATTTGGGAGCGGTGAAGGTCTTCTGTGAAAGACATGGACTCTGGTTGGTGGAAGATAATTGCGATGCATTAGGAAGCGAGTATGAGATAAATGGTGAGGTCAAACTGACCGGCACCATAGGCGACATTGGCACTTCCAGCTTCTATCCGCCGCATCACATGACGATGGGAGAGGGAGGAGCCGTGTACACGGACCAGCCCCTCTTAAATAAGATTATGCGGTCGTTTCGGGATTGGGGACGGGACTGTAGCTGTCCGTCCGGTATGGACAATCTCTGCGGCCATCGCTTTGACAAGCAGTATGGGGAGCTTCCACTGGGCTATGACCACAAGTATGTCTACTCCCATTTCGGCTACAATCTGAAAGCGACCGATATGCAGGCAGCGATTGGCTGTGCACAGCTAAAGAAGTTCCCTTCCTTTGTGGAGAGGAGAAGGCACAATTTTAAGAGACTGTACAGTAGGTTGGCGGATTTGAGCGACAAGCTGATTTTGCCGGAAGCCTGTGAGCACGCAAATCCGAGCTGGTTTGGCTTTTTGATTACCTGCAAGGAAGGCGTGGACCGCAATCGGGTGGTGCAGGCGGTGGAGAAGCAGGGGGTGCAGACCAGAATGCTGTTTGCCGGAAACCTGATTAAGCATCCCTGCTTTGATGAGATGAGAAAAAGCCAGAGCGGCTACCGTGTTGTGGGAAATCTGGAGCAGACAGAGCGGATTATGCGGGATACCTTTTGGGTGGGCGTTTATCCTGGAATGAACGATGAGATGATTGACGATATGGCAGCTGCAATTCGGGCAGCGGTGGAAGAAGCCTAAGAGAGCAGAGGGAAGCCTTGCGGGGACGAAGGAGGCAAGAGAGAGACAATGCAAGAAGCGACAAGGGAAACAGGGACGGAGAAAACGTATGATTTGAGCCATGTGCATCGTGCGAGCCTAAAGATTCTCAAAGAGATAGACCGAATTTGCAGAAAATATAAGATTCAATATGCCTTGGATGCGGGGACGCTGATTGGGGCGGCGAGGCATCAGGGCTTCATTCCTTGGGATGACGATGCGGATGTGGTTTTTACCAGAAATCATTTTGAGGCCTTTTTGAGAGTGGCAAGGCGGGAACTGCCTGCCGGAATGACTTTGGTTATGCCGGATGAATATCACGATGGCAAGGCTTTCTATGATTTTACCCCGAGAATTATCTATGAAAACAGCCAAATGCGCAAGGACAGCGAGGAGATGCGTTACTATGACGGCAAGCTAAATCATATCTGGGTGGATTTGTTTATTTTGGATAAGCTCCCCGCAAAGAAGACGCAGATTCAAATGGTGAAATTTTTGCAGAAGGTGCTCTATGGCTTTGCGATGGGGCATCGTTACCAGCTGAATTATCAAAAGTATAAAGGGAAAGATAAAATCTTTGTGGGCACGCTGGCGACCATAGGCAAGTGCCTGCCTTTACGCTGGATTTTCCGCCTGCAGAGGCGGCTCTCTCTCTGCTGTCGGAGACACAAGGCCACGCAATATTATTATAGCAATTACCAGCCGGATTATCTGTATGTGACGCTGGAGAAAGACTGGTGTGTGCATGTGACAGATATGGATTTTGAGGATACCAAGCTCATGGTTCCGGTGGGCTGGGAGCAGGTGTTGGAGATGGTATATGGAGATTATCGAAAACTTCCGCCGAAGGAAAAGAGAGTTCCCTCCCACTCCAACACAGAAATCTTAGTATTTGACGACGAGGGAGAGACAAAATGAAAAAAGTGGTATCGGTGGTGGTGTCGGTCTACAATGAGCAGAAGGCTCTTCAGGCATTTTATCAGGAGACTTCCCGCATTTTGCAGACACTGACTTGGGACTATGAACTGATTTTTGTCAACGACGGAAGTGTGGATGACAGTCTCTCTGTCCTAAAGGACTTTGCCAGACAAAATGAGAAGGTGAAGCTTATCAGCTTTTCCAGAAATTTCGGGCATGAGGCCGCCATGATTGCCGGTTTGGACTATGCTGTGGGGGACTGTATCATCTGTATGGATGCGGACTTGCAGCATCCACCGGAGTACATCCCAAAGATTTTGGAGAAGATGGAAGAGGGCTTTCAGGTCATCAATATGGTGAGAACCAAGAACGATTCTGCAGGTTGGCTCAAAAGCATCACCTCCGTGGGATTTTACAAGGTGATCAATGCTCTCTCTGATGTGAAGTTTGAGAACAATGCCTCCGACTTTTTCGCTGTGGATGCACAGGCGGCCGCAGTGCTTCGCCAAGACTACAGGGAGAAGGTGCGTTTCTTAAGAGGATTTGTGCAAAATATCGGTTTTCGCAAGACGACCATAGAGTTTGAGGCGAGAGCAAGGGTAGCGGGTGAGAGCAAATATAACATTAAAAAGCTATTTACGTTTTCTATGAACACCATCATGTGTTTTTCCAATATGCCGCTGAAGTTAGGCATCTATGCGGGCATCTTTTCTGCCATTTTGGGTTTTTTGATGATGCTGTATACGATATATAGCTGGATTCAGGTGGGAACGCCGAGCGGCTATGCCACAATTGTGGTGCTGCTTTGTTTTATGTTTGCGGTGCTGTTTTTGATTGTGGGGATTATCGGGGAATACATTGCGATTTTGTTCACAGAATTAAAAGGAAGACCCATTTACATTGTCGGGGAGACCTGCAACATAAAGGGGAAGACGCAGAACAAACAGGAGGAAAAAATAGAATGAAAAAATGGGCAGTGATGTTGGCCTGCACCGCTGTTTTGATGAGCGGTTGTATGGAAAGTACGGTGACAAATCCGACGACACAGGCAGAGAATGGGCAGACAGAGACTATGACCATTCCCACTCCAGATATGGAAATCCACGATGACATTGAGTTGGATTGGGAGCAGGGCATTGCGGATGTCGATGATGTGCTGCGAAATGCGAACTATTATCCAGATATGACAGATGTGTCGGTGCTTGTGGATACGGAGTTAGATGAAATTAGCATTGTGATATCGGTGAAGGATGATATGGACAAAGAAACAGCGGTGGACTATGCACAGAGAGCCTTGGAGGACACGAACAATGCCGTGGCAGACCAAGACTTCTCCATCGCAAAAGCGGAGGAAGGCGTGACCTACGGAGGTCTCTACGAACGCTATGCCGTTTCCGTCGGAGTGGCGCCGGAAAGCACGGTGGAGGATGAGAGCACTTGGCTGGTGCATGAGAGATTGGAAAAGGGAGAAGGATATCGTCCGCTGCAGGCCACGGAATAGAGCCTTACTGTGTGGGGATGATATCATTGCAAAACGAATACGGCAGGATAGCCGAGAAGATGGAGGATGAGACGATGAGATTAGGAGCTTTAGAGGCTGGGGGAACCAAGATGGTGTGTGCCATCGGAAACGAGAATGGAGAGATTTTTGAGAGAATTTCGATTCCAACGGAGACACCGGAGATTACGATGCCACAGATTGTGGAATATTTTAAGGACAAGCAGATTGAGGCACTGGGAATCGGCTGCTTTGGGCCGATTGACTTGAAGCGCGAATCGGAGACTTATGGATACATCACAACCACCCCGAAGCTGGCATGGAGAAACTATAACATGGTGGGAGAGTTAAAGAAGGCACTGGGGGTTCCAGTGGGCTTTGACACCGATGTGAATGGTTCTGCACTGGGAGAGGCGACTTGGGGCATCACAAAGGGCTTAGAGAATAGTATGTATATTACGGTCGGAACTGGTATCGGTGCCGGAATCATCACCAACGGAAAGCTGCTGCACGGAATGCTGCATCCGGAGGCAGGACATCTGCTGATGGTGAGACACCCGAAAGACAACTATGAGGGCAGGTGCCCCTACCACAAGACCTGTCTGGAAGGCATGGCGGCAGGTCCGGCAATTGAGGCGAGATGGGGCAAGAAGGGCTTTGAGCTGGCAGACAAGAAGGAAGTCTGGGAGATGGAGGCCTATTACATTGCACAGGCACTGGTGGACTATATCGTTACCCTCTCTCCAGAGAGAATCGTTCTGGGCGGTGGTGTGATGCATCAGGAGCATATGCTTCCGCTGGTGCGTGAGGAGGTAAAGAGACAGTTGGCAGGTTACATTCAGACCAAGGAGCTGAATGACATGGAACACTATGTGGTGCTGCCGAGTCTGAATGACAATCAGGGCATTATGGGTGCACTGAAGCTGGCCTTGGATGAGCTGGCTTTTGAGGCCTAAGCTTTTTTGGGAGCACAGCTGTCCCTCTGAATGAGGCTGTGCCGCAGGGTGATGGTCTCTGGCACAGAGGGATAGTCTGTGAGCAGTTCCAGACTTCTCTGTGCAATCAGCTCCAGAGGCTGGCCGATGGTGCTGAGCTTCGGTCTACACTCCAAGGCGGCGGAGGAGTTGTCAAAGGCCAGCACGGAGATGTCTTCTGGGACGGAGAGACCGTGTTCTTGGATGGAGACAATGGCTCCGGCCGCCATATCGTCGCTGAAAGCAAAGACAGCCGTGAGAGGCAGTTTTCGCAAAAACAGGGCATTCATGCCCTCATAGCCGTCCTGAAAGGAACTTCCGCAGTAGACAATGTGTTCTTCTGGAAGGGAGAGAGAGGCATCTTCCAGAGCCTTTCTAGCACCCATGACTCTCTGATAGCCGGAGCTGATGGTTTGCAACCTTGCGGAGATGACTCCGATGTGCGTATGGCCAAGACCAATCAAATAGTTTGTCCCCTCGTAGGCCGCAGACAGGTCGTCGATGTGCACGGCGGGAAAGAGATGGTCTAAAGAGAGAGAACCACACATTACCGTAGGGATTTGTTGCTTCTGTAGGAGACGAGCGAGAGGGTCGTCCAGCAGCTCGTCAAACAGGATGGCTCCGGCGGGAGAAAAACGAGTCAGAAGTTCCGAACAGGCCTCATAATTGTCCCATTTAGAGGGAAATACCGCTATTTGGAACGAAAACGAGGAGGCCTTCTCCTGAAGGAGAGCGGTCATATCGTTAAAAAAACAGTGTCTCCATAAAGGAGTAAAAAGAAATATAAAATGGCTGTTGCTGTGTTTTCCTCTGGAAGAGGGGGTATAAGCGAAGGCAGCAGCCTTTTCTTGTATGGTTTTTGCGATTTCAGGACTCAGATTGGCAGCTCCGCTGAAATAGCGGGAAACAGTGGCAGGGGATACGTTACATAATTTGGCAAATTCTCGAATGGTCATAACAGGGCTTCCCTTCTTTTTTCTTAAAGTTCAATGCGTTTATCTAAGTGTATTCTAACAAAAATCGACAGAAAAAGAAAGCAGACAGGAAACAAAAAGGTCTGAAACAATTATAAGAAACAAAAAGAAACAAGTCAAGAGAAAAGAAAACTCCAGAAACGTAACGTTACATAATGGGCAGATAAAGAATCTGTTTTCTTTGTGAAATGTGAAAAATACCGAAAAATATAAAAAAAATCAGAGAAAAATGTTACACTTGCATAAAAAACAATTGAATTTTTTCTTGACATGTGCTAATATCAGAAACATCAAGAAACATATCGTGAAACAATCAAGAAACAAAAGGAGGAAAAGGGATGAAACAAAGAGGCTTGCAACAGACACAAAGAAAAAGAGCGGCAAAGTTTGCAGCGGCAGCCCTGATGGCAGTGGGATTGATGGCCTGCAGCAATGGGAGCGGAAATGAGACAGCAAACGAGGCGACAAGCGAGAGCAGCACACAGGAGGCGAAAGCCACAGAGAGCGAAGGAGGAGAGAGCCAAAAAGGAAAGACAGAACTGAGTTTCTATTATTGGGATGCCAATTTCTCCGAGGAGGTGCAGGAGCTGATTGACGGCTACACAGCCGAACACGCAGAGGTTGCGATTGAGGCAACGCAGCTTCCTTGGGCAGAATACTGGACAAAATTGGAGACTATGTTAGCGACGGGGGAGGCGGCTCCCGACCTCTTTTGGATGAATCTGGCACACTTTATCTCCTATGAGCCGGCCGGTTATCTGTTGGCTTTGGAGGATGGGGTGATGGAGACCGAGCAGTATGCTAAGACAGCCATAGACCTTCTAAAGGGGGATGGAGACCAGTATTATGCGGTTCCCTTCCTATTAGACCCCAATGTTATGATGTACAACAAGGCAATGTTTGATGAGGCGGGTCTCGCTTACCCGACAGACGACTGGACTTGGGAAGATTTTCGCACAGCAGCGAAGACTTTGACTAAGGAGGATGGCTCCCAATATGGCTACTGCTTCCGCATAGACAGCGGACAGGGTTCCATTGACGAATGGCTGATGTCAGGGGGCAGCGATTTCTTTGATTGGAAGAACAGCAAGGCTCTGTTTGCGGAGCCAGAAGCGGTGGATGCGTGGGAATTTTTGTATGAGATGATGTATCAGGACGGCAGCGTTCCGAGCGGGGCACAGCTCACCGAGATTCAGGGAGATACCTATTTTCAATCCGGACAAGCCGCTATGGTATTTGGTGCTCCGCCAACCATCGTGAATTATGCGGATGCTCTGGGGGCAGATAAGATAGGAGTGGCTGTCATTCCGGCAGGAAAGCGGGATGCCTGCTCTCTGAGTGTGTGCAGCATTTCTGGCTATGCCAATACCAAGCATCCAAAAGAAGTGCAGGATTTCTTAAGCTATGTTGCTTCCAAGGAAGGTATGGAGATTTTATCCAAGGCTGGCTTGACGGCTTATCTGGACTGCTTTGAGACCTATGAACAAAATCTGGGTATTGATGCGACAGCCATAAAGACTACGCTGGAGAGCAGTGAATTGATTCCGATTCTCTACTCCAAAGAATACAACAGTGAGTTTCAGACCAAGTTGTACTCCTGCCTGAGCGAAATCTATCTGACGCAGGGCTTAGACCGTGCCGGAATTGAGGAGATTACCGCTCGCTATGTGGCGGAGTGCGATGCCATGGTAGGACAATAACACACTTGCAATCAAACAAAGAGAAAGCAGCAAGGGGAGGTGACTGGCTGTGAAATCGGAAAACGCTTGGGGATATGCATTCATTATGCCACTGCTCCTTATGATGCTGGTTTTTTCGATAGGGCCGATACTGTTTGCCTTTTATATGTCCTTGACGGATTGGAAATTGAGCGGCAGTGGTGTCTTTATTGGCTTGGACAATTTTAGGGAACTGTTTCGGGATTTGACCGTACAAACAGAAATCAAAAACTCTCTGATATTTACATTTTTTAAGGTACCGATTGGAGTTGCCATCTCCATGGTGCTCGCCTACCTGCTCAATGAAAAATTGCCATTCAAGGGGATGTTTCGGGTGATTTACTTTTTGCCCTCCATCACGATGGCAGTGGCAGTCGGGCTGGTGTGGCGCTATCTATTCAATTCCCAGTATGGCATTGTCAACGACATTCTGAGTTGGTTTAGCATTCAGGGACCGTATTGGATGGCAGATACCAAATACTTTTTTGCAGCAATTATTCTGGTGGCTATCTGGCAGGGAGTTGGTTATGACATGATTATCCTCCTTGCTGGACTCCAGAACGTGCCCATGATGTACTACGAGGCCGCGAGGGTGGAAGGGGCTTCCTCCCTGCAATGTTTCCTAAAAATCACCATTCCTCTGGTGACCCCAAGCCTCTTCTTTGTCATTATCATGGAATTTATGAACAGCTTGAAAGTCTTTGACCTGATTTATATTTTCATCAACAATGCTTTTGGTCCTATGGAACAGGCGGCGAGGACGATGGTGTACGGCATCTACCAGAAGGCCTTTGTGTATTCCCGCATGGGCTATGCCTCAGCGGAGGCTATGATATTGTTTGCCATCATCTTGCTGGTGACGTTGTTTCAGTTTTGGGGAGAGAGGAAGTGGGTGTACTATGAATAAGAAAACGCTTCTAAAAATCAAGAAAAATCTGCGTCTCATCCTCTCCTTCCTGATTCTGAGTGCAGGCGTGCTGGTGATGATTCTGCCCTTTTTGTGGATGCTTTTGACTTCGTTTAAGAATTATGCAGAGACGGTACAGCTTCCCATCGTGTGGTTTCCCAAAGTCTGGACGCTGGAGAACTACGCCTATGTGCTGGAGAAGATGAACTTTCTGCTGTACTATAAAAACTCTATCATCATGGTGGTCGGAGTGGTGGCAGGGCAGCTTTTGGTCTGTTCCATGGCGGGCTATGCCTTTGCAAGGATTGCCTTTCGTTTCCGCAAAACGCTCTTTCTCCTGTTGTTGGCGGTCATGATGGTTCCTGGACAGATGACCATCATTGCGAGGTATCTTTTGATTTACCACCTGCGACTCTCGGATACCTATGCCGGATTGATTCTTCCGCTGATTCCCAGTATCTTTGGGGTGTTTTTGCTGAGACAGTTCTTTATGGGCATTCCGAGGGAGCTGGAGGATGCGGCGAGGATAGATGGCTGCAATTACTGGGGCATTTATAGCAGAATCATGTTGCCTTTGGCGAAGGGAGGCATGGTGACCTTGGCCATCTTTGCCTTCAATTCCACATGGAACGACTTGATGTGGCCGCTGATTATCACAGACACGGAGAAAAGGAGAGTGCTTGCGGTGGCGGTGGCGGCCATCAAGGGAATTTACGATACAAAGAACAATCTGTTGATGGCAGCGAGTGTGATGGTGACTCTGCCCTGTATTCTGGTGTTTGCCTTGGGACAAAAACAATTCATAGAAGGTGTGGCTTCCACGGGAATCAAGGGTTAGCAGAGAAGAATGGAGGAAAAGATGAAACTGACAGTGATTGGCGGGGGCGGTGTCCGCTCTGTGTTTTTGGCGAGGAGCTTGGTGCAGTATGCGAAGGAGCTGCAGCTGGATCATATCGTATTTATGGATAACAACGAAGAAAAATTGAGGATTTTTGGAGAGATGGCGAGGCAAACGGCTCTGCGTTTGCAGCCGGATCTTCGCTTTGAGTTGACGAGCGACCCTGTGGAGGCTGTGTGGGATGCTTCTTATATTATCACCACCATCCGTGTCGGGGAAGATGAAAAAAGGGTGGACGATGAGAGGATTGCCTTACAGCATGGTGTGCTGGGGCAGGAGACCACAGGAGCAGCTGGTTTTTCCTTTGCCCTGCGTTCGGTGCCAGCTCTGCAAAGCTACTGTGAGCTTGTGAAACGCTATGCAGCGGCGGGAGCGAAGGTGTTTAATTTCACCAATCCGGCGGGGGTGGTTTCCCAGACACTGCGGGATATGGGTTACGATTTTACCTATGGGATTTGCGATGCACCGAGCAGCCTGCTACAGAGCATTGCCAAGCTCTATCAAATCGAGGGGGACGATATCACGGCACACTGCTATGGTCTGAATCACCTCTCCTTTTTTGACAGCATTCGCTTTCAGGGAAAAGAGATGCTGCAAACTCTGCTTGAGGATGATAGAATGTATCAGAAGACGGATATGCGCTTTTTTGATAAAACACTGGCAAAGGAGATGGGCTGTCTGTTAAATGAGTATCTCTACTACTTTTTCTATCGGGAGAAAGCCGTGGAGAATATCCAAAAAGCGGGACAGACGAGAGGCGAATGGATTCGCTATGTCAACCAAGAGATGAGAAAGGAACTGGCTCAAAAAGACATAGCCAAGGACTTTGAGGACTGTCTTAAGATTTATGAACATTGGCATGGGCTGCGTTCCGACCAGTATATGAAAAATGAGACTGGCGTGGATACGAGTGAGAAGTTCCATTTTGATGTGTATGAGAAGGACGATGGCGGTTATGCCGGAGTGGCTTTGCAGTATATTCGGGCCGAGCAGACGAAAAGTGCCACAGATATGATACTTTGCGTGCCAAATCAAGGAGCGGTGCCTGAACTTTTGGATAGCGATGTGGTGGAGATAAGTTGCCACATCGAAGGGGGAAGCTGTACACCGGTGCCGGTGAAGGAGGCAGGACGCATACCGCTGGAGCTGATTCGCCGAGTGAAATTGTATGAAAGATATGCTTCTGAGGCGATTCGCACAAAAAGCCGCAGGGCGGCAGTCAAGTGTCTGTTTGTACATCCGCTGGTTAATTCATGGTCTCTGGCAGAACAATTGACGGATGCCTATCTTGCTTCTAATAAGGACTACATCGAAGGGTGGAAATGATATGAGTTTTGTGACCGGAGTGGGAACGATTAACTGTGATTTGCTCTATAGTGGGCTGACGGGAATCCCAAACGAGGGGGAGGAAGTGTTTTCTAAGGCCTTTGCTGTGCAGCTGGGGGGCGGTCTCCCAGCCATCATGGTGAATTTGGCCAGACTAGGGCTTCCGGTGCAGTTTTGCACCTTTTTAGGGACGGATATGTTTTCGGCATCTATGCAGGACATCTTGGAGGACAAAAAAATTCGTTTTAAAAATCTGTATCACGGGAGCGGCATTCCCATCTGTGTGACGGCGGTAGCCATCACCAGAGCCGACCGCACCTTTCTCTCCTATCAGGGGGAGATATGTCTAAAGGACGGGGATATAGAGGAAATCTATGCCTATTCCAAGGGAGCCAAAATCGTAAAGATGTACTACGAGGAGGGCAATCGGGAACTGCTAAGACTCTATGCCAAATTAAAGCAGGAGGGAGCCATCCTGACCATGGATACGGGCTGGGAGGAGGACCTCTCCTTGCAGAAATACCATGAGTATCTGCAACTGGCCGATTTTTACACACCAAATGAGAAAGAAGCCAAAAAGATTACCGGAACAGACAGCGTGGAGGCAGCGGCAGAGCGGTTGGCAGAGTACTTTGATGAGGTGATTATCAAGCTGGGAAAGGATGGCTGTTTTTATCAAAATCGGGAGGGCAGAAAATGCTTTGCCCCCATGCAGGGCATTCGAGCCGTGGATGCAACCGGAGCCGGAGATGCCTTTCTCGCTGGATTTATGTATGGCTTGTATTACGGATATAGCACAGAGGACTGCATTCGTCTGGGAAATGTGACGGGAGGCTACTGCGTGCAGGCAGTTGGCTGCCTGAGCAGCTTTCCGACCGAAGAGGAATTGTTGGAGCAGGCAGGAGTAAACCTTTATGTACCCGACTGATGGATGCACCAGCTCACTTTGAAAGTCTGTCGGGTGCACTTGGCATCCCTGAACTTAGTGCTGCTTATTGGCAGCGGGACTTTCAGAGTAACAAAGAGTTACCAAAAAACAGGAAGCTGCTAGAGGGTATAGCAGATAGAAAAGCTAAGACAGAAGAGAGGAGAAGCAAACGTATGGCAGGACAATTGGTGGATGCACACTATCACATCACAAGAACGGGAGAATTGACTCGCTACAAACATATGGAGGAATTGCTGGATTATAAGGAGAAGGCAGGACTTCGTGCAGTCTGCATTCATAACATCATTTTCTTTTATAGCAGCCGCTATCTGAGAAATCCGCTCTCCCTTTTGGCAAAGGCGAAGAGTCCCAAGGATCTTTATGTCTTTGGTGGTTTGGTCTTTCCCGAACCCCAAAATCAAACAGAAGCCTATCCCTACAAAGAAGAGGTGCAAAAACTCTTAGAGATGGGCTGTGACGGAATCAAGTTTTTAAATAAGCCCCTGTATAAAAAAGAATGGAGTCTTCCCTACTACCATGAAAATTTTGATGAAATGTGGGACTATCTTCAGAAAGAGCAGACACCGCTTATGTTTCATGTGGGAGACCCCAAGGAATTTTGGCTGAAGGATAAGATTCCGAAGGTGATGTACGATGCGGGCTGGTTCTACGATGAGAGTGTGCCCAGTTATGCTTCCTTCTACGAGGAAACGGATAAGATTTTGCAAAAATTCCCCCATTTAAATCTGACGATACCGCATTTTTACTTCCTGTCAGACAACTTAAAGCGTTTGCGCCGCTTCATGGAAGCTTATCCGAATGTCCAGATTGACATTACACCAGGGAGCGAGATGTATTATAACTTTTCGGTTTGTCAGGATGAGGCTCGGGCATTTTTTATGGATTACCATGATAGGATACTGTTCGGAACCGATAATTTTGGAAGCCAGAGCGACGGAGACTGGGGAAAACAGCTTGCTGCAAATCAAAAGAAAATCGAGGAGATGCGAGCGTTCCTTCGGCAGGAGAGCTGCCACTTTGACGGAGCGGATTTGAATGGACTACATCTCACAGAGGCCGTAGTGGCTGAGATAGAGAGTGAAAATTTCTTCCGTTGGCTTCCTGAGGAGCCAAAGAAGGTGAATCTGCCAGCGGTGGAAAAAATGGCGGAGGAATTGCTTGAAAAAATTAAGAAAAAAGGCGATTGCCCACAGGTAATTCCAGAATTTGAGAGAACCATAGAAGAATTGAGAAAAATTTTATAAATGTTAACTGGTTTCTATGCCATAAGTGGTATATAATAAAAAATACCAAAGGCATTTTTGAGCCATGTCTGCGGAAGCGGGCATGGCTCTTTGTGGTGGAGGGGAAGATGGAGCAAATCTTATGAAAGAAGGAGGAAACGGAATGGAGAAGGAAGACAGAAAAATTTTGGTAGCGTTCTTTTCACACAAGGGAGAAAATTACTCGCAGGGAAAGATGGTGCAGTTGGAGAAGGGGAACACAGCGGTGGCGGCTGAGCTGCTAGCGGAGGCTTTGGGAGGAGCCGATGTGTTTGAGATTCGTAGGCAGCAGGAATATCCGCAGGAGTACCGTGCCTGCGTCAATGTGGCGGTGCAGGAAAAGAAGGACAATGCAAGGCCACAATTGGCGGAGGACGTGGACATTTCCGCCTATGATGTGGTCTGTTTGGGGTATCCAAACTGGTGTGGAACCATGCCCATGCCAGTGTGGACTTTTTTGGAAAATCATGTGTGGGAGGGAAAGAGGTTGCTTCCGTTCTGCACCAATGAGGGCAGTGGAATGGGAAACAGTGAAAAAGATTTAAAAGAGCTGGTGGTGGGAGCCGAGATAAGAGAGGGACTGCCGATTCATGGAACCTATGTAAAAGAGGCAGGAGCAGCGCTGAGAGAGTGGATTCATAAGCAGCTATAGGGAAGTTTGGAAGTTTGACGTGTTTTTCGAGAGATTTGTGAGGAGGGAAGGAATGGGGTAATCAAAAAACACAAATTAAATCAAAAACTTTTGCTGCAGGCAGGGAAGATTGCGGTGGGAAGCTGTTTGGCAATTTATGTGGCAGATGCTCTACATTTGGACGGAGCGACGGCAGCGGGCAGCATTGCACTTTTGACCATTCTGACAACGAAGTGGGAGACTCTAAAGTTGTCGCTTGCAAGGATAGTAACCTTTGTGCTGACGGTTGCTTTGGGATGGATTCTATTTTTACACTTTAACAGTGCATGGGTGGCATACGGAGTGTATATCTTTTTGATTGTGCTGATTTGTGAACTATTGGGATGGAAAAGCACCATCTCTGTTAATGCGGTGATTGGCACACATTTTCTCACAGCAAAGGACTTCAGCCATCATTTTGTGATTAATGAGTTGCTGCTTTTAGTGATTGGCATTTCCATTGCGATTGTCTTAAATTTATTTAATGGAAATGAGGGGCAGAAAAAGAAAATTATTCAAAATATGCGCTTTACCGAGCAGCGTCTGCAGATGATTTTGGGGGAGATGGCAGCCTATTTGTCCAATAAAAATATGCAGAGAGACGTGTGGGCGGATATCAAGGAGTTGGAACAACAGCTGAGAGAATTTGTCAGCATGGCTTGGGACTATCAGAATAATACCTTTCAGTCCCATCCGCAATATTACATTGAGTATTTTGAGATGCGCTCTCAGCAGCTTGGCGTGCTGCACAATCTGCATTATGAGATGAAAAAAATCCGAACCATGCCCGTGCAGGCAAGGGTCATTGCGGAGTACATTCTCTATTTGACCGATTATGTGATAGAGGTCAATGTGCCGACCAAGCAGATACAAAAATTGGAAGCAATCTTTCAGGATATGAAAAAGGAGCCGCTGCCGGTGAGTCGTGAGGAGTTTGAGAGCCGTGCGATGCTCTACCATATTTTGATGGACATTGAGGAATTTTTGTTCTACAAAAAGAGATTTGTGGACGAGTTGAGCAAACATCAATTGGAGCGATATTGGAAAAAAGATAAGGGCTTATAGTGAGTCAAAAACCTTCGTGGAAGGATGCAGATGCATCGTTTCATGGGGGTTTTTGTCTTATAGGAAAGAAAGAGCAAAAGTCTTTTTCTGTCATAGAATCGGGAGATTGACTTTTTTCATACGGAGACTTTACAAATATTTATCTGAAACTTGGTAGAAGCAAAAGGGGAAATTCGCTAGAATAAGGTCTGTCAAAGGAAAGGGATAAGAGCAAGAAAGGAAGTATCGCTATGGCAAGCTTATCATTGAGAAATATCTGCAAATCTTATCCAAATGGCTTTCATGCGGTGAAAGATTTCAATTTGGATGTGAAAGAGGGAGAATTTATTATTTTTGTAGGTCCTTCTGGATGTGGAAAATCAACCACGCTGCGTATGATTGCAGGCTTGGAGGACATTTCCTCCGGTGAATTGTGGATAGACAATCAGCTCGCAAACTTTGTGGAACCCAAAAACAGAGACTTGTCTATGGTGTTTCAAAATTATGCACTGTATCCGCATATGACAGTGTATGATAACATGGCATTTAGTTTGAAAGTGAGAAAAATAGACAAAAAAGAGATTGAACGCAGAGTGAAGGAAGCGGCAAAGATTCTGGAAATCGAACATCTTTTAGAGCGAAAACCGGCAGCTCTGTCCGGTGGACAGAAGCAGAGGGTGGCGATTGGGAGTGTGATTGTGCGGCAGCCAAAAGCCTATTTGATGGATGAGCCTCTCTCGAATCTGGATGCCAAGTTGCGCACGCAAATGCGAGTGGAACTGGCAAAGATTCACGAACGTCTGCACGCAACCATTATTTATGTGACGCACGACCAAGTGGAGGCAATGACCTTGGGCAGTCGCATTGTTGTGATGAAAGAGGGAAAAATTCAGCAGATAGATGCTCCGGCACAGTTATACCAAAAACCAATCAACAAATTTGTTGCTGGATTTATAGGTTCCCCTGCCATGAATTTTATAGAAGCAGAGGTAGAACAAAGAAAAGGAGGAGTTTATCTGGCCTTTTATGGGCAGCAGGTAAAATTAGGAGTACATGAGGGAAGAAGACTGATAGAAAAAGGCTACCTAGGAAAAAAGCTGGTGCTGGGGATTCGACCGGAAGACTTGCATGAGCAGGACGAAAAAGGAAGAGGAGACAGCTACATCATCCTAAGTGTGCAGGTAAGAGAGCTTCTGGGGGCAGAAGTCTTGCTGCATGGAAATATTGAGGATGTACAGATTTCCGCTAAGATGCCGTCGGACTGTAAGATACAGGCAGGAGAGCCAGTGCGGCTCTATCTGGATATGAGCCGGATTCATCTGTTTGACGGGGAGACCGAGGAAGCTATTTGGTATGACTAGGATAAGAAGGAGGCAGTGAAAGGAAAATGAAGAATGCAGGATGGTATCATTTTTGGAAAAAGACAAATCCTTATGCCTACATTGTTCCAGCGATGGCAGTGTTTGCAGTATTTTTGTTTTATCCATTTATTAAGACGATTTACTTAAGTTTATATAAGACCAATAAGATGGGGGAGGCAAAGTTATTTTATGGCTTGGGAAATTACAGAGACTTTCTTACCTCGGAATCTTTTTATAACAGTATCTTGGTGACTTTGCTCTTTGTGCTGATTGTGGTAGCGGGGAGTATGCTGTTAGGTTTGCTTGCTGCCATTCTTTGCAACAAGACCTTTCCAGGCATTCGCTTTTTCAGTACTTCCTATGCACTTCCCATGGCGATTGCTTCCAGTTCGGCGGCGATGATTTTTAAAATTATGCTGCATCCATCCATCGGCATTGTCAATAAGGTGTTGGGACTGGAGATCAACTGGATTTCCGACCCCCGCTATGCACTGGTCTGTGTGGCGTTGTTGACGGCTTGGCTGAACAGTGGAATCAATTTCTTGTATTTTAGTGCTGGACTAAGCAACATTGATGAGAGTATCTATGAGAGAGCTTCTGTAGATGGAGCAAATGGGCTTCAAAAGTTCTGGAACCTGACGCTTCCGGGGCTAAGTCCGATTATGTTTTACACTTTGGTGGTCAACATCATTCAGGCCTTTCAAGCCTTTGGGCAGGTGAAGGTGTTGACGCAGGGAGGACCGGGAGAGTCCACCAACCTGATAGTTTACTCGATTTATCGAGATGCCTTCTTTAATTACCGTTTCGGAAGTGCTGCGGCACAGTCGGTCTTGCTCTTTGCTATGATTATGTTGTTGACATTGCTTATGTTTCAGATAGAGAAAAAGGGGGTCAGCTATTCATGAACCAGAGTGTCGTGATTAAGAATTCATTGATGGAAAAAAACAAAGAAGAAATTCTTCGGCTGCAGCAGGAGGCAAATGCGAGGGCATTGGCAAAACGCCGCATGGAGAAAGGCATTTTAATGGCTTTGAATGTAGTTATGGCAGTCTTTATTTTGTTGCCTTTGTTGTATGCAATCAGCGTCGCTTTCATGCCTTCCAGCGAACTGTTCACAACAGAAATGAATCTTCTTCCGAAGAATCCGACTTTGGAGAACTTTGCACAGGCACTGGTGAAGGTTCCGTTGCTGAGATTTGTGTTAAATTCCTTTGTGACGGCCGGATGTATCACCATCGGACAGATTATTTCCTGTTCGTTGGCAGCCTTTGCCTTCTCTTTCTTGGATTTCAAGGGAAAAAATTTCCTGTTTATGTTGGTGATGGCGACGATGATGATTCCAGGGGAGGCCACCATCATTTCGAATTATTTGACTGTGAGCAAACTGGGATGGCTGGATTCCTACCATGTATTGATTGTTCCCTATCTTACCAGTGCAATGGGAATTTTCCTTTTCCGACAGTTTTATATGTCCTTTCCGATTTCTCTGTATGAATCGGCAAAGATAGACGGTTGTTCCAACCTGCGTTTTATCTTTAAAATTTTGTTGCCCTTGACCAAATCGGCAATCGGCGCAATGGCAGTTTATACCTTTATCAATGCTTGGAATATGTATATGTGGCCGCTCTTGGTAACGGGTTCCAATGAGCTGCGTACCGTGCAAATCGGAATCGGAATGTTGGATAGTGTGGATTCGCAGTCCATCACATTGATGATAGCCGGTGTTGTGATGATTATTATCCCGTCCATCTCGATTTTCATTGTTGGACAAAAACAGCTGATTCGAGGGATGTTTTCCGGAGCTGTGAAGGGATAAGAAAGAATTTCCACTACTTTTATGAAGAAAAACAAAAAGGAGAAAAATGCAATGAGAAAGAGAGCAATCGCCGCTTTGATGGCAATCGCAATGACAACAGGAAGTTTGATGGGGTGTGGGGGAGCAGCAAGCACAGAATCCACAGAAACAACAACCGTAGGAACAACAAGTCCGCAGGGACAGACGATTACCTTCTGGCATTCGATGGGAGGAGTCAATGGAGAGGCCATTGATTATCTGGTGAATCGTTTTAATTCGGAAAACAGTCAGGGCATTCACGTGGAAGCACAGTACCAAGGCTCTTATGACGATGCCATCAATAAACTGAGAAGTGCACAGATTGGAAATATGGGAGCGGATTTGGTGCAGATTTATGACATTGGAACTCGTTTTATGATTGACTCTGGTTGGGTGATTCCCATGCAGGAATGGATGGATGCCGAACAGTGGGATGTCTCTCAGTTGGAGCCGAACATTGCAGCTTATTACACCGTGCAGGATACCTTATATTCCATGCCTTTTAACTCTTCCACCCCGATATTGTACTATAACAAGGATATGTTTGAGAAAGCTGGAATCACCGAAGTGCCAGACAGTTTGCCTAAAATTGCAGAAATTGGAGATGCTTTGAAGGAACAGGGCGGAGCGGGGGAAGTGATTTCTCTAGCCATTTATGGCTGGTTTTTTGAGCAGTTTACCAGCAAACAGGGCTTACAATATGTGAACAATGGAAATGGAAGAAAGGCTGCTGCAACCGCAGTGGAGTTTGACAGCAACCAAGCAGCTTTAAAAACCTTAACGGCATGGAAGGAACTGTATGATGGCGGATATGCCCCAAATGTGGGTAGGGGTGGAGATGCCGGACTTGCTGATTTCAGTTCCGGAAAGGCAGCTATGACCTTGGGTTCCACCGCTTCTTTGAAACAGATTTTGAACGATGTGAATGGGAAGTTTGAAGTGGGAACGGCGTACTTCCCGAAGGTAAGCGATGAGGATGAGGGAGGCGTTTCCATAGGAGGAGGTTCTCTTTGGGCTTTGAACAATGAGAATCCTGACAAAGAGGCGGCTGTTTGGGAATTTGTAAAGTTTTTGGTATCTCCGGAGAGTCAGGCTTACTGGAACGCTCAGACGGGATATTTCCCAGTGACCGTTGCAGCACATGATGAGCCGATTTTCAAAGATAATATCGCAAAGTATCCACAGTTTATGACAGCCATCAATCAGCTCCATGATTCCACACCTGAGTCCACAGGAGCCTTGCTCTCTATATTTCCGGAGGCAAGACAGGTGGTGGAGACAGCGATTGAAAGCATGTTGAACCAAAATAAGAATCCACAGGATGTGGTAAATGAAATCGCAAAAAACATCAATGCTTCCATAGAGGAGTATAATCTGTTGAATGATTAGTCATAAGGAAAAAGAGGTGATAGGAACGATGAAGACACAGGTTTGGGCACATCGAGGAGCCTCTGCTTATGCACCGGAGAATACGATGGAAGCCTTTCGACTGGCCAAAGAGCAGGGAGCAGACGGCATAGAGATAGATGTGCAGATGACAAAGGACAAAGAGTTGGTGGTGATTCACGATGAGACCATAGACCGAACGAGCTTGGGAAGTGGTTTTGTGAAGGATTTGACCTACTCGGAGCTTTTAGAAATCAATTTTAATCAATTGCATCCAGAATACCCGACAGCGAAATTGCCATTGCTGGAGGAAGTCTTTGCCTTTGTCAAAGAGAGCAAAATGATGATAAATGTGGAGCTAAAAAACAGTGTGATTCCCTATCCGAAGTTGGAGGAGAGGGTGTGTAAGCTTGCCAGACAGATGGGAGTGGAAGATAAGGTACTGTATTCTTCTTTCAATCACGGGAGCTTGCGGAAGCTACAAAAAATCGATCCGGAGGCAGTGACAGGAATCTTATATGCGGATGGATGGCTTAAGGTTCCAACCTATGCCCAAAATCTGGGGGTACAGGCGATTCATCCGGCTTGGTATCATGTGAAAAATGACACAAAATTGATTGAGAAAAGTCACAGAAAAGGGCTTAAGGTACATGTGTGGACCGTGAACCGAAAAGAGGATATGGAGGAGCTGCTGCACTTGGGCGTGGATGCCATCATTACCAATTATCCGGATATTTGTCGCAGAGCTGTGGCCAAACAGAAGAATTAGAGTGAGAAGAAAAATGAAAGTATTAGCGGTGGATATGGATGGCACCTTGCTCTTGCCAGAAGGAAGGGTTTCAAAGGAGAATAGCAGAGCCATTCGCAAATTTCAAGAAAGAGGCGGACAGGTTGTGGTCTGTACTGGAAGAAGTTTTCCAGATGCAGCCCTTCCGCTGCGGGAGGCAGGACTGAACTGTGATTTTATCTGCATGAATGGGGCGGCCTGCTATCAGAGCGACGGAAGACTCACATCCAAGAAAACGCTACCTTTTGGAAGAATTCAAAGGATTTTGGAGTTGGCAGAGCAATATGGTCTGGCAACCGATTTGATGGGGGAAGACAGAAGCTATACCACCATGAAGAAGGAAGAGTTTTACAGGGGCTTTGAGGATAAGATTCTGCTTCCCATGGTGAACTTGGATGTGGAGTCTATGTGGAGACGCTTTCAGTACATTGACAGCAGGGAATTGTTGGAGAAGAAGGTGGATATTTTTAAGATTTCTATTCTTCATAAAAATCGAATGGTGCTGGAGAGAGTGGAAAAAATTTTGGAGGAGGAAGGCGGCTTGGCACTTGCCTCCTCCGATGTCACAAACATTGAAATCACTTCCAGCCAAGCACAGAAGGGAAAGGCATTGATGGAATATGCCCAAAAGAAGGGAGTCGCACAAAAGGATATCATCGCCATCGGTGACAGCGGCAACGATGTCTCCATGCTGTCCCTGCCTTTGGGATTGAGCGTAGCGATGGGCAATGCCATGCCGCAGGCCGTGCAGGCGGCAATGCGTCAGACCAAGAGCAATCTGGAAGATGGCGTTGCCTATGCACTCTATCATTGGGTTCTCAATGCCTAATGCCTAGCTTTTATCGAGCCTTTGCCGTTTTTAACTTGGGCAGCCAAAGCAATTTGGAGTGGTGGGAAGCCAATTCCGTCTCGTCCACCTCAAAAATATAGGATTGAAAGGCATTTATGACTATGGTATCGCTGTAGTTGGTCTGTCTCACGGCTCGTCCGCCATAGTTTAGATGCACGTGGCCGTGCAGAAAATACTTGGGTTTGTATTTTTCCAGCAGCTTGAGGAAGCACTGAAAGCCCTTGTGGGGCAGGTCATCCCCATCGTGAAGTTGATAAGCCGGAGAGTGGGTGACAAGGATGTCAAAGCCTCTCTTGCGCAGGAGACAAAAGCGCAGTTTGGCAATTCTTCGCCGCATTTGGCGTTCGGTATATTGGTAAGGACCGGGTTTGTAGCGCATACTTCCGCCCAAACCGAGGAAGCGGATGCCCTTGTATTCATAAATCTGGTCGTCGATGCAGGTGCAGCCGCTCGGTGGATTTCGGTCATATTGGACATCATGGTTGCCGTGAACGTAGATGAGGGGTGCACGGCCCATGGTGACCAAAAAGGAAAGATAGTGCGGAGACAAGTCACCGCAGGAAATAATCAAATCAATATCGGAAAGCTTGGAAGGATCGTAATAATCCCAGAGGGATTTGGATTCTTCGTCAGCAACCACTAAAATCCGCATAGTCTAATCCTCCGTTGTCAGATTTTTCTTTTGAATGCCATGTACCCTTACGACCTGCTGCGCTTCATCGTTCAACTCATCAAAGGAAGGAATTTTTCCGATGACGTTGGCAGCCAGCCAGTTCATGGTGACGATTTGCTCTGGTTTTAAAAGGTCGGTTTCCTTGGTGGTGATGGAACCGTCCTGAGACTGCAGGATGCCGCCAAAGGGGTGGAAATCTCCGGAGCAGATGGCATGTTTTAAAAGTTCAATCAGACGCTTGGTTCCCTCTGGTATGGTATGGGAGTAAATCACGTCAATGACATCTGCGGACATTCCCCACCAGTAGTTGAGAGCCTGCTCTCCCATGCTCCTTTCCGCCGAATCCCAAGAACCTTCCATCACGCTGCGCAGAATTCTCTCATAATACTTGCCCCAGTGCCAGATGGGGGTTGCCAGATGAATGGTGGACTCGCCTGCTTTCTCATACAGACCAAACTGTCTGGACATCTCGACCGGCGTGATCATGTCCTGACCGGAGATGAAGGTGATACCGTTGTGCTCTAAGGAGCGGTGGGTGTCGTGGTTTCTCATTGTGGACCACTCCAGATAAATCTTTACGTTCGGGTTGATCATCTGTGCTCCCAAAGCGAAGGCGTTGATGTTTGCCATCATCCCATAAATGGGGTAGTCCGCGATATAGCCAATCTTGTTGGATTGGGAGATGGAGGCGGCGGCCGCTCCAATCAGGAACTTGGCCTCGTACATTCTACCGTAGTAGGTGCGGATGGATTTGTAGGAGGTGTTGACCGAACAATTTAAAATCTTAACATCCGGATGGTTGACAGCCGCATGAAGGCTTGCTGTAATCATCTTTGGGGTGGTGGTAAAGATGAGGTTGCAGCCAGCAGACAGGGCGAGGTCTATGGCTGCCTCTGCCTTTTCATCGGAGTCAATCTCATCGAAGTGCATGGTGGTGACTCTGTCCCCAAAGACTTCCTCCAGATGCAAGCGTCCCAACTCATGGCCGTAAGTCCAGCTGGAAGTCTCTGCCGTCTTTTCGTGGATGAAGGCAATTTTATACTTCTTCTGGGCGGAAGCGGGGGGAAGAATGCGGTTCCAGAGAGAGGAAGGCTGCATCTCCTCCGGCTGCTCCACCAGAGCGATGGCATTGCCCTGAGAGACCAGAAGGAATTCGTCCCAGACTTTGGATATCTCCTCCCCAAGCTGGCGGTCGGACAGCCCAGAAATATGGTCCAGTCCAAAAATCTTTAGGTAGACCAAGAAAGCGTCTCCGCTGGTGATGGAGAGTTTATCGCCGCCCTTGTTTTTAAATTGTTTGGAGAAGCGAAGATACAGGGAACGCACATTGAGGCGGAAATCCTCGCTCCAAGGGGTCTCGCTGTCAACGTGCAGCAGTTGAAGTAGCTCGGGGAAGCTGCCCTCACGGGAAAACCAGATGTCATTCATCTGGGAGACCCGATAAAAGTCCATAAATTCATAATAAATCTTATTGTCCAGAGTGTTGCTTCTCTTTGGAACAATCCGTGTCACATAGGCAGGAATGCTCGCTGCCTTCATATATTTCAGAACACTGACTCTCTTGTTTCCCTCTTGAACATAAAATTTATTCATGTATTCAAAGGCCAGAATCGGGTCACGGATGCCTTCTTTTTCCTGTGCATTTAAGAGGGACATCCACTTGCCTGCAAACTCGGATTTGTCGTCCAACAGGGGCATAAAATTGCTGGCCATAGCGGACTGGCGGCCTGCGGTTTTGGTTCCGACCACCAGATTGAGGGGAACCTCGACAAGACCGAGATTGGTCTCCGCAGCGATTTCCACGAAGGGGAGAATCTCATCCAAGGCAGGAAGATAGGGATATTTACCGGAAACGACGGCAAAGCGATATTCACGCTCGGCCATTCGTTTGGCTTTGTTATATTCATCAAAAACAAGCATTGCGAACCTCCTCACAATTGAAGTTGAAAAGTGCGAAAAACTTTGCCTTCATTATAGAGAATCCCAGAACGTATGACAAGAGAGAATTGAGACAAATAGATGAAAAAATTGAAAAAAAAAATTGACAAACCCTAAAAAATGTAGTAGAATGCAAAAGTCAGGAACGCCCAGATAGCTCAGTTGGTAGAGCAGAGGACTGAAAATCCTCGTGTCGTTGGTTCGATTCCGACTTTGGGCACTTGTCTGTGAGAACAGACAACATATTATATTTTTTATTTGCAGGTGTAGTTCAATGGTAGAACACTAGCCTTCCAAGCTAGATACGTGGGTTCGATTCCCATCACCTGCTTTTTTTGTTGCCCGAAATTGAAAAATAAGAGAGGCATAGGCAAAGGAGAGGGAAAGGCATGAAGGCAGATAGCATGATTTTTGATTTGGATGGTACACTTTGGGATTCGATTGCCCCTGTCACAGAGTCTTGGAATCAGGTGATAGAGAGACGCTTGGGGAAGGAAGCACGCATTTGTGAGCAGGACATCCATGATTGTATGGGAATGGTGATGGAGGACATCGGAAGAAAGCTTTTTCCGCAGCTTCCGGAGGAAGAGATGCTGTCTGTGTTGAGGGAATGCTGCAGCTATGAGAACGAGTATGTGGCAAAAACAGGGGGAAGGCTCTTTGATGGCGTGGAGGAGACCTTAAAAGAACTCTCGCAGAGAATGCCTCTGTTCATCGTGAGCAACTGTCAGGACGGCTACATTGAGGCCTTTTTTGAGGCTCATGGCTTACAAAAATATTTTAAGGATTATGAAAATCCGGGAAGAAGCGGCTTTGCGAAGGCGGAAAACATCGCTCTGGTGATGGAAAGAAATGCTCTAAAGCAGCCGGTCTATGTGGGGGATACCAAGGGAGACTGTGAGGCCTCCAAGAAGGCAGGGGTGCCCTTCGTGTTTGCGGCCTATGGATTTGGAGAGGTAAAAGATTCGGAATGTGCAGGAAAAATTCATGCATTTCGAGAATTGACAAAAATTGAGACAATTTAACAGATTAGCAGATGTGTACAAAGGTCGATGGGAGAGAAAAACTCCAATCGACCTTTTTTTGAAAAAATGCATAAAAACACTTTTGAGATATTGGCAAAAATGTGCGAAAAAAAGTGGTATTGAAAAAAATTATTTTGGAAGGATAGATAGACAAGTTTTCTTTTTTTGGGTATAATATGATTTATATGTACAGATACCGGATATACAGAAAGTAGGTGCAGGATATGAAATACAGAAAAAGTATAGTACGGAATTTCGCCTTGGTGACACAGTTGGGCTTAAGTATGATGACCCCTGTATTTCTCTGTATTTTGCTGGGTTCTCTCATTGACGGAAAGACCGGTCTTAGGACAACCTTCTGGTTTTTGATTGTGGGCTTCCTTGCCGGAGCACGCAATACCTATCTGTTGGCAAAGAGAACCATCGAGACGAACCAGCAGGAAGAAAAGAAGGAGGACGAGAAGGATGAGAGCGGAAATTAAGAGGCTGGTGGGAGAAGTTTCGCTTGGCATTGTTTTGTATGATGTCCTGTTGCTGATTTTGGCGGCCGTTCTGCGAATGAAGTCGGATGTTTTTTGGGGACTCATAGCGGGAGGTCTGGCAGCTATTTTGCTGTTTGTGCATATGGCAATGACTTCGGAACGCACGTTGGATTTGAAAGCGGAGGAACCGGCGAGAAAACGTGCAACCATGAATGCTATGCTGCGGCTTTTGCTTATGCTTTTGCTTATGCTTGT
>JAUNGR010000129.1:654-6449 GCA_030524485.1 bacterium | reverse complement strand
AAGCAGATAAGAACAGTACATGAGAGAAAAAGTGTGGAGAGAGATAAGGCAGAAGGGAATGCTTGCGTCGGACAGTCGGGTACTTGTGGCTTTGTCCGGCGGAGCGGATTCCGTATGCCTTTTTTTGTTGTTAAAAGAGTGGAAGGAGAGAGGGGAGATTGCAGCTTTGCGGGCTTTACATGTGCATCATGGGCTACGGCAGGAGACAGCAGACAGGGATGCGGTATTTTGCCAAAAGTTGTGTGAGGAGTTTGCGATTCCTTGCAAGGTGCTATATGTGGATGCAGCGGCAGTGGCACAAGAGCAGCATCTTTCTGTGGAGGAGGCTGCAAGACTGCTGCGGTATGAAGCCTTGGAGGCCGAGGCAAGGGCTTGGGATGGGGAGATGGAGGCAGAGAGAGAAAAAAAAGAGGAGCAAGATGGGGGATGTCGGATTGCAGTGGCACATCATCAGGATGACGATGCGGAGACTGTGCTGCATCATTTGTTTCGGGGAAGTGGACTTAGGGGGCTTTCTGGAATTTTGCCTGTGAGAGGGAGAATTATCAGGCCGCTTTTGGGAGTGAGTCGGGAAGAGATAAGAGAATTTTTGCGACAGGAGAAGCAAGGATGGTGTGAGGATGAGACCAATGCGGATAACACCTATATGAGAAATCGGATTCGCAATGAACTTTTGCCGTGGCTCACAAAAAATGTGAATGCAGAGGCAGTAAAACATATCTGTGAGGCAAAACAGAGGATAGCAGAGGCAGATGATTTTCTTTGGGGGCAGGCCTGTGAGAGATATCCGAGTGTGGTTTTGGAAGAGGTAGGGGGGCTGCTGCTACAAAAAGAAGCCCTGTTTTTACAACATGCGGCACTGCGTCCGTATTTGCTGAAATGTGCTTTTGAAAAGCTTGGCGGAGGCGGAAAAGATTGGGGCATGGTACATCGGAAAATGGTTTTGGAACTTTTTGAGAGGCAGGTAGGGCGGCAGTGTAGTCTGCCAGATGGAATTTTGGCAAAAAGAGTCTATGAAGGTGTGCGTCTGGAAAGGACAGATTGGGCAAAAGAGAAGGGGGAGAAAAAGAGAAATGTGCAGAAAAAATATGAATTTTCTCTGTTCCCCTATGAAAAAGACAGGGAAATTCCACAAAATCGGTATACGAAATGGTTTGATTATGATAAAATAAAAAATACGGTATCAATAAGACACAGAAAATCTGGAGATTTTATCACCATTTGTGGCGGTGGCCGAAAGACAATCAAGGAATATATGATACATGAAAAGATTCCAAGAGAGTTCAGGTCCGACATTGATTTGGTGGCAGAGGGCAGTCATATTTTGTGGATTGTTGGTTATCGTATCAGCGAGATGTATAAGGTAACAGAGGATACCAGAATGATTTTACAAATACAAAGGTATGGAGGAACAGAGGATGGAAGATAAGATTCGGGTATTGTTGACGGAAGAGGAAGTGAATGCGAGAATCAGTGAGGTTGCGGAGCAGATTAGTAAGGATTACGAAGGAAAAAAACTGCACTTGATTTGCATTCTAAAGGGCGGTGTGTTTTTCACCTGTGAGCTGGCAAAGCGTTTGACGGTGCCGGTTAGTTTAGACTTTATGTCGGTGAGCAGCTATGCAGATCAGACAGAGTCAAGCGGAAGAGTGTTGATACGCAAGGACTTGGATGAGACGGTGGAAGGCAAAGATGTGTTGATTGTGGAGGATATTATTGACTCTGGACGCACCTTGGCTTACTTGATTGAAGTGTTAAAACTTAGAAAACCGGCAAGCATAACCTTGTGTACGCTTTTGGATAAGCCGGAGAGACGAGTGAAGAAGCAGGTTCAAGTGAAATATACCTGTTTTACCATTCCGGATGAATTTGTGGTGGGATATGGTCTGGATTATGCACAGAAGTACCGCAATCTCCCATATATTGGCGTAGTGGAACTGTAGTGTGCAGTAAGGAGGATTTTTTCTTTGAGACGACAACCTTATAATGGATTTTTTTATCTGATTGTATTTGCCATCCTGATTATGGTGGCAACTTCGCTTTGGACGAACAATGTATGGGATACTATGTCCAATGCGGAGTATGAGCAGGTTCTGGAATCGGGGCAGATCAGTGAGATTCGTGTGTACCAGAACAAGCAGGCACCGACAGGGCAGATTCGAGTGGAGCTTACGGATGGCAGTTCTGGCGTTGTGAACGTGCCGGATGTGGTGGCAGCACAAAATGAGCTGAAGGAGAGAGGAATGGATTTTACCACCTCAGATGTGCCACAGGACAATTATTTTTTGACCTTTTTGATTCCCGTCGGGGTGTCAGCTGTCATGTTGATTGTGCTGTTTATGATGATGAATGCGAGGGCAGCAGGAGGCGGCAACAGTGCGAATGCAAGAATGATGAATTTTGGCAAGAGCCGTGCCAAGATGAGTCGAGAGAACGGAAAGGTGAATTTTAAATCGGTTGCGGGTCTGGATGAAGAGAAGGAAGAGCTACAAGAGATTGTAGATTTTTTGAAAAATCCAGCGAAGTATACGAAGGTTGGTGCCAGAATTCCGAAAGGTGTGATTCTGGTAGGACCTCCAGGAACCGGAAAAACCTTGCTGGCAAAAGCGGTAGCTGGTGAGGCGGGCGTTCCTTTCTTTAGTATTTCGGGTTCGGACTTTGTGGAAATGTTTGTCGGTGTCGGTGCCTCCCGTGTTCGAGATTTGTTTGAGGATGCGAAGAAAAACGCCCCCTGCATTGTCTTTATTGATGAGATTGATGCGGTGGCGAGGCGGAGAGGAACTGGTATGGGCGGCGGCCATGACGAGAGGGAACAGACCTTAAACCAGCTTCTCGTGGAGATGGATGGTTTTGGGGTCAATGAGGGCATCATTGTGATGGCAGCGACCAACCGTGTGGATATTTTGGATCCTGCGATTTTGCGTCCGGGACGTTTTGACAGAAAAGTAGCGGTGGGAAGACCGGATGTGAAGGGAAGAGAGGAAATTCTGAAGGTTCATACGAAGGCAAAACCGCTTGCAGACGATGTAGATTTGCATCGGGTGGCACAGACGACTTCCGGTTTCACGGGAGCGGATTTGGAAAATCTGATGAACGAGGCGGCAATTTTAACGGCAAAAGAGGGAAGACCCTTTATCTCTCAAAAGGACATCGAGAAGGCTTTCATCAAGGTGGGCATCGGTGCGGAGAAACACAGCAAGGTGATTTCTGAGAAAGATAAGAAAATCACAGCGTATCACGAAGCGGGTCATGCAATTCTCTTTCATGTGCTTCCGGACGTGGGACCGGTGCATACGGTATCCATCATTCCGACTGGAATGGGAGCAGCCGGTTACACCATGCCTTTGCCGGAGAAGGATGATATGCATATGACAAAGGGGAAGATGCTGCAGGAGATTATGGTGGCTTTGGGTGGAAGAATTGCGGAGGAACTGGTTTGCGACGATATCACGACTGGAGCTTCTCAGGATATTAAGCAGGCAACTTCCATTGCACGTTCTATGGTCATGCAATATGGTATGTCCGAGAAGGTGGGCATGATTAATTATGGCAGCGATGAAGATGAGGTGTTTATCGGTCGAGATTTGGCTCACACCAAGGCTTACGGCGAGCAAGTGGCAGCAGTGATTGACAGCGAAGTGAAGCGTATCATCGATGAGTGCCATGAGAAGGCAAAAGCCATTATTCAACAGCATGAAACACAGTTGCAGAGATGTTGTGAACTTCTGTTGGAGAAGGAGAAAATCAACCAAAAAGAGTTTGAAGCTTTGTTTGACTAGGAAGCTTGTGCAAAATAACGGCATGAAAAAAAGGAAGTTGGAGGAGGCTCTGGAATATGCACAAAAAAAAGTGGGAAAAAAAATCATCTTTGTGCAGACTTTTTGGTAGCTCCATGCTATTATAATAGACGTAACCCCCCCCAATACATTATATAGTTTTTGCTACACCCCATAAGAAACGAAATACCTTCTCCTAAAAACGGTCAGCTTACCCCGCTGGCCGTTTTTTCTTTGTGTATTTTCTGAGTTAGGACTGTATTATTGGCAAATTAGAGTGAATAGTTTCGAGAAATTCTTGATAAAAAATCTCATAAAAAGAAAAAAGGAAAAAATAGGAAATTAATGAAAAACTTCTTCAAATACAATATAGACTTTGAATGCTATAAGCGGTACAATCCAAATTAGTTAGTGGTTAGATGTAACTAACTGGAGGACAACTAAGTAATGGCATGAAAAGAAAGAGAGGTAGACAGGTGAGGAAGAAACTTAAAGTTGTTTTAGCTATGGCTCTCTCAGCAAGCATGACGATGCCTGCAAATGTTAGTGCATTTGCTGTATCGGGAGATCAAAATGTGAAGAGAAATGAGAGTAGTGTTGAGGGTTCTGATGAAGATGGTGCGGTGCAGGAAGTAAATAAGGCTTCTGCGAGCGATGCTACGACAGAACGAAAAGAAACTATGCAACAAAAGTTAAAAAACCAAGCTTTATTGAAGGCGGAGAGTTACACCTACACGATTACCTATCATTGGGGAACGGATGAATCAAAAACGGAAAGCAGAAAATCAACAAAAAATGAGTATGCATTTGCTGTATATACTCGAGCTGCTCAATGGGCGGAGCAAAATAATAGACTGGAGGAGGGGTATCGTGTTGTCGGATGGGCAACGGAAGAGAATGCAACAGAGACAGAGTATAAACCAGGAGATACCATTGATTTGACGAACGAATCTCCTAATATTGATCTATATCCAGTTTATGAGCAGATGGATCTGGTGGAAACACAAATTGGAGTGCTATATTTGGATGAAAGCCTACCAGACGGATATAAGGTAAGTGAGCTTACAACAGAATCTTTCCAGTGTCTTAACTATAATCTGACACATCCAGTGAGCGGAATGCATAAAGTAAATACAAATGATATATATGAAAAGTTGCAGAGCGTTCTGGAAATAGAGGATGGTTACGAAGTACTTGGAATGATAAAAGATAATGTGAGTGCAACACCAAAATTAATGGATTTAGAAGGCACAACAACCATCAGTTTTTCAGAGGGAACGTTCTATTTGGTGGTACAAAAGGTGGAAGAGCCAGAGTCGAAAGAAGTTACTTACTCTGTGAAACGCCATATTTATGGAAGCGATAAAGTAGAGGAGACAACGAAGACCACAGATGCAGAGAGCTATACGGTGACACTGCCTAAGTTGCCTTTCCAGATTGAAGATTATAAGGCAAAATTGGAAGAAGGCTATAAACTTGTGGGCTGGTCTGAGACAGAAGGGGCAGAGACAGCCGAGTATGGACTGGGAGCAAAGGTGGTGCTGACTCGTGAGAAGCCGGTAGTGGATTTGTATCCTGTGTATGGGCAGATGGATTTGTTTGAGATAACAGTCAATGTCTTGTATTTGGATGATAGTGTGGAAGGTGGATACAAGACGGGAGAAGGAGTGGTTGGAAACTTCCAGTGTATCAATTATGCTGTAAATCATCCGGAAGATGGTTATATGCACCAGATTCGGTATGTGAATCTGTATCAGCAGGCACAGCAGTATGTAAGCGTTGAGGAAGGCTATGAGTTGGTTGGAATGACGACAAAAGCTGCAAGTGCCAATCCTGAAATGGTGGATGTGACAAGTACAGAAACGATTCACTTCTCAAAAGGAAATACAATCTATCTGGTAGCAAAGAAGGTGGAAGAGCCAGAACCGGAAGAAGTTACTTATTCTGTGAAACGCCATATTTACGGAAGCGATAAAGTAGAGGAGACAACGAAGACCACAGATGCAGAGAGCTATACGG
>JAUNGR010000129.1:0-554 GCA_030524485.1 bacterium | reverse complement strand
TGACACTGCCTAAGTTGCCTTTCCAGATTGAAGATTATAAGGCAAAATTGGAAGAGGGCTATAAACTTGTGGGTTGGTCTGAGACAGAAGGGGCAGAGACAGCCGAGTATGAACTGGGAGCAAAGGTAGTACTGACCCGTGAGAAGCCGGTAGTGGATTTGTATCCTGTGTATGGGCAGATGGATTTGTTCTCTTTGAAACTTTATGTACTGTATCTGGATGAGAAGTCAGAGAGTGGCTATAGAATAAGTGAGGAGATAAGAGGAGAATTCCAGTGTGTGAATTATGGAGTAGATCATCCGGAAGATGGCTATTTGCATCAAATTTCGCGAACAAACTTATATGAGAAGGCACAGGAGTATTTAACGCTTGAGACAGGTTATGAGTTTGTTGGAATTTTAGACGGAAAAGTGAGTGCTAATCCAGAATTACTGGATATGACAAAGACCAGTATGCTGAATTATTCAAATGAGTTTCCAGTATATCTGGTAGCAAAGAAGGTGGAAGAGCCAGAGAATCCAGATCCAGAGATACCGGAGAATCCAGATCCAGAG
>JAUNGR010000128.1 GCA_030524485.1 bacterium | reverse complement strand
CCCTGAATGCCTAAAATCTGGCTCATCTCTCCCGATTCTTCTTGGTAGGAGGTGGCATCACGGCAAGGAAGGTAACTTCCGCCTTGCAGCAAAATGTTCTGCTTTTGTACGGATTTTCCGTGATAAGCGGAAAGCTCTCGCACTGGGGTTTGGATGAGGCGACCGTCCCGAATGGAGAGTTCTCTGGGGATACTCATGATCCCAGACCATGCTTGGGAAGGTGGTGTCAGATAGTTGTCCCAGCTTTGCAGCCAGCCGATTAAAATGCGGCGGCCGTCAAAGGCTTCTACTGTCTGTGGGGCGTAAAAATCCAGACCATAATCCACGGAGTAGGCTTCTTTGCGGGAAAATTGGAAGTTTTCTGGTCTGTAGTCTCCAATCAGATAAATGGCATTGTTTCCGCTGTGGAACTCCAAGCCCTCAGCCTTCATAAATTGCGGAGATACCAAAAGTACCTGTTTTCCATCTAAGGGGAAGAAGTCCGGGCACTCCCACATGCGGCCGTAACGGTGTTTGCAGCTATCTAGGATGGTCTCAAACTTCCAAGCATCCAACCGCTCGGCTGAAAATAAAGCAATCTGTCCGCTGCCATCTGCGGCGAGGTTTCCCACCGCTGCATAGTAGCGTCCCTGTTCCTTCCAAATCTTAGGATCTCTAAAGTCGCTCACGGAGCTTCCCTCTGGCAGCAGGTCGGCACGAATCACAGGGTTTTGAGGCAGTTTTTGGTAATTGAGTCCATCCCCAATGGCGATGTTTTGAGTCTGAAAGGTCTTGAGGCTTCCATCTGCTTGCACGCACTCCTGCACACCAGTGTATAAAAGCACATGCTGCCCCTCATCTTCTATGGCAGTGCCGGAAAAACAGCCTTGTGCATCATAAGGCTCATCTGGAGCTAGGGCAGCGGGAAGCGTCTCCCATGTGATTAGGTCTTGGCTTTTTTTGTGCATCCAGTGCATCGGTCCCCAGTGTGTGTCATAGGGGTGGTACTGGCAGAATAGGTGGTACTCTCCCTGATAGCATGAGAAGCCGTTTGGGTCATTTATCCAGCCCACCGGAGGTGTCACATGGAAATCTGGCCTTTCTGCCAATGGGATCTCCTTTTGTTTTTCCGTCTCATAGGTTCTTGCCTTTTGTAATGCTTTTGAAGTAAATTCCATCTCACACCTCTTTTAATATTTCATTTTTTAATCGTTTCGTTTCTAACGTTGCACGTTTTTAGCATTTCATTTCGTTTGTTGCATCGCTTAGTCTGCGTAGTAAGCATCCAGATACTTCTGCTTGATTTCCAGATACTTGGAAAGACCATAATCCTCAAGTTTCTGCTGATAAGCTTCCCAGCCTTCTTCTACGCCGCCGTTCATAATCCAGTCTGCCTTCATCTGCTCGGTGTACTGGTCCAAATCGGTCTCATACTGGTTCATGGCATCGGTGTCTTCCTGACTGGTAAAGACATCTGGGTAAACATATTCCTCGGTCATATCCTGCACATAGATATCCTTAATCCAATCCAAACGGTACTGGGCATCGTCTGGACAGGTTACATACACATCGTAGTACTCGTTCAAAACAGCCAGAGGACCATTGACAGACTGGTTCTGACGCACCTCCACTGGAGACTCGGTTCCCAAATCCATATGTTTTAACATTGGCTCCCCTTCTGCGTTCTCAGAAAGTTCAAAGATGTTAAATTTGCCTTCCTCTCCGTAAGTACCCCAGTTGTTCTGCGGGGACTGCAAAGGAGCGTACATCTGATCCAACCAAGCAGCGGCAAGTGCGGTGTCTCTACAGTTTGCAGTAAGCACGCAGCGGCCACGGTTAAATCCACTGGTTGCAGAACCGCTTTGACGAGGAATGCTCTTGGTTCCTTCTGGTCCTGCCAGAGCAGGTAGCGGGATGTAATCCTCCAGTTTAGAGCCGATGTTAGCGGCATCCCAAGTGAAGAAAAGTCCGTAGCGGTCAGCTTTACCCTTTGCCACAAAGTTGCTCCAGTCTTGTGTGAAGGCTTCGGGATCCATGAGTCCCTCTTCGTAAAGTTCATGCAGCCACTCTAGGGCTTCCTTGTAACCGTCCTGTGTGGCAGTCCAAACCACCTTCTTATCGTTTGTCACAGCAATGTGGTCAGGAACGTCACCGTAGCCATCTCCGAAGGCTCCCATCAAAACGCCTAAGTCCTCGTTTCCTCCATTGACGATAAAGGACATCGGGATGGTCTGTCCGTTTCCAGCAGGGTCTTTTTCCTTGAAGGTACGCAGTACCTCTGTCAGTTCTTCTGTGGTGGTCGGAACCTCAAGATTCAACTCATCCAGCCATTTTTTGTTGATGAAAGGCATTCCTCCAACTGATTGAATCGCTTCTTTTCCCTCTCCTAACTGCTCAATCCAAGGGAAGCCATAAATGTGACCGTCTGGAGCGGTACACATGGTGCGGTATTCTGGATACTTGTCAAAGATGGCCTTTAAGTTTGGCATGTAGTTGTCAATCAAATCTTCCACTGGAATGATAACTCCTTGCTTGGCATAACGCAGCAAATCATAAGTACTCATATCTGCGTTGAAGAGACCGTCTGGAAGGCTCTTTGCCTGTGATAAGGCAAGGTTTTTCTTGTCGCTGAACTGGTCTTCCACAAAGCAGGTCCAGTCGATGTGTACGTTGGTCGCTTCCTCCAGCCGCTGAAAAATCAACCTCTCATTGGGATTTTGGGTGGAGTTTGCCGGTGCACTGGTGATGAAGGAAAGCTCCCCTGTCTCAGCTAAGGGAAAACTAATCTCTTTTACCTGTCCGTTCTCATCCAAACCTGAAGTGTCTGCCTTCTGGGTGGAACTAGAGCCGCAGGCACTTAAGGAAAGTGCCATACCAGCTGTTAAGGCAGCTGCTGTTAGTCGATACCATACATTTCTTTTCATAAAAATCCTCCTCTTTTTTTAAAAAGTTTTTTACAAGTGCTTACTGTTTGTATATTTAGCCTTTGACAGAACCCACCATGAGGCCTTGGTCAAAATACTTTTGGAAAAATGGATACATCACAAGTAAGGGCAGGCTGCTGACTACAATCGTAGAATATTTCAAAAGCTCTGCTAACTTTGCCATCTCCGCACGGCTCTGTATGTCCGCTATCATACCAGCCTCCGGTGTGTTCTGGATCAGGATGGAACGCAGCACCAACTGCAGAGGCTGCTTGTTGGCATCGTTTAAGTAAATCATGGCATCAAAGTAGCTGTTCCAGAGTGCCACGAACTGATACAGGGCAAGCACGGCGATGATGGGCTTGCACACTGGCAGCAGGATTTTAAAGAAGTGCAGCACATCGGAAGCACCGTCCACCGCAGAAGCCTCTCTCAGTTCTTCGGGAATGGATTGGTAATAGGTGCGTGCCAGTATCATGTTCCACACATTAAAAGCATTGGGAAGCACAATTGCCCAGATGGTATCTAACATTTCCAAATTGCTAATCACAAGATACGTTGGAATCAAACCGCCGTTAAAAAACATGGTGACAAGAAACAGGGCGTTAAAAAAGCGTTTACCTACCAGATCTTTTTTGGAAAGAGGATAGGCAGCCAGTGCTGTGACAAAGACAGAGAGAAAGGTAAATACCACAGAGTACAAAATGGCATTTCCGAAACCTCGCCAAATCATCTGATTGGAGAGCACTCTCTGATATCCCATCAGCGTCCACTTGCTAAAATCAAAGCTCAGTCCCTGATTGCTTAGAGTGGTAGGATCCATGAAGGAAGCGACAATCACGTAGCAGAGAGGTACGATAATCAAAAGCACAAAGGCTGCCAATAACAAATACCCCATCACAAAAATACTTTTATCCGCAAAGGACAACCGTGCAAATTTACTTCTTTTCATGCTAACCTCCTATAATCCCTGACCGTCGTTTAACTTCTCTACGACCTTGTTGACAAAAATTAGTAAGATGACATTGATAACGGAGTTAAAGAGTCCAACAGCGGTGGAAAAGCCATAATCACCATTTAAAAGACCCATTTTGTACACATAAGTTGGAAGAATCTCAGAAGCTGGAATGTTTAAGTCCGTCTGCAAAGCGTAAGCTTTCTCAAAACCAATGCTCATCAGATTTCCTGCCTGTAAAATAAACTGAATCACAATGATGTTTTTGATGGCTGGCAAATCCACATTTTTGATTTGCTGAAAAACATTGGCTCCGTCAATGATTGCGGCTTCTGTTAACTCTTGACTTGAGTTTGCCAAAGCAGCCGTATACAGGATGGAAGCCCAGCCTGCTCCCTGCCAGATGCCACTGGCAATGTAGATGGTACGGAAGGCCTGAGGCATAGTCATGTAATTATAATCAAGTCCCAGCAGCTGATTGAGAGGACCAACTGGAGAGAGGAAGATTCGTACCATACCACAAAGGACAATCACTGAGATAAAGTTTGGGGCATAAATCAAAAGCTGCACCTTCTTTTTCAGACCAGTGTGGCGAATCCGATTTAAGAGGAGAGCTAGAAGAATCGGAACTGGAAAGCCCCAAAGCAAGCCATACAGACTTAACTTTAACGTATTCATCAAATAGCTCATAAAATCGGGCGAAGCCAAGAAACGTTTGAAGTACTTAAGTCCCACCCACGGACTTCCTAAAATACCCTGCATGGCACTGTAGTCCTTGAAGGCCAAAAGCACACCAGCCATCGGAACGTACTTAAATACGATGGTGAGCAAGAGCGCTGGAAGAAGAAAAATGACATAGAGCTGCCAATTTGTCCGTATGTACCGAAGTTTCCCGCTCACAGAACCTTTTGTCTGCAATTCTTTTTTCACGATATCCTCCATTCTGGTTCCCATCCCCTGTTGGAACCTTGCGTGTAACGTTTCACGTTCCTTCAAAAAAATTAGCACTGCTCTTTCGGTCCGTCCTTTGTCAGTAAGTGCAACGCTTAGAAGGTTTTTGGTAAAGTTTTGTATAAAACGTTTCATTTATTTGTCCATATCATACTCCATTTTTTCCATAGTGTCAATCAAAAAAACTCAATTTTTTGGCTGTTATTCCTAAATTTGTGAAAAAAAGCAAAATATAGACTTGGTTTTTGTGCATACTTTACAATTGTAACGTTTCATACTTTCTTTTATAATGAAGATATTATGATGTTGTAGTTAAAACAATAAAGAAGGGAAAATCTCTATGAGAAATAAAAATCAGAACGCACCCACGATGAAGGACGTTGCAAGGGAGGCTGGTGTCGCTCTCGGCACAGTCTCCAAGGTGATTAACGGAATTCCTGTGGGGGAAGAATATAAGAAAAAAGTAGATGCTGCCATTGAAAGCCTGCACTATGAAGTCAATACGTATGCACGGGGACTTAAGGTACAGCGTAGCAATACCGTAACCTTGATTGTACCAGATACCATGAATCCTTTTTATGCTGCTCTGGCTCATTATGTAGAAAGTTGTCTGTACGAACAGGGACACTTCATGGTGCTTTGCTGCTCAGAAGGCATCTTAGAAAAGGAAATTCGTTACCTAAATATGGCAAATCAGAATCAGTCTGACGGTGTGATTGCTCTCACCTACAACGACATCGGCTCCTATGTGCCCCGCTCTCTTCCACTCATCTCCTTCGACCGCATTTACAGCAACGATTTCACGCCCAGAGTGGCCTGTGACAATTTTGCTGGAGGTGTGTTAGCAGTGGAAAAACTCTTGGAGTTTGGCTGCAAACGTCCTGCCTTCATCACTTTTGATTCCCCCTACCCTGGTGAGGCGGATAAGAGAAGGGAAGGCTACTTTCATGCCTGCAAGGTGCATGGACTTAGTCCTTTGGCTCTTTTAGAAAAGAGCGGAAAGGACTTCTCAAAAAGTGTAACGGACTTCTTTCTCTCTCAGAGACAGGAGGACGGAAGTCTTAGCTTTGACGGTCTTTTCGTCAACACCGATTTGAATGCCTATCAAGCAAAAAATATCCTTCGAGACTTGGGCTACCAAGTTCCAAAGGATGTACAGATCATTGGCTTTGATGGAATTCACAAGTTTGGGATGGAGGATCAGGACCTTTTTGTTTCCAGCATCTGCCAGCCCATACCTGACCTTGCCCGAACCTGCGTGGATATGATTCTAAGAAAGGATAAGCAACTGCTTCCAAGCCTCACTTTGTTGCCTGTGAGCTATCGAAGCGGAGGCACAACAAGAGAGAGCAACTTGAACTAGGCGTTCTTCTGTGATACTTTTACGCAAAAAAGGACGCTAATATCAGTGAATAAGGGGACATACAACAGGACAGAGCGGATGTTGTGTCCTGCTATATGTCCCTAACTACTGCTACCAACCTGACTATTTTCCTGCGTGCTCCATACGGGTTAGCCTGCCGTAGGCATATCTAAAATTATATTTGATTTTGATCGCGATATACTTGCCTATCCCTCCACTCTTTTAATGGTTCCACAACCGTAAAGTCCAACTCGAAATCGTTTTCTTCTAGCAATGTTTTAACAAAATTAGAAACGAACTTATCATCAGGATGCATGAGAGCTTTGCTTATTTCA
>JAUNGR010000127.1 GCA_030524485.1 bacterium | reverse complement strand
CTTCCCTTCCTTCTGCATACAGTGTCTCTTCATACAACTTTTGGTCAAATTCTGTCAATACCATACCCTTCACCTCCGCTTTATGTTTCCGTAGATATTCTTCCAGAATTCCCCTTTCTATGCAGCTATCAATCGATTGCGTTATGGCTTCCTCAATAGTAAGACCGTCTTTTCGATGCTTCTTAATGCTCTCGATAAACTGTGAATACTCCTGCAAGGTAGGACAATGTTCTTTAAGGTCAGCATTTTTTCCTGCATTAATATTTAACACATGTGCAGTCCACTCATATCCAGTGACCTTTTTCTTGAAAGCATCTAACAGTAGCAAAGTCTGTTTTTCTGGTAGGTTCGTAGAACCATTATTCACTACGATTGGTATTTTTTGTCGTACAACAACTCTACACGTCTTCCTATAGCAGGCTATTCCAAATTCATACACGTTCTCCACAGCTTCTTGCTTCAGTCCTTCCAGATATCCCTCTTCTTCTATCTGCTTTATTGCTTCCCTACAAGCAGCATCAAAGGCTCCATTTTCCGCATACTTCATTTCAATAATACATCCTATTTTTTCTGCTGGCATAATCAATTTGATATCTGTATATCCAATTCCAGCCTCTGTGTTTGATTTCACAATCCAGCTTCCCTCTGCCTGCAACAACCCCAAAAGCATCCCATGATAAAAATTCTCTTTCATTTCCTTCTTGACATAAGTATCTCGGATACTGATGGATTCCGCCATCATCCCATTCAAGTTCTCCTGCACAGCTTCTCCATTTCCCTCTCGAAAAGCTCTACAAAAATTCTTCCACCTTTCTGCATTTTTCTGGGATTGCATTTTAAACCACGATAATATCTGTTTCTCATAGATTGCTCTCACCTCACGGTTTGGAATCACCAAACTGTGGATTCCATTCTTAGGTGGTCTTGCATCTGTCAGATATCCAGTAGCAAAGAGAACACTCCAAAGATAGGTCTGGCGAACGTCCTCCTGCTCACTGTCAAAGTCTGTATAAGTCAGCTCTGGTATCAGTTCTTTTTCGATGCTCTCTCCAGAAATCAAAGCTTCCATCTCATATTTTGTTGTTGCATTCGCATTCTCTAGGATATTACGCACAATGCTATTTTGACTACTGTTCGCCCAATATAGTTCCATTGATGCATCCTTTTTAACTCTCATCTTCTCGCATTGATTGATGACATCCCATGGGCAGTACACGTCCACTCCTCCAAAATGATAGCCGTCATACCATTCCTTCACGTCTGGCATCCTATCTTCCAGTCCATAATACTCCAACATAGTCCTGACTTCCTCGTCTGTAAAGCCAAAATATTCTGCGTAATCCACATCCGTAATGCTGCGAACTTTTAGATTATTGAGACCTGTAAAGATACTCTCTCTGGAAATCCGCAAACATCCAGTAAGCACGGCAAAGTAAAGACTGGGATTTGTTTTTAAGGCCTGACTGAGCATAGAGCGAATCAAGGTTATCATTTGCAAATAATAGCCATTTTGGTATGCCTTATCCAAAGGGACATCATACTCGTCTATAAGAATAATCGCAGGCTTTAAAAAATGTCGCTGTACAATACGAGTCAATAGTTTCAATCCACTGGTCAAAACAGCAGTTTTTTCAAATTCACTATCCATTACCTTCTGCAATTTTATCTTTTCTGATTCTGTCAATCTATCACTTTCTAACAAAAAAGAAAAATGTTCCGCTTCCTCACTGAGCTGAACTCCCAGCATATCATAAGCAGTCTGAAAATCTTCTCCCTCCACATCCTTGAAACTAAGTGCTATCACTGGATATTTCCCCAAATACTGCTCACAAAGTTCTTTCTCCTTTGAGATTTCCAGTCCTTCAAACAATTCTGGCTTCGCCCCTATCTCAAAAAATGCCTTTAGCATATCTTGGTTTAGACTTTTACCAAAACGCCTCGGTCTCGTAAAAAGATTCACACTGCCCCTTGATAGCAATAATTCTCGAATAAATCCCGTCTTGTCCACATAATAGAATCCCTGCTGCCTGATATTTTGAAAAAATTCCTCTCCTATGGGAAGTTTCTTCTTCTCATCCATTTTCTCCACTCTGCTATCCCTCCCCTCTGTTTTCCGTTCTTTTTACTTTTCTATTTAAATATCTCAATAAGATATCTTTCTGTTTTTTTGTTCTTTTTTTCTTTATATGTAACTTATTGTAGCATACTCTTCCTCAGAAAGCAAGCAGGTGCAAAACTGAAATTCACTTCTATTTTCTCTCGATTGTAAACATAAATGCTATCCACCATAGCAAAAGCTATATCTTTTGTTATCTCTTTTTGCATATCTTTCTCTTCGTCCCTTACCTCTGGCTTTTGAAACTTCCACTCCTCCAAAATTTTCTCTTCGAGTAAAGATAGAGGATATGTCTCAGAAGAGCAGGCTGCATGACTTTTTGCAGCAGCTTTATGTGGACAGTATAAATATGCCTGATTTCCATTCTCCACATAAGCAAGAGCCAATCTACAGGTTCCACAATGCAATTTTCCCTTCAAAGCAAACTCCCTTTTTCTTCGATAAGTAGGCTTTTTTGCTAAACGCACACTTTCTTTTGCCTGCTCAAACTCTTGCTCACTCACAATTGCTTCATGCGTTCCCTTTATCAGTATTCGTTCTTCCTCAGAAGTCTTTGTGGTTTGGCTGCTGTGCATCGCCACCTGTTTTCTTTTTCCCTTTACCAACGCTCCTGTGTATTCATATCTGGATAAAATATTTCTGACCTTTCCAGCATCCCACAAAAGCTCTGAATCTGGAACCTTTCTATTATAACTCATCTTCTGTTTTCCTGTTCTTTTGTTATACTCACTCGGTGTAGGAATATGTAATTCATTTAAAAAATAGGTGATTTGTACGCTATTATAACCTTCTATCGCCCAATCAAATATCTTACGGACATAAGCTGCTGCCTCTTCATCCAGTTTCCAATCCCCATTTTTCGTATCTTTTTTATATCCAAAAGGCGGTCTCCCTCCTGTGTCTTTTCCCGCCTTCCATTGCTCCCTCACACTATGCTCACGCTTCTCTATTGTTTCTTTTTTACGCAAAAAATGCGGTTCTTTTTCCGATTTTTCCGAAAAAGAGCCGCTCTTGCTGTCATAATGATTCTTAATGGAAATTAAACGAAGCCCCAGAAGTGGAAATATATGCTCCAAATAATCTCCCACTTCCAGCGTGTCCAGACCCATTCGTCTGAAATCACTAATCAATACGATACGAATTCTTTTCTTTTTGGCATCCTCAATCAACTGTTTCCATGCCAAGCGTTCAAAATCCGCTCCTGAACATTCCTCATCTATATACTCTATATAATCATAATCACTGGAATCCATAGAATTTATAACTTTCATAGCTTCCAAAGGTTCTGAATCCACCGTATGTATATTTTTCTTCCCACCCCCTAATATATCTTGTATCTCTTGTTCTTTTGTCCCTTCCTGCGTCTCCCATAGTTCCTTGTGTTCCTTAAAAAATTCTCTTAGTAGCTGCCTCTGCTCCTCTATCGAATTTGGCTTATCCCCTTCCAAAGTGGAAGACCTTAAATATAGTGCAATTCCTGACATATGTATCACCTACCTTCGCTTTGTTTCTGCTTCCATTCTTCCCAATCATCTCTAGCCAACATAGGAACATGTTGTTGCTTTAATACTCTCCATTCCTCTGGTTTTGTCGGATGCTGCCTAATTCCCTGATACAAAGATTGCTTTAATTTTCCCCTCACCAAATCTCCAGAATAAGCTGGATTTGAAAGTATTTTTTGCACAGCTCCTACTGTCCATTTTGTTTCATTTAAAGCAACATGTAGCTGCCCAGTCTTCTTCCTCTGCCCTGGGGTTGCAAGTCCCAAAAGATTCAATCTGGAAGCCGTCTCCTGCCTACTCACCCCCAACAAAGCCCACTGAAATATCATTCTCACATAAGGAGCAACTTCTTCATCCAATAATAATCTTTTTCCATCCTCTGAGCGAAGATAGCCATATGGAACCTTAGCAAGTCCCCTCTCCTCATCTTCTCCCCTCTTCGCCTTGGCTTCCTGAAGTTTTCGGGAATGCTCTCTGGCATATTGCTTTTTTTGCTCGGAAAGAATCTGTTCTTTCAGCCATTCCCTATCCTCTGTCCTTGCACTGTCATAATTTTCCTCACTCGCAAAAACTCTCACATTTAACTTAGGGAGTAATCTCTCCAAATAATAACCAATTTCCGAAAAATCACTTCCAAAAGAAAAAAGACTGTCCGCATGAATCTCATGAATCTCCCCTGATAAGACATCCTGTAACAGTGCTTCCAAGCCTTCTTTTCCGATATAATTTTTATAGTCTTTATAATCCTTGGAGCTTTCTAATTTTTCCTTCAACAAACAAAAATATGCTTTATCCTGCTTCTTTATTGTCTCTCCCCTATCCCATTTCATCCCAATTCATCTCACTTCATTCCAGTTCATTTCTTCCCAGTTCATCTCACTTCATCCCGATTTATCCCACTTCTTCATTTTTCCCAGATTTCCCTCATCGCAATTTCTATTGCTTCCTCCCCTTTTCTTTCCTGCCAATCTCCGTCGCCTCTATGCCCTCATCCAACCACTCTTTCGGAAATACCTCCCTACCCTCTCTTTGCGTTAAAATGACAAATACCTCTCGAAAATCCTGTATCTCTACCTTCTCCACCCAGCGTTTTATATCTTCCAACTTCAGTTCTTCTGGAAGCTCTCTCTTCGCAAAAGCAATGAGCCACGGATTTTTCTCACTGTACATACATTCCTGTTCACTCTCTGCCTGAGTCAAAGCTTGAAATTCTCTATCATAATCCCTAAGTTTTTGACGGATTTGCTCCTTTTCCTTCTGATATTCCTCCTCACAGATTTTTCCTTCTGAAAAGGCAGCAGCAAGAGGAATTCTCCCCTGCTCTGCCTGCTTCATCTTCTCAAAAATAACTTCGGCTTGTTTTGCATATTCTGCCCTCTGCTCTTCCCAAAGCGAACTTAGGATAGTGCTATCCTCCAGCTGTTGCATTCGCAACCTAGCAAGCACTCTTTTAGCATCTACCATTTCCTTGAGAATAGTCTGCTTTATGATCTCCATCACCTTATCACAAGAAATATAAGTATTTGGATTCTTGGGAAGCTCCAGCACCTGTGCATAAGCCAAAAATACCGACTCTCCAGTCTTAAAATTTCTCTGATAAAGTTTTCTGCCACTGTCCTTATCAAAAATACGCTTGGCCAGAATACTAGGGCGACCTCCGATATGAGTTTTAGTCTTAGTTTTAATCTTAGTTTCAGTTTTGGTTTTTGGCTTTTGCTGTTTATCAGAAAACTCTTGGCTTTGAAGAGTCGTTCCCTTAAAATCCATGAGATATTTCTCCTTTATTTTCTCCACACCATCTTATTCACTACCCCTGTGTAGCTTTGAATTAACTTTACAACCTTTGTGCTGACATTTTCTTCTATATAATCGGGTACTGGAATTCCAAAATCGCCATCCAGATTCATCTGCACTGCTGTATCCACCGCCTGAAGCAAGCTTTTCTCATCAATTCCCGCTAGAACAAAGCAAGCCTTATCTAAGGCCTCTGGTCTCTCCGTGCTGGTACGGATGCAAACTGCAGGAAAGGGATGTCCCTGCGAGGTAAAAAAGCTGCTCTCCTCCGGCAAGGTTCCCGAATCCGATACCACAGCAAAGGCATTCATCTGCAGGTGGTTATAATCGTGAAAGCCTAGTGGTTCATGTGCAATTACTCTCTTATCTAACGGAAAGCCAGAGAGTTCCAGACGCTTTCTGGAGCGTGGGTGGCAGGAATACAGGATGGGCATATCATACTTCTCTGCCATCTGATTGATGGCTGTAAAAAGAGACAAAAAGTTCTTCTCGGTATCAATATTTTCCTCTCTATGTGCCGATAAGAGAATGTAATTTTTCGGTTTTAAATTCAATCTTTCTAGGATGTCACTGGCTTCAATCTCTGCAAGATTCTGATGCAAGACTTCCGCCATCGGAGAACCTGTCACATAAACTCTTTCTTTCGGAAGCCCACACTCATGCAGATATTTTCTTGCATGTTCGCTGTAAGCAAGATTCACATCCGAAATAATATCCACGATGCGGCGGTTGGTCTCCTCCGGAAGACACTCATCCTTGCAACGATTGCCCGCCTCCATATGGAAAATCGGAATGTGCAGACGTTTTGCAGCAATCGCAGAGAGACAGGAGTTCGTGTCTCCCAGAATCAGCAAAGCCTCTGGTTTGATTTGAGTCATCAGCTTATAAGAGCAGTTGATGATGTTTCCAACGGTTGCTCCAAGGTCATCTCCAACAGCATCCATGTAAACTTCTGGATTCTTTATCTTTAAATTTTCAAAAAAGATGCCGTTTAGGTTATAGTCATAGTTCTGACCTGTGTGAGCAAGAATCACATCAAAGTACTTGCGACATTTTTCGATGACCGCAGCCAGACGAATGATTTCTGGGCGGGTTCCTACTATAATAAGAAGTTTCAGCTT
>JAUNGR010000126.1 GCA_030524485.1 bacterium | reverse complement strand
GGCGGCAGAAAACAGAACCAGCTGGGGAGCTTTGAGAGCGTAGGCAATCGAGACTCCGAGAGCGGCTCCGGTGGCCTGCTTTGCATAGTCAGAGATGACAACAAAGGCTTGGATGCCGCTCCTCTCACCGAGAGTGGCAAAGATGGTACCGATGAGCAAGGAGGCAAACAGTCCGAAGGCCATTGCTCCGAGAGCGTCAATCAGATAGGTCTGTACGCTGATGTTAATTTGTTTGCGTTTGAGGAACTCTTTCATACTCATAAAATCCTTTCTGCAGTGTATTTTGGCTTCCATTACAAGAATGTTAAAAAAATAACAAACCTTACAGTTACTGTATTGTATCACATCAAAAGAAAAAAGCAATGCTTTGATAAAAGATTAACAAGCTTGATTTTTAGGGAATAGATTGGTATCATAGAACACAGGAGAGCGACCACCATAAAAGAACGATGGGAAAGGATGTCAAAAAGCATGGGAAGCTATACAAAGAATGATATTTTAAGACTTGCACAAGAAGAGGATGTGGAATTTATCCGCCTACAGTTTACCGATATTTTTGGAGGATTAAAAAATGTGGCTATCACTTGCAGCCAGTTGGAGAATGCACTGAATCATGCTTGTATGTTTGACGGTTCTGTAGTAGAGGGTTTTGTGCGGATTGAGGAGTCGGATATGTATTTGTATCCAGATTTGGACAGCTTTGAGATTTTCCCGTGGAGACCACAGCAGGGACGGGTGGCTCGCCTTATTTGCGATGTGTACCGCCCCAACGGAGAACCCTTTGAGGGAGACCCACGCCGAATCTTGAGGAAGGTGCAGAGGGAGGCAAAGACCATGGGTTATACGCTCACAGTGGCTCCGGAGTGTGAATTTTTCTTGTTTGCAGCGGATGAGGAGGGAGTTCCTTCTCTGAAGACGAAGGATAAGGCAGGTTTTTTTGATGTGTCTCCGTTGGATTTGTCAGAAAATGTGCGCAGGGATATCATCCTGAATCTGGAAGAGATGGGCATAGGCATTTTGGCTTCTCATCATGAGAAAGCACCATCGCAGCATGAGATAGACCTCAAGGCGGAGGAAGCATTGCGGGCAGCGGATAGCATTATGACCTTTAAGATGGCAACGAGAACCATAGCAAAGCGGCATGGCTATCATGCGACCTTTATGCCCAAACCCATCATGGGAGTCAACGGCTCTGGAATGCATTTGAATCTGGCTCTCAAGAATCAGGCGGGTGAGGATGTTTTTGGAGACCCTTCCGATGAGAGAGGTCTGAGTGAGACAGCCTATCACTTTATGGGGGGTCTGATGGCACATATGCGGGGGATGGCTCTGGTGACCAATCCTCTGGTGAATTCGTATAAAAGATTGGTTCCGAACTATGACGCACCGATGTATCTGGCTTGGTCGGCAAAGGCCAACCGCAGTGCCTTGCTGCGGATTCCTTCTGTCTTGGGGGGCAATCTGCACATAGAATTGCGTAGCCCCGATTCGGCCATGAATCCTTATCTGGGCTTGGCTCTGTGTCTTGCAGCGGGGATGGACGGAATCAAAAATAAGCTGCCTTTGCCGCTTCCGGTGGAGAAAAACTTGTATCATATGAGAGGGGATGAGAGGGAAAAACTGGGCGTGGGTTTGCTTCCGGAGACTCTCGGAGAAGCCATAGTAGCTTTTGAGGAAGATGGGCTGATGAGGCAAGTATTGGGAGAGCATGTGTATGACAAATATTTGGAGGCCAAGAAGAGAGAATGGCGGGAGTTTCGGGCGAATGTGACAGACTGGGAAGTGCAGGAATATTTATATAAATATTAAGACGAGGTAGGACTCAAGGGTGCAGAAGATGTAGGGGGAATGTGTGTGACCGATGTGATTGTGGCATTTGCGAAAGAAGAGGACGGAAAAAGCATACGCAACATTCTAATGCGAAGCGGAATTGAGGTGAGTGCTGTCTGTACATCGGCCGCACAGGTGTTGACGGAGATAGATGAGAGAGCAGGCGGCGTTATCATTTGTGGGTATCGTCTGCGGGATATGATATTTTCAGAGTTGAATGCAAATCTTCCGTCCTGTTTTTCCATGCTTCTCTTGGCTTCCCCAGCAAGAATGCAGGGGAGTGATGTGCAACATGTGGTGTATGTTCCCATGCCTTTAAAGGTCTATGATTTGGTGCAGACCGTCAATATGATGTGTGAGCAGCAACTGCGTCGAAGACGGAAAAGGCGGGGGTTGCGTCGAGAACGCACGGAGGAAGAGCAGCGTTTGATTGAGCAGGCAAAGCACCTGTTGATGGAGAGAAATGGGATGAGCGAGGAGGAGGCACATCGCTACCTTCAAAAACGCAGCATGGAGAATGCGACCAATCTCGTGGAGACGGCACAGATGCTTTTAAGTCTGATTCATGCCTGATGCGACTTTTGCCTAGGAATTGTTAAGCTTAAAAAGTCACGGGACGGTAGACCATGTAGGTGGGATAGGAGAGTTTTTTAAGCTGCTGTTCCTGACGAACGGCATTGTCTAGGTTGAGGAAGGCTCCTGCCCGCACCTTGAACAGTCCGTCTTCGTACACCAGAAAGGCAGGAAATCCCTGATTCTGTAAGGCTTGCAGCTGTTCCTCGGCTTCCTGACGGTTTTCATAAGCTCCGGTTTGAACCTGATAGTAAATAGGGGAAGCCGGAGTTTTGCTGGCTTCTGCCCAAATGGTGTCCAAAATTCCATTTGCGATGGCCTGTGCAATCTCAGAAAAATGGCTGTCAAACAGGGCATTATCCGCTTCGTTATCGATAAAACCGGCCTCCACCAATACGGCAGGCATTTCGGTGCGGCGAAGCACGATGAGACCAGAACGCTCTGTGACTCCCAAATCGGAAAAGCCGATGGAGGAAAGTTCTTGGTTGATATTTCGTGCCATAGTGGCAGCAATGCCCTCGTCCTGATACACCAGACTGGTGATGCCGGAGCCACTTCCGGAAACCGGCATGGCATTTCGGTGAATGGACACAAAATAATCGGCTCCGGAGCGATTGGCCATCATGGCCTTCTCGAAAGGAGATTGGTAACTGTCATCCACACGGGTATACCACACCGTGATGCCTTCTTTTTGCAGCAATTCTCCGATGGCAAGAGTGAGTCTTAGGTTGTCATCTTTTTCCCGTCTTCCCTGAAAGAGTGCCCCTGGTTCCGCTCCTCCGTGTCCAGCATCCAATACAATACTTGTTTTCATTTCCAAATCCAAAACTCCTTTCATGCAAACAGCAGGGAAAAAGGCTTTGTCCCTGACTCTGCATTATTTTGTACTTAGCATTAGAATATGGAATTTCAAAAGAAAGGTGCGTTTTCTTTTTTGGGAGTAGGAAAAAAGGGGAAATTATGCTACACTGTAAGTAGTATCATAGGTAGTATCAGTGTACAGGTTGAGTGAGAGATGTATCCAATCCAATATGGGGATACATAGAAAGGGAGGCTACTATGGAGGAGAAGAAAAAAATGGTTATCACCATCAGCAGACAGTATGGAAGCGGAGGAGGAGAGATTGGAAAGAAGTTAGCCGAGGAGCTGGGAATCAACTGTTACGACAAAAATATTTTGAGAATGAACTCGTATGAGAGTGGAATCAAGGAGAGTTTTTTCCACTTAGCGGATGAGAGAGCGGGAAATAAGCTATTATATAAGATAGTAAATAGCTTGACTCCTGAGATTAGCACGCCTTCTTTTGGTTCGGACTTGGTTTCAGCGGACAATCTATTTCGCTTTCAGTCCACAGTAATTCGCAGATTGGCAGCAGAGGAGTCCTGTGTGATAATTGGACGCTGTGCGGACTATCTACTGGAAGGCATGGAGGGTTTGGTTCGAGTTTTTCTGTATGCGGACATAGAAGCGAGGGTGAGGAGAATTGCCGCAAAAGACCTATATGATTCCAAAGATGTTAAGAAAAACATCAAAAGGGTGGACAAAGAGAGACGAGATTACTATCGCTACTATACGGGACGGGATTGGCAGACCATTGAGAATTACGATTTGATGTTGAACACCGCAAAGTTAGGAGAAGAGGGAACTCTGCGTGTGCTTAAGCACTATATTGCTCAGCTCTAACATAGATCTTTGGGAAGAGGCATAATTTTTCTTGGCAGGACGTATCTTTTGATAATAAGATACATAGACGGGGAATGTCATGATGCTTCTTCATAGTATGCAAACAGGAAACAGGAATACAAAGGAAAGAGGTAGCCTGAGAGTGGAGGTTGCCTCTTCTGTCAACCAGACTCCGATTGCAGGGGCCAAGGTTTCGATTTCTTATGTGGGAGAGCCAAATCGAGTTTTGGAGGAGGTGTATACCAATTCTTCTGGACAGACGGAAGAGCTTTTGTTGGATGCACCTCCTCTTTCCTTGAGCTTGGAGGCAGGAGTGATACAACCATATTCCGAATATACGATTGAGGTGCAGGCTGCTGGTTTTGCCCCTGAAGTGGTGAGTGGAACAGAGATATTGTCACAGACAGCGGCAAGGCAGGCGGTTCGTTTAACTCCCCTAAATGAGGAAAATGCAGAGGGAAATGATGTGATTGTGATTCCGGCACACACACTGTATGGAGATTATCCACCTAAGATTGCGGAGCCAGAAATCAAGGCAATCAATGAGAGTGGAGAGATTGTTTTGAGTCGGGTGGTGGTGCCAGAGACGGTGATTGTGCATGATGGTGCTCCAAGCGATAGCACTGCAAAGAATTATTATGTGCCTTATCGGGATTATATCAAAAATGTAGCGAGCAGCGAAATCTATGCTACTTGGCCGCAGGCGACCATTGTGGCGAATGTGCTTGCCATCATGTCCTTTACCCTAAATCGTGTTTATACGGAGTGGTATCGCAACAAGGGATACGATTTTACCATCACTTCCTCCACCGCTTTTGACCATAAGTGGATTTATGGAAGAAATATTTTTGATTCCATCTCCATGGTGGTGGATGAGATTTTTGACAATTATCTCTCAAGACCGGAAGTCAAGCAGCCGATTTTGACGCAGTATTGCGATGGAAGGAGAGTGCAGTGTCCCAAATGGATGACGCAGTGGGGAAGCTGTTCTTTAGGAGAGCAGGGCTACAGCCCCATTGAAATCCTGCGTTATTATTACGGGGATGACATGTACATCAATACAGCCGATGTGATTTCGGGGATTCCCTCATCTTGGCCGGGATATGAATTGACCATTGGCAGCAGTGGGGATAAGGTGAGGCAGATGCAAAATCAGCTGAGAGCAATTTCAGCGGTCTATACAGCGATTCCTCAAATCATGGCAGATGGGATTTATGGGGCAGAGACCACAAAGGCTGTGCGGGAATTTCAGTCCATCTTTGGTCTACCACAGACAGGGGTGGTGGATTTTGCAACTTGGTATCGAATTTCACATATTTATGTGGCAATCACACGCATTGCGGAGCTTAACTAATATAAGAACGATATGAGATTTGTGTTTTTTGACATAGATTAGATGTATAATTGTAGGAAATTTTAACTTTGTTGTAATACTCTACAGTTATAGCCCCGTTCCTTTTAAGGAATGGGGAGTTACCTAATGAAGAGTTGAAAAATTTATATAAAAACTAATTTTCAAAGGAGAATGGCTATGGGAATTTTAGATACCTTTAAGGGAAAACAGTACAAAAATGAATTAGAAACTTTGCAAAAAGAATATAGTGATTTAAAGGCATCAATCACACCTGAAATGCAGGAAGCCTTTACATTACAAAATCAGGTTTCTAAACTTCACTTGGAGGTTTTTAGCTTAACTCAAACAATAAAATCTATGAATTCTGAAATTGCAGTTTTAAACAAAGAAATTGCTGAAAAAGAGAAAAATATCATAAGGATGGATGAGGAAATTCTTGTTCAAGAATTTGGATTATATGAGCCTAAATTTAATTTTGCTTCTGCTTTAGATTACAAAGAAGAGCTTGCAAGTATTAGAGCCAAGCAAAAAGAACTTATTAAAAGTAATGCTGCTGTTAGTGGTAATACCAATTGGCAAGTTAATGGCAATGCAGTTAAAGGAAGGAAAATGGTTACAGACACTCAGAAATTGCTTCTACGTGCTTTTAATAGCGAATGTGATGAGTTGGTTTCTAAGGTAAAATATACCAATTTTGATGCTTCTTTAGATAAAATATACAAATTAGCTGATAACATTTCAAAATTAGGTTCTGTAATGGATATAAAGATTTCTCCAGCTTATTTAAGTGCAAAAACGAAAGAACTTCGTTTGGCTTTTGAATATCAGCTTAAAAAACAAGAAGAAAAGGAAGCCCAAAAGGCTGCTAGGGAGGAACAAAGAGAACAAGCTCGCATTCAAAGAGAATTAGATGAACAGAAAAAACGCTTTGAGAAAGAACAAACCCATTATCAGACAGCCTATGAACGCTTAAAACTTCAAATAGAAAAAAATCCTACAGATAGTGATTTGCTTGATAAGAAAGAAAAACTGGAAAATCAGTTATCTGATATTGATAAGGCATTAGAGGGGATTGATTATCGTCAAGCAAATATGAGAGCAGGATATGTGTATATTATTTCTAATATTGGCTCATTTGGGAAGGATATATATAAGATAGGGATGACTCGCCGCTTAGACCCTCAAGAACGCATAGATGAGCTTGGAAGTGCCTCTGTGCCATTTAATTTTGATGTACATGCTATGATTTTTTCAGATGATGCTCCTGCTTTAGAGGCTGCATTGCATAGAGCTTTTGAA
>JAUNGR010000125.1 GCA_030524485.1 bacterium | reverse complement strand
TGCCGCTGCTGCCGCTGCCGCTGTCTCAGAAACATCCAAAGTCTCCAAGCTATAATCCCTCTCTCGGCTCGTACCACTGTAAATGGAGCTTAACAGCGTCTCCAAAGGTACCTCTAACACATTGGAAACCTCCATCTCTTCCCCATTATACGTTACTTTCATATCCCAATTCACAGAAGCCAAAATGTTCTCTTTCGCTGCCGACTGCGTCAGACCGCTGAGAGAAACTCCTGCTACCGTGATATCCTGCTCCATCTCCGTCTCTGGCTCCGAACTGCCACTTGTCATCGCATTCTCGTCTCCTACGGGAGTTGAGGGCTTCTTCCCCTGACAACTCTTAATCCCCACTGCCAAAAGGCATAACAAAAGAATCAAGGCTCCCGCGGCAAGCAAGACCCTCACAATGTCAATCTCTCCGCCTCTGCGTCTGCGCTTTCTTCTCCTTGCAGATGAAGCAGAGGAATAAGCGGAACGCCGATTGGCTTCTCCTACTCGGTTTGAGGAAGTGCTTCTCGCTGTACCTTCCCCTCTTCCTCTGCTGGCAGCCTCCTGCACCTTGCGGATTCTCTCTCGGTCAGCTGCCTCTGTCCTCCTTCTGGAGGACGGTTCTTTTCTCTCATATTCACTCATGAAATTACAACTCCTCTATTCTATAATGTGAGGGCAAAAAAGCCCCCTCTGATACTGGATAATGGATAATTGTTCGACACCATACTTTACTATATCACAATCTCCGAAAAATGGAATGCTTATTTTCTTATTTTTTTTTTAAGGACATCCCCTCCCAAAATTCCCATTGAAAGGAACGCTTTTTTTTGTTACACTGTAGAGCAGAAAGAAGGAAGAAAGCACTCAAAAGAGGAAGAAATGAAACAATGGAAGAGGAAATGAAAGCAGCAATAAAAGAAAGAACGAATGGAGGTTTTATAGATGGAATTGGTTGACTTACATGTACACTCCAACGCCTCAGACGGAACTTGCAGCCCCACAGAAGTGGTCTCTCTCGCCCAACAGAAGGGCTTGTGTGCCATTGCACTGACCGACCACGACACCGTGGACGGTGTAGCGGAAGCTCTTCTTGCGGCAAAAGGCAGCTCTCTCACCGTCATTCCCGGAACCGAGCTTTCCTGTACCTTTGAAGGCAAAGAGATTCATATCTTAGGCTTATTTTTAAATCTTGAGGACTCTGCTTTTTTAGAAGAATTAAGCCGTCTTCGTAAGATTCGTGATAAAAGGAATCAGGAGATGCTTTCCCGCTTTCTTGCAGATGGTATTTCCATCACAAGGGAAGACTTGTGTCTGGAAAATCCTAACACCGTGATTACCCGTGCCCATTTCGCCCATGCCTTGGTTTCCCTAGGCTATGCCAAAGATATGGACTCCGCTTTCAAGAAGTACTTACAATATGGCGGCCGTTACTGTATGCCCAAGAAAGAAATCTCCTACCAACATGCGATGGAGATTCTTACCAAAAATCACGCCGTTCCCATTCTCGCTCATCCCTTGCAGTATAAGTTGGACCGCCCTAAGTTATTGGAACTGCTCGCCACCTTAAAGGAATTGGGGCTGGTTGGCTTGGAATGCTACCACTCCTCCAACAACGAGTATGAAAGCCGCATCTTAAAAGAGATGGCAGATTCCTACGGACTGCTTCCCAGCGGCGGCTCCGATTTTCATGGGGAAAACAAACCCCATATTTCGATTGGCTCCGGAAGAGGTGGTTTACGCATCTCCAAGTTGCTCTTGGACGATTTGAGAGCCAAGGCTACGAATATATAAAAAATAGTCAATAAGATTCTGACAAAATACAAAAAGACTGCTGCTTTGCAGTCCAAAGGAGGTTATTCTATTATTATGGAAGAGATTTATCGTATTCTGGAAGAAAAAATTCGTCAAGCTGGATATGATAAGCCAGTTGATGGCAGTGAAATTTATGATGAAATTTGCGATGAAATAGAAGGAAAGGAGAACGGAACCTATCTTTTTCTCTCTAAGCGAGAGGATGATACCTTTTTTGAATATCAGGTAACTATCATGGATGAGGAGTTTAACCTCTCCTATATTGACATCCACGAAGCTGGAAAAGCTGTCATTCGGGTGGATTTTGACTGACTCTAGCATCAGTGAACAAAACAGCCGAACCGCACACTCCTTGGTGCCGCTCGGCTGTTTTTCTTAAGTTCTAGAGGGAGAGTAAGTACTCTCCTACCACTCTAAGATGCCTCCAGAGTGAATTCTGCAACTGATCTGGAACCTCCGCTCTCATCCGCTTCACTTCATAACTGAAATTTCCTTGATAACCGCAGCTTTTTAGAACCGGAAGAATGGCTTCCCAATTCACCGTTCCAAGATAAGGTGCTTTATGTTCATCCTCCTTCCCATAATTATCATGTACATGTGTTACTTTTATGAGATCTCTAAGATATTCCAGACAGGGAACTTGATCTTGATATACTAGATTCGCATGTCCAAAATCCCAGCAGATACCAACGTTCTCATAGTCCTGTCTCAGTGTCAACACCAAATCTCGCAGTTCCTCCACCGAAGCACAGTAACTTCTCGGATAACCCTGTTCTGGAAAATCTGCCATATTTTCCATGCAAATTCCCACCTGATGTTCTTTGGCAAAATCCAAATGCCGCCGAAAATACAAAAGATTTTTCTCTTTGGAAGTTTCTATTAGACTGCTTGCAAAATCCGTTGCTGGATGCGATACCGTCCAATATGCTCCCAAAATCTGTGTACACACAATGCTTCTTCTTATCCACTCTTCTGTTTCGTCTTGGATTCCCGTTTTGGGGTCACAAAAATTATAATAAGGGAGGTGAGTTTGCACAAAGGTGATACCTAAGCGGTCGGCTTCCTCTCGAATAGCCTTAGCCCACTCCTTCCAGTTTTCTTTTCTTAGAGGAGAAAAGGGGGCTGCCGCTGAACAGAAGATGGCATCCAAGCAACAGAAACCCAAATCGGCATAGCGTTTCAAATCCTTGAAATAGCTGCTATAATCCCCTTTATCCTCATAGAGAAAAAAATTTATGGTAGTCGATAATTTCATCTCACGCTCTCCTTCCTACACTCTCATACAACCAAAGCTCCCTTGTCTCTTTCTCAAACATTTGACTCTGCTTTTCCCAAGAAAACAACAACTCCTCCAACTCCTTCTCTCCCTGTAAATATTGTTCCACATCCCTTCCACCACATAGATAGGACATATGGGTCTTTTGGGGAGAGTGAGCGGCAGAAACCTCAAAATTTTCTGGATACAGACGAGCTGCTGTTTTCATCAATTTTAAAATGACTGGAATAAAATTAAGGTGCGAATGCAAAGCTGCAAATTCTACTCCGTAGCAAATTTTCCCCTGATAGCATCTCTCTGTGGGAGTAAAAGCTCTCTCCCGAAAGGCAATGCCATCCTCTGTGATTTCCCTCTTCAATTCTTGGTAAAATTCATGCATTTTGATATAAGGAGCACCATAAATCTGGAAGGGCTTTGCACTTCCTCTTCCTTCGCTGAGACTGGTCGCTCCCGCCAGACAACCGCCAGAATAAAACAGTACACTCTCAAAACTGGGCAAAGCCGGAGAAGGCACATTCCAAAGCTGTTCGGTCTGCGGATACAATAAGTCTCTCTTATACTCCTTCATCGTTATCACAGAAAGTTCTAAATCTAATTTTTTGAGCTTCTTAATATAGTAAGCCATCTCCCCTGCCGTTAGTCCATAGCGCAGAGGCAGTGCATAATCTCCAATGAAAGAGGCATATTCTGGCTTTAAAATACTGCCATATACCATATCCCCCAAAGGATTTGGTCTATCTAAAACTATCATAGGAAGTCCAGCCTCCGCTGCCATTTCCATACAATATCCCAAGGTGTAAATATAGGTATAATACCGCAATCCTACGTCCTGAATGTCATAAATCAGGCAATCCACTCCATCTAAGTCCTCTCTCTTTGGCTTCTGTTTCTCTCCACAAAACAGAGAGACAATTGGAAGATTATATTCTGGATAGATAGAATTTTCCACCTTCTTTCCAGCTCCTTCTCCAAACAGCCCATGTTCCGGTGTGAAGAGAACAGCAATGGAAAGTCCGTTTTTTAGAAAAATCGAAAGGTTCGTCTCCCAAGAAGAATTGACTCCCGAGGAATTGGTAATCAATCCAATTCTTTGATTTTTGACTTTCTTTTGAATTGCTTCTATTTGGTCTAAGCCCAGCACTGTTTTCATTTTATCTTTCCTCTCCCACTTCCTTAGTGGTGCTTCGCCATAAGCGAATCATGTCTGTTACTTTCCTTCTTTCACAGAACGGTATGCCTCTTTTCCCTGCTCAATCACCTCATGCAATCCCGCTGCCTTTAATTTTTCATAGCCAGAGTTGTACTCTTCTTTTTCAATCTGCCCCATAATATAGCGGTCACGCAAAGCTTCCTGTTGTTCCAGTAAATCAAAATGATCCGTGTAGGCCTCTGTCATAAACATAGGCGGCTCCGTATAATAATAGTCATTGTTGATGGTCATGCCATCCATGAAAGTTTTTCCAGCATCATCCAACTCTTCATAACTCATTCCTCCAGTTAAAATCTGCATGTAAACCTCTTCCGAGAAATAGAAAGGTATGGTGCTAGGAATCAATCCAGACTGTCTCGCAACAGTAAAGCTCTCATTATAAGGAGCCTTTAAGATGGGCTTCCCATCCACTCTCTCAAAGAATTCTCCCTCAATTCCGTAATTGGTCAATTCAATGCCCTCATCGCTGTAAATATAATCCAACAACTGTATGATACTCTCCGTCTTTCCCTGCTTTGCTGCCTCCGCTGTGATGTAAGTATTTAAAGTCACTTTCGCTCTTGCTGGAATGTTCTGTGCCCCTCTTGGTCCTAAGATTGGGGTCACGCACTGAAATAGAGCATCCTCATCAATCTCCCTACAGGAAATGGTATAGTTTTTGGCATACTCCGCAAAACCAATCAGAGACCCCAATGTGTTGCTGGCTCCCAGCGTATTAAAATCTGTCGAAACCAAAGTCACAAATTCCTTTGCAAACAAACCTTCCGCATACAACATCCGCATCTCATCCAAAAAAGCCTCATACTGCGGATTTTCTGGGTCATACAAATACTCTCCATCCACAATGGAAAAGCGACCATTGCTCTGCATTCCAAAAATATTCATCAAGAATTTGAAATACTCGTAGTTTACAGCGAAGGGAATCTCATCGTTGGCATCCCCATTTCCGTTAGCATCCTCTGTCTTAAAAGCTCTCCAAACCTGCACCCACTCCTCCCAAGTCTGTGGCATAGAAAGTCCCAGATTATCCAGCCAGTCTTTCCGTATCATCGTACTGTAAGCAGGAGGAACATCCATCAACATGCCAATCGCATAAATTTCTCCATCCTCTTGATTCACAATCTGAATCCTATCTTCCTCCGTCAAAAAGCGACTGTAATTGGGCATGGAAGTTTCCACATACTCTGTGAGTGGAATCAACACACCAGAACGAATCAAATCGTTCATGTTGATTTTCGTGGATTGTCCCACACAGATGATATCTGGCAGCTCCTTAGAGGCAACCTTTGCCGCTAATTTGGTCTCAAAGCTATCGTTGTCCACCCACTCAAAATCAATTTTTGTGTTCGTTCTCTTCATCAACTCATCCAAAATGGGACTGCTCTCTGGATAAGGTTTCCAGATAGGACCAAAGAACGAAAGTTCGATTTTATTCTCTGTACTCTCTGTCTGCATAACCTCTCCCTTCTGCTCTTGAGAAACATCGCTTTCTGCAGAATTTCCCCCTGTTTTTGCCGTACAGCCTGTAAAAAGAACTGCTGCGATTGCAACTGCTAGCACCACTCTTTTTCTTCTTTTCCTCATACTGCTACCTCCTCTTCTCCTTCTCTTATTCTCTCTTTCTACTTTATTTATAAGCTTTATTATCCCTTCACAGCCCCCAAGGTCACCCCTTTCACAAAATATTTCTGAATAAAAGGATATACCACTACCATAGGAAAGTACAGTTTACAAGGGACTACACAGGGTAGGTATCTGACGGGAGGTGTACCGCCCGTCAGATTTTCCATGTGATGTTCAAGCTGTCGCTTGTAGCGGCAACGGTGGTAATCATCAAATCCACCACCCGCCGCTTGTCGTCAAAGGATACATTGTCCCATGTGTCGAGGTAGCCGGAAATCTGATTGACCTGTTCCGGGCTGATGGCTTCCACCGTCAACTCGGCTATCTGCTTCACAAGTTCCTGTTTGCGCCCGTCCAGTTCCGCTATCTTCACGTTCACATAGGAGAGCAGCACATTGTTTGCGCCCGTCAGATTGTCCACCAGTTTTTCAATCTCGCCGTCCACATGGGCAAGCTCCACTTGCAGGGCGGCGATTTTCGGGTTTGCCTTTGCCGCTTTTTTTCTGCCCGTCAGCGTTTTGTAGCTTGCCAGCTTCTTCACCATCTGCTGATAAACAACCGCTTCCAGCTCCGAAGTGATGATTTTCCCGCACCCGGCACAGCTTTTATTGTCCAGCCGCTTTGTGCAGCGGAGATATTGCTTTCCCACAGGATTGTTAATGCTCATAAGAGCATACCCGCAGTTTCCGCACTTGATTTTTCCCGCCAGCCATGTATGGGTGGCTTTCCGGGCAGACTGGATTTTCATGTTGTTCATCAGTTTCTTGCGGCAGGTCAGCCAGATGTCGGAGGGGACAATGCCCTCATGGGGAGCCAGCACCAGCATTTGGTCTTTCAAGTCGTTCTTTTTGCTGGGCTTCACATCCCGCCCTTGATACAGATAGCAGCCATTCATGCCGGTAAAATCGGCAGCGTCATTGACAATGATTGTCCCTTGACTTTTGAAAAATTCGTACACATCAAGGTCTGCCTGCACATAGACAGGAT
>JAUNGR010000124.1 GCA_030524485.1 bacterium | reverse complement strand
AAAGAGCCAATCTATCCTCCCCTGCATTCAGCGAGCAAATACCGTTGGAGAGGCGGTGTGGCAACATAGGAATCACCCTATCAACCAAATACACGCTGGTTCCCCGTCTGCGTGCCTCCTCGTCCAAAGCTCGATTCTCCTTTACATAGTGAGACACATCTGCGATATGCACACCCAAATGATAGATTCCATCTTCCTTGGTCAAGCTGACCGCATCATCCAAGTCCTTGGCATCTTCCCCATCAATCGTGACCATCTGCACCGCACGCAAATCTTTTCGTCCTGCCGTCTCCTTTGAAGACACGATGCTCTCGATTTGTTCTGCTTCACGCAGCACCTCCGCTGGAAAAGCTTCCGGCAAACCAAAAGCACGCACAATCGATAAAATATCCACTCCAGGGTCATTCACATGCCCCAAAATTTCTATAATTTCTCCTTCCGGCTTCTTTCGCAGTCCATCCCCAAAATCCGTGATTTTAGCGACCACCTTATGCCCCTGTACGGCTCCCATTTCCTTGCCGCCCGAAATAAAAATATCCGATTGAATTTTGGGATTATCCGGAATCACAAAACCGAAGCTCTTATTTTTCTGGAAAAAGCCAACCACCGTTTCATTGGCATGTTCCAGAATCTTGACCACCCGTCCCTCTGGTCTCCTACCAGAATTTTCATTTTCTATCACGATGGAAACCCTATCACCATGCAAAGCACCCTTAGTCTTGTCCTCCGCAATAAAGACATCCTGTTCCATCCCATCCACACTCACAAAGCCAAAACCTCTGGGATTTCCCGAAAATGTGCCCTGTATGGCAAAGCTATCCGCACGTCCATATTTTCCCTTTGTGGAAATGCTGATTTTTCCCTCTTCCAACAAAGCATCCAACACTTCCTTCAACTCATTCCTTCTCTCTCTCGGAATGTCAAAAAACACCGCCAGCTCCTTGAGCTTCATGGGGCGGTAAATAGGGTCCTTCATAAATTCCTCTATCTGCTTTTTTCTTGCATTTAAAATAAACTCTTCCAATCTGTTCTCCTTCACCTATATGGTAGTGATTCGTCAAAGGCGAATCCTGTCCGTTTACCTACCAAAAACTTAAAAAGCGACCGTTCCCTGAACTTGCAAGGAACGGTCGTCTCTGTTACAGAATATTCAAAACCAAAGCCAGTACTAGGAATGCAATCGCTGCTACCTTTGTAAAAGTCTCCAGCGCACCTTCCATAGAACGTCCTTTATGTTTTCCCCAGTACGTATCGGCACCCCCGCCAATCGCTCCGGACAATCCTCTCTGCTTACTCTCCTGAAGCAGCACGATCACGATCAAAGCAATACATATCAAAACAAACAAAATTGTAATAATTGTCTTCAGCATCCTATCACACCTCCTACGTCCTAAACATACTTGTTCATTTTATCATAAGCAACAACAAAAAGCAAGATAGGATTGCTAATTTTTGCCGTTTTTACTTTGTTTTCTATCCTTATGCTCTCAGCTCAATGCCCATGCTGCGCAGACCATGCAGGATTTTTTCCATCACCGCACTGACTTCCTTCTCCTCCAATGTGTGATCCTTTGCACGGAAGGTGATGGAATAAGCGATGGATTTGTAGCCTTCCGCAATCTGACTGCCCTCATAAATATCAAATAACTGGTAGCTCTCCAGTATTTTTCCGCCTCTCTGCTCAATCATCTTCTCGATGTCGCCCGCCAAAATCTCCTTCTTCATTACCATACTGATGTCTCTGGTCACAGCTGGGAACTTAGCGATGCCTGTGTATTTTCTGTCAAAGGTTGTGAGCGGTGTAATCACAGGCATATCCAAAACAGCCACATAGCATCTCTCACCAATCTTATAATTTTCTGCGGTCTGTGGGTGAAGTTCTCCCATATAGCCCACTGTCTGTCCTTCGTACACAATCTCTGCCTGACGGCCTGGATGTAGGAAAGGCTTAACTGCATTGGGACGGTATTCGGTCTTTTTGTGCATTCCTACTTTGTCGAAGAATTCTTCCACCACGCCCTTCATGCTGAAGAAATCGCCCTCGCCGTACATTCCCAAAGTGAACTGCACTCTCTCATCCGGAAGTTCTGTCAAAGGCAAACTCTTTGGCAGATAAATTGTGGCCATCTCATACAACTTCACATTTTTGTTTCTTCGGTTATAGTTAGTGGACAAAGAAGTTAGCATACCATTTAGGGGCTGTGTACGCATGATGCTGAAATCCTCCCCCAAAGGATTGAGAATGCTCACCGCCTTACGCAACTTGGAATCTGCCGGAAGCATCAACTTATCAAAGGCCTTCGGACTCTCGAAAGAGTAGGTCATACTCTCGCTGAAACCACAGAACTCTGCGATTTCTCTCGCAACCGCCTCCACTCTAAGCTTATAAGAAAGTTTTCCAGTTGTCGCTTCCCCGCTCGGCAATGTGGTTGGAATGTTGTCATAACCGAAGAATCTTGCCACTTCCTCCGCCAAATCCGCCATGCAGTGAAGGTCCTGACGGAAGCTAGGAGCCACAATCTCATTGCTCTTCTCATCATAGCTTAAGCCGATGCTTGCGAAGTATTTGAGCATATCCTCGCTGCTGACCTGAGTTCCCAGAAGACGATTCATCTTCTCTGGCTCAAAAGGCACACGGGAATCTCCCACTGGATTGGGATATACATCAATGATGCCGCCAACCACTTCACCCGCTCCCAGCTCCTCAATCAGCTGGCAAGCACGGTCAATCGCTTCCTTGGCATTGTTGGGGTCCAAGCCCTTCTCAAATTTTCCAGAAGCATCGGTTCTTAAACCGATTCTCTTTGCAGAAAGACGGATGTTGGTTCCATCAAAGCACGCAGCCTCGAACACCATGGTCTTTACGTCATCCGTAATCTTGGAATTTTCGCCTCCCATAATGCCCGCAATGCCGACTTCCTTCTCACCATCGTTAATCATAAGAACCTGCTCATCCAGTTCTCTCTCCTGTCCATCCAGAGTCTGGAAGCTGTCCCCATTCTTTGCACACTTTACCACAATCTTATGACCTGCAATCAACTCATAATCATAAGCGTGCATTGGCTGTCCATATTCCTCCATCACATAGTTTGTGATATCAACAATGTTATTGATGGGGCGGATACCACTTGCTGCCAAACGTCTCTGCATCCATTCTGGTGAAGGAGCCAGCTTAATGTTCTTCACCATTCTCGCACAATAACGAGGGCAAAGCTTGGTATCTTCCACCTCGACTTCCAGATAGTCGTGAATGTCCTCATGATTTCCTGTCTCCTTCACCACCGGAGGACAGAAGGGCTTGCGGAAGGTAGCTGCTGCCTCCCTCGCAATTCCTATCACACTGTAGCAGTCCACACGGTTTGAAGTAATTTCATACTCAAATACCACATCGTGCAGCCCCAAAAGCTCCACCGCATCTGCTCCCACCTCGGCATCCTGCGGAAGAATGTAGATGCCGCTCTCCGGTGCATCTGGATACATATCTTTGGAAGACCCCAACTCCTCTATGGAACACATCATGCCATAGGAATCCACGCCACGCAACTTTCCTGCTTTAATGACAATGCCGTCCTCCGGCAAAGGACCGCCATCGTGGCCACCTGCTACCTTTCCGCCATCCAAAACCACCGGAACCTTATCTCCTACCTTCACATTCGGAGCACCAGTAACAATCTGTATCGTTTCTTTGCCGACATTCACTTGGCAAACAATCAATTTTGTGGCATCTGGATGTTTCTCAATCGATAAAATCTCACCAACCACAATCTTTTCCAGATTTTTATCCAGACACTCATAGCCCTCTACCTTTGTTCCCGACAGAGTCATCGCATCGGTATATTCCTGTGCCGTCACTTGCAAATCCGGCACATATGCTTTAATCCAAGATAATGCTGTATTCATATTTATCTATCTCCTTATTGACTTTCATGCATAGTGGTGATTCGCCTACAGCGAATCGTGTCTGTGGAATCTATTAGAACTGTTTCAGGAAACGAGTGTCGTTTTCGTACAGCAGTCTCATATCATCAATCTCATACTTTAATAGGGCAATACGCTCCAAGCCCACACCGAAGGCAAAACCAGAGTACTCATTCGGGTCAATGCCGCTCATTTCCAGCACATGCGGATGTACCATGCCGCAGCCCAGAATCTCAATCCAACCAGAACCCTTACAGAAACGACAGCCCTTGCCTCCGCACTTGAAGCAGGAAACGTCCACCTCCGCACTTGGCTCCGTGAAGGGGAAGTGATGCGGACGGAATTTCACTTTGGTCTCCGGTCCGAACAACTCTCTCGCAAACTCTGCCAAAGTTCCCTTTAAGTCTGCAAAAGTAATATTTTTGTCAATCACCAAGCCCTCAATCTGATGGAAGGATGGGGAATGGGTTGCATCCACCTCATCGGAGCGGAACACACGCCCCGGAGCAATCATACGAATTGGCAGTTCTCTGGTCTCCATGGTACGCACCTGCACCGGAGAAGTCTGGCTTCTCAAAAGAATGGTATCGTTGATGTAGAAAGTGTCCTGCTCGTCTCTTGCTGGATGATTCTTCGGGATGTTCAGTCTCTCGAAGTTGTATCTGTCATACTCCACTTCTGGTCCTTCCACCACCTCGTAGCCCATCCCCACGAAGATACGCTCCACTTCCTCCAACGCAATGCTATTGGGATGGCTGTGTCCCACATTCATCTTCTTTGCTGGAAGTGTTACATCAATGACCTCTCTCTTTAACTGCTCCTCACGCATCTTGGCTGCCAGAGCGGTCTTTGCCTCCTCCAGCTTCTCCTCAATGGCTGCTCTCGCATCGTTCACCATCTGTCCCACCTTCGGTCTCTCCTCCGGTGCCACATCCTTCATACTCTTCAATACAGAGGTCAATTCCCCTTTTTTTCCAAGATAAGCCACTCGAATCTCATTCAGACGCTCCAGTGCGTCCGACTCCTGAATCTGTTTGAGAGCCTCTTCTCTGATTTTCTCCAACGTTTCTTTCATCATGTTCTTTCTTTCCTCCATTCATCTGCTTTTGGGAAGGCATTTTATGAAACTTTCTTATATAAGAACAGAGCGGACAAGTCCGCCTCGAACTCCCTAAATCCCTCAATCCTTGAGGGACTTGCTCCGCTTTGTGCGCCGATGTGCAGCTGCGTATGCAGCCTTCCCTAGCACATCGTGTGCAGCCTCGCGGAGCGTTTTTGTTTACTGTGAAAGTCCCGCTGCCGATAGGCAGCACTAAGTTCAGGGATGCCAAGTGCACCCGACAGACTTTCATGGTGAGGTGGTGCATCCATCAGTCGGGTGCATGAAGGTTTTATAGGAAAGCGAAAACTTTCCTATAAAACAAAAAAGCCCCGTCTCCTCATAAAAAGGGACGAAGCAAAGTTCCGTGGTACCACCCAAATTCCTGTTAAAACAGGCACTCTTTTTGGCGTAACGTGCCAATCCACGTCAAAACCTACCCAAAAACCACCAAAGCTTACACAAATACAGCATACTCTCATTTTCTTTGGGATTTCCTTCAGCCTTGCAGCTCCGGTGTGAATTTTGAGCAGATACCTGAACCAAGGGAGCTTCCAGCCGCTGACTCCCAATCTCTGTTGGAAAATACCTGTCTACTAACACCTTCCATGCCTTTTTCCTATCATTCTGCCAACAAAAAGCTTGTATTTCTAGTCTTTCTTTTCTCTTTTTGTACTTTGGCAATGCTCCACCATAAGGCGGAATGTGAAACTGATTTTTATTCTAGCATAAAATTTTTCCTTGTCAAGCCATTTTTACTTCTTTTCTGTTGCATTTCCTCCTCCAATCCGCTATCATAAATACGATTCGGAATTGCCCTTGCATTGCCTGCATACCCTATAAGAAAAAACAAAGCTCGCAACAACAAATGGACTGGAGGCGTTTATGATACGATTTGTTCTTTTTGTACACCGCACATGGAAAAAATATACCAAAGATGAAATAACGGTCTATGCCGCACAGGCCGCTTTTTTTACTCTGCTTGCCGCTGTTCCCTTTTTGATGGTTCTTATCAGTGCCATTCAGATGGTTCCCGGTCTTAGCAAAATGGACTTGGAGGAAAGCATGATGAGCATCGTTCCTGAAATGTTTCATTCTCTCCTCTTTGCCATCACCGATGACCTCTTTACTCGTTCACCCGCTACCATTCTCTCCATTACCGCCATCACTGCCATCTGGTCTGCCTCCCGCAGCATGTTCGGCATAGAAAAGGGGCTGAATCGCATCTGGGGAGACCATGTCTCCCGCAGCTACCTACTCAGCCGCCTCATTTGCACTGGATACACCTTTGTGTTTATCCTGATGTTTGTTATGATGCTTGGTTTTTCTGTGTTCGGAGGAATTATCGGGAATTTCCTGATTGCCCGTTTTCCCTATATCGGAAAGGCTGCTCTCATGCTGATTAATTTTCGCATGCTCATCACCTTTTTCTTTATGTTCCTCTTCTTTTGGAACCTATATACCTGCCTGCCCCGCCGCAAATTGGACTGGAAATCGCAGATTCCCGGAGCCTTTTTCTCCTCCGTCAGTTGGTCTGCCTTCTCCTTCGCATTTTCCATCTACTTTGAGAATTTCAGCAATTATTCCTACATCTATGGCAGCCTCACTGCTATCATTTTGCTGACTCTCTGGCTCTACTTTTGCCTCTGCATCCTTTTTATCGGAGCAGAAATCAACTGCGTGCTTTCCACCACACAGAGAGAGCCCTGAACACACCTTCCTATAGCGATAGGAATTACATGGGTTCTCTCGGAATCACCAACGCTGCAATAATGTATGCTAGAACTCCGGGACCCATAAAACAAAAGATAGCCCAAGCCAAACGCACCAGCGTTGCATCGATGTTAAAAAACTCCCCGATGCCTCCGCACACACCGCAAATCATCTGATTGTTCGTTGAACGATATAATTTTCTTCCTTCCATCTATAGGTTCCTCCTTC
>JAUNGR010000123.1 GCA_030524485.1 bacterium | reverse complement strand
AGTCTATTTCTTCTAGTCTATCTCTTTTTATCTTTTTTCTCTGCTTCTTTGATTGGTTTCTATGCTTTTCTTACAGAGTTGGGAACTTCACCACTTTATGCTCTCTTGCAGACTCATAAATATCCATCATTGCGTGCAGAGTGTGCTCAATGTGAGGCAAATCGTTTCCATATTCCCGCCCTGTCTCAACACAGTCATAAAAATCTGCGATACAGTCTGCGTGTCCAGCTCCCCAATAGGACTTGCCTGGAATATTTGCCTTCACACAAGAATACAAATCCTGCCGTCCATCCTGATATTTACAGCTCACCTGTGTATCCTCCAAACGAATGGTGGCATGTTCGCAAGCAAGCTCAATAATCACTGGACAATCCTGCATGTATGCGGTGGTCGCATAGAAACAGGCCAAGGTGTCTTTTCCATCTGTCCGGAAACGAATGAACGCCTCCAAGGCATCCTCCACCTCGATGATTCCCTTTAGATGATGGTTGCTCATCGTTGCCTCTGTCTCCACCGGCTGCTTCAGCCAACGTACCAACAAATCCAAGGTATGTACAGACTGGTTAATCAAAGCTCCGCCTCCCTCTGTAGCAAGGCTGCCTCTCCAACCACTCTCCGTATAATAAGCTTTTTGACGATTCCAAGTCACAAAGGCTCTCGCTCCAAGAACACTTCCCACCTCCTCAGAGGCCAAAAGCTCGTCCACTTTCTTGGTGGTGGCATTGTAACGGTTCTGGAAGCAGATGCCCAATCGAGCTTTGCTCTCCTCGCTGGCTGCCTTCAACTCTGCAAACTGCTCTCTGGTGATTGCCGGTGGCTTCTCCATAAATACATGAATGCCCCTCTTTAATGCGGCAACTGCCATCGGAACATGCAGATAATGCGGAGTGCAAATGTGGAGGCTTTCAATTCCGCTCTCCTCCAACATTTCTTCCAAAGATGCATAGCTTCCTGCACCATCTACCCCGTACTTTGCCTGAAACGCATCCGCCCGCTCTTTCTTGATATCTGCAAATGCCGTCAGTTGAACTTCTTTCATCTGTACCAGTGCAGCTGCATGAACCGTTGCAATTCCGCCGCATCCGACGATTCCTACTTTTAGCATCACAATATCCCTCCTATCCTTACATTTCTTCTTGTGTTATCTATCGTAATATTATATACTAAATTTAACGCAATGTCTTTGCTTAAATTGATATAAAACATGCGTAAATTGTCTTAATGGAGGTTTTTTTTATGCAAAATGTCTATCCGTATCAGTATGACCACATGAACATGCACTACAGTTGTGCATTCCGCATAGATTCACAAGCTGGAAACTCGGATTTTCATATGCATAACTTATATGAAATCTATATGCTTATAAGCGGAGAAATCCACTATTTTGTAGAGCAATCCTGTTATCACATGACCTCTGGCAGCCTGATTCTCTTTCACGACAAGGAAATTCACAAAGCCACCAACCTTTCCGATGCTCCCTTTGAGAGAGTCACCATTCACATCGACCCTGCCTTTATTCACCCCTACTGCACAGCACAGACCAATCTTCTTGCTTGCTTCCACCGCAAAACAGGACAGTCCAATCTTGTTTTTCTCTCGGAGGAAGAACAAAAGCAATTTCTGTATCTGGCTAAAATCCTCTCGCAAGCATCCAAGGATGGCAACTATGGACAGGATATTTTGGCTCTGTCTGTGCTGCTGCAGATTTTACTCCTCGTCAATAAGGCCTATTTTCGTGGTTCTTCTGCCTCCAACTCCGGGCCTATGCCACATCGAGTGCAGACTTTGATGAACTACGTGGACAATCACCTGACCGAAGCCCTCTCTTTGGATTCCATCTCCAAAGCTCTGTCCTTGGACAAATATTATCTGAGCCATCTTTTCAAATCCGAGACTGGCAGCAGCATTTTTCAGTACATTTTGGTCAAACGCATCGCACTCGCAAAGGAACTGCTCACGAAGGGCTACACCGTCACGGAGAGCTGCCACATTGCGGGTTTCAACGACTATTCCAACTTCATTCGCTCCTTCCGTCAAATCACCGGCTACACCCCCGGACAGTTCAAAAAAGAAGCCAGCAAGGGAATTGCACTCTGACTTCAGACCAAAGCAAAGCTTTTTGATATGATGATACTAGGGTCAAAATACCTTTTGACCCCAACATGATATCGTAAAAGAAGTGGTAAGCTCTCTATCTTCCGAGAACTTACCACCCTTTTTTATTCCTAGGTCTTCTTATGCCTTGCTATCCTACTATACTAAGATTTCAGAAATTTTTACTGGTCTATGTTCCTCCACAGACTTCTTTGCTGCAATTCCCATCAGAACGGGTTTCAAGCCATCCTCAACGCCCAAAGGAGTCTCGGTATCATTCTCAATGGCATTGATAAAGCAGGTCACTTCCTTTGCGAAGGACTGCATATATCTCTCCAAGAAGAAGTAGAGCGGCTTCTCACCTGTCACACCATCCACGGTGCTAAGCACAGCAGAAGACTCTGTATCGTTGCTGGTTGCCACCATACCTTTGGAGCCAAATACCTCCGCTCTCTGGTCGTAACCATAAGCTGCCTTTCTGGAATTATCAATCACAGCGATGGCTCCATTTTCCATCTTCAATGTAATCACAGCGGTGTCCACATCTCCCGCTTCTCCAATCGCTGGGTCTACCAAAACAGCGGACTGCACATAAATCTCTTCCGCATCGCAACCTGCCAGATAGCGAACCATATCAAAATCATGGATGGTCATGTCTAAGAACATTCCTCCGGATACCGCTGCATACTCAGCACTCGGCGGCTCTGGGTCTCTGGAGGTTACCTTGATGATGTGCGGCTCCCCAATCTTTCCTGCCACAACCGCCTTCTTTACTGCCTCAAAGTTGTGGTCAAAGCGGCGATTGAAACCTACCTGATACTTCACCTTGCTCTCTTTCAGGGCATCGATAACCTGTTTGATTTTCTCAATATCATGGTCAATCGGCTTCTCGCAGAACACATGCTTGCCTGCCTGAATTGCTTCTACTGAGATAGGGGAATGTGTATTTGTGGAAGAACAGATTAACACGGCATCAATCTCCGGGTCTGCCAAAATTTCCTTGTAATCGTTGGTGGTCTGCTCTGCTCCCATGCTCTTTGCCCATGCAGCTGTCTCCTCATTCATAAAGGGGTCTGCGATGGTCTTAATCTTTGCATTTTTTACATAATTGCAGATGCTCTGTGTATGTACTTTTCCGATTCTTCCTGCTCCGATAATTCCTACTGTTACCATAATAACCAATCTCCTTTCGTCTGCTTGCTTTCTAGGATGATACACTTATAAACCTGTTTTCTCTGCGATAAACTTTCTTGCACGGAGGGCATACTCCAACGGATTTGCCTTTGCAGGGTCCTGCTCCGCCTCAACTACCATGTAACCGCTGTAATCGTTCTCCTCCAACACCTTAAAAATGGAATCAAAATCAACGCAGCCATCTCCCGGAATGGTGAAGGCCCCCATACGAACTCCCTGCAAGAAGCTCTTATTCTCCTCCTTCACCTGCTTTACCACCTCCGGACGAATGTCCTTCAAATGTACATGTTTGATTCGATTGACATAGGTTTTCACCATCTCCACTGGGTCCTCGTCGCAGTATGCAAAGTGGCCGGAATCAAAGAGCAGGCTGACATATTTGGGGTCCGTGTTTGCCATCATTCTCTCTACCTCCGCTGCACTCTGTACCACGGTTCCCATATGATGGTGGAAAGTCAAGGCTACGTTGTACTTCTCCAAGGAAAGTTTTCCCAGTTTGTTTAAGCCCTCGCAGAGCAGCTTCCACTCCTCATCGTTCATCACATATTTGTGACCGAACACCGGAGTCTCCATCTGTCCCTGCACGCTATAACTCTGCTCGGAAACGCCAACCACCTTAGCCCCCATTGCTGCCAAAAAAGCTACGTGCTTCTCAAACTCTACCTCCGTCTCCTCGTATGGTTTGCTAATTAAAAAGGTAGAAAACCATGCGTTACAAATCTCAATCCCACGCAGATTCAGAGCCTTTTTTAAGACTTCCACATCCTTTGGATACTTATTTCCCACCTCAGAACCAGTGAAACCAGCCAGTGCCATCTCGCTGACACACTGCTCAAACGTATTCTCCTTGCCCAAATCTGGCATATCATCATTTGTCCACGCAATCGGTGCAATTCCCAATTTTACTTTCTCTTTGTTCAGCATTGTTTGTCTCCTTCTTTCTTGATATATCATTCTAGCTCTTTTCTTAGTGTTTTCTCCTACGAAAGCACGCTGCTTTCTCACAGCTCGCCTCTGTTATTGAAGATATAAATGTGCTTTTTTACATTCTCATACACGCCTTCTACCATAACTTCGTTTAGACCAAAATAAGTGTGCTTTCCCTCACTCTTTAAATAGACTTCTGCCTTCTGTGTCAAACTGTCAAAGCTCGCTGTGGCAATGTTGATTTTATGAATTCCCAGTGTGATGGCTCTTCTAAAATCCGCTGCTGTAATGCCGCTTCCTCCATGCAGAACCAGAGGAAGACCTTCTGTTGTGTTGTGAATCTCTTTTAACACATCAAAAGCAAGCGTAGGAGCTACCGGATAATTTCCGTGTGCATTTCCAATGGCGACTGCCAGTGCATCCACCCCTGTTCTCTCACAGAACACTTTAGCATCCTGTGGGTCTGTACAGCGGATTCCATGTCCCTTTCCGCCATCCTCACTTCCACCCACCAAACCAAGCTCCGCCTCCACCGTTGCGTGATAACGTTTTGCCATCTCGGTGACAAACTTGGTTTTTTCGATGTTTTCCTCAAATGGAAGCACAGAACCGTCAAACATAACGGAAGTGAAGCCCAAATCCAGTGCTTTCTGCAAAGTTTCAAAGGTCTGTCCGTGGTCCAAATGCACCGCGATATCCACCTTCGCCTCCCGTGCTGCCTGTACCATCATCGGTCCCATGAGTCCCAATGGAGAATGTTTTAAGCGGACTTCGGCAATCTGAAGGATAATCGCTGTGTTCATCTCCTCCGCTGCCTGCACAGCCCCCTTTACCATCTCCATGTTTCCCACGCTGAAAGCACCCACTGCACGTTCTTCCTTTGCTGCCTCACAAAGCAGTGCCTTCATGGTCACAAGTCCCATTTTCTCTCCTTCTTTCCTCTTTTTTTCTATTTCCAAAGATTTCGGTAAATCTGCTTTACATCCTCAAGGCCTACTTCCTTCTGCGTGTTAGCCGGACTTCCGCTGGCAAGTGCATCCTCTGCCATCTTATCCATCACAGCAAAGAAAGCTTCCTTGTCAATGCCATACTCTGCCAAAGTCGGAATCTCAAGCTCCTTGCAAATCCCAATCACAGCCTCTAGAAACTTTTTGCTGGCTGCCTCGTCACTGTCCTTCTCATCGGCCACGCCAATCTCTCTTCCCATAATGCCAAAGCGCTCATACGCTCCATCCAAAGCAAAGCTAAAGCACTCTTTCAATAACATCGCATTGGAAATGCCGTGGGCCACATGGAACAAAGCCCCAATTGGGCGACTCATACCATGCACAATGGTAACCGAAGCATTGTTAAAAGCAATTCCTGCTTCTAAGGCCGCAATGGACATCTGCTCCCTCGCTTTCCCATTGCTTCCCTCATGAAAAGCAGTGGGCAGATAGGTAAAAATTCTCTTCACAGCAGAGAGGGCAAACACATCGGAGAGAGGCTGTGCTTTTCTGGAAGTATAGGCCTCCATCGCATGAGTCAGAGCATCCAGACCAGTAGCGGCTGTAATCTTTGGCGGTGCAGTCATCGTAAATTGGGGGTCAATGATGGCCAAATTGGGCATCAACACCGCTCCCTTTAAGAGCATCTTAATATCCTTTTTGGTGTCTGTGATGATGGTGAACTGTGTGGCCTCAGAACCTGTACCCGCTGTGGTCGGAATCGCTGCCATCGGCGGAAGTTTTCCTCCAATCACCTTTCCCATGTAGTCGGAGATGCTTCCTCCATTTGCTGCCAAGGCTGCAATCGCCTTCATAGAGTCAATGGGACTGCCTCCTCCAAGGGCAATCAGGAAATCACAACCGGTACTCTGATAAGCTGCCAAACCCGCCTCAATCATGACATCCGTCGGTTCTCCCGAAATTCCTGCAAACACTTCATAAGCAATTCCCTCTTCCTCTAAAACCTTGGTCAACACATCCAGATTGCCCAGCTGTCGCATCACTTCATCCGTCACAATTAAAGCTTTGCTTCCCAGTGTCCCAAACTTTGTTTTTGCGGTTTCAAGTGCCTGAGCTCCCGTCACAATCTGCTCAGGCATAATAAATTCTCTGCCCATTTGAAATCCTCCCATTGTTTGCACATCTTTTGGTAATGTTCTTTGTCTTTTCTGGTGATATTTTAGCATTTACAAGGCATTTTGTCAATAAAGTTTTTTATTTCTCTTATTTTTTTGGATATTTTTTGAGGTTTTTCATTTTTGTATGAGTATGTTTTGATAATTTCCTTGCGTTTTTTGTTTTTTCTTGATACAGTATTAGTAAAACCATGCAATCCTTGCTCTCCAAAGAAATTTGGGTGAGAAGAGTTAGGGGCAAAAGGTCTTTTGCCCCCTGTCATACATAAGGAGGAAAAATTTCATGAGAATTTCCAGAATTGACCAACTGGAACACTATATTTTGGAGCACAAATCGGTATCGATTGACACGCTCTGCGAAGTGTTTCAAATCTCAAAAAACACGGTACGTCGAGACTTAGATGTGCTGCTGACACGAGGGAATGTAGAAAAAGTATATGGAGGTGTTATCGCCTGTGACAATAACTCCGGCATTCCAGAACTCATTTCTTTTAACGAAAGAAATATCAAAAACCGAGAGGCCAAAAACAAAATTGCTGCCTTAGCCGCTTCCCATGTAAGGGAAAAAGACATCATTTTTATTGATACTGGGACCACCACCGTCAGCATCATTGACCACCTCGCACAC
>JAUNGR010000122.1 GCA_030524485.1 bacterium | reverse complement strand
AGAAGCACGAATTACAGCATGAATGACATGAATGACTACGCTGAGACAGCCGCATCATTTTATGACAATAGTGGTTTTGATGCGGGAAGCGGAGTGCAAGGCAATGAGGAGTCAGAACTGCTGGATGAGAGTGCAGGTAATTCAGAAAATCTGGATGGACAGATAACTCGTAAGCTGATTAAGACCGTGGAACTCTCAGTGGAAACCAAACAATTTGATGCTTTTTTGCAGTCGCTTGAGGAGAGAGTGGCTGCCTGTGGTGGCTATGTGGAGCAGTCCAATGTGCGGGGAACGAGCTATCAGAACAGCAATACGACTCGTTCGGCCGATTTGATGGTGAGGGTTCCTATCTCCAAGGTGGACGAGTTTGTGGGGACGGTATCCGCTGACTGCAATGTGCTTCGTAAGTCCGAGAACGTGGAGGATGTCACGCTGCGTTACACCGACTTGGAGAGCCGTAAGAAGGCTCTTTTGGTGGAGCAGGAAAGGTTGTTGGAACTTCTAGCCAAAGCGGAGAGTATGGATGCGGTGATATCCATTGAGGAGAGACTGTCGGACATCCGCTATCAGTTGGAAAGTTATGAGTCTCAGCTGCGAGTGCTAGAAAATCAAGTTCAGTATTCAACGGTTTCCCTCTATGTGCAGGAGGCAGAAGTGTTCACGCCGGTGGTGGAAGATGGATTCTGGTCTCAGGTACAAAAAGGCTTCCAGTCCAATTTGATTGCGATTGGGGAGGCTTTGGAGCATTTTGCTATTTGGTTTTTGAGTTCCATCCCTCTGATTTTGTTCTGGGGGGTTTTGATTGCCTTGCTTATGCTGGTTTGTCTCTTTGTGCTTCGCAAAAACGAAGAGTATCACAAAAAACATCCAAAGCCAGAGAGAGAGCTAAGAAAGATTGCACAACGTCCTTTGGATGATAGAATGCTAAGAACTCGCATCGTGCAGCCTACACAGCCAGAAAATGAGCCAAAGCCTCAAAAAGAGGAAAACAAAGAAGACAAAAGCAAGATAGAGCCAAAAGAGAGTGTTTCAAAAGAACAAAATGGAAAAGAAAAAGATAACGAAAAAGGGAATGAAAAAGAAATAAAAAGCTGATAAAAGGGAAAGCAGCTAAGAGATTGGAGAGGGGAGAGACGCATGGCGGGAACGATACAGGAGATTGCAGAGCGGGCAGGAGTTTCCCGAGGAACGGTGGACAGGGCCTTGAATCATCGGGGACGTGTAAAACCAGAGGTAGCGGAGAAAATTGAGCACATCGCAAAGGAAATGGGCTATCTGCCCAAAAAGAAAAAAAGAGGGACAAGGATAGGTGTGGTGACACAGTTAAGTACTTCCTCTTTTATGATACAGGTGAATCGTGGCATTGCAGATGCAGCGGCTGTGTTGGAGGAAAGAGGGATTTCCCTGTTGCTTAGGGAGTGTACTTCTGTGGACGAAGCCGTGCAAAAGGCGGAGATAGAAGAACTGTGCGAGGAAGGCATGGATGCTTTGGCATTGATGCCAGTGGATTCGGATGCCATTCGCCAGAAGTTGAATGAGTTGACGGAAAAAAAGGGAATGCCGGTGGTGACATTTAACTCGGATATTGTGGGGACTGGTCGCTGTTGTTTTATCGGATTAAATAACAAAAAGAGCGGACAGACGGCTGCTGGACTGCTGGGACTTATGATGCAGGGAAGAGGGCAGGTGTTGGTGATTACTGGATTTTTCAGCAACAGCGTGAGCAGCAGGCGGGTGGATGGCTTTGTGGAGGAGATGAAGCAGAGCTTTCCCAAGGTGGAGCTGGTTGGCGTGCAGAGCAGTTTTGACCAAAGTGCGGAGGTCGAGAAGATTATTCTGCAAAGCATGGAGGTCTATCCCAATTTAGGTGGTATTTTTGTGGCTTCCGGCGGACAGGAGGGAGTCAAATGGGCTTTTGAAAAATTAAAATTGAAAAAACGTCCCTATGTGATCGTGTACGATTTGACTCCTAAGAATGAGACGGCACTGTTAGAAGGTGGAGTGGATTTTTTGATTGACCAAGAGGGATATAAACAGGGCTATCAGGCACCTCTGCTCTTGGCGGATATGTTGCAAAAGGGAGAGGAGCCGAAGCAGGAGTTTTGGTATACGGAAATCAAGATTAAGACAAAGTACAATCTGGACGAAAACCAAGAATTTTGAGTGCTGTGATACTGTAAAAAGAGTGCATTGCGTGCGTTTTGCGTGCTTTTAGAAAAGAAAGAGCGGGCTTTGGACAGAAGGATTTTCTGTTTGAGGTCTGCTTTTCTTCTCTGAATATGGTTAAAATGGATAAAAAGAAAGAGCAAAATTGTGCAAAAAATAGAAAATATGCAAAATAAGGGGAAGCGACTTGTGAGAGGAAAGGGAATGTGCTATGATAAGAATAGAAAAAGAAAAAAGAAAAGCACGCATAAAGCACATTTAGCACGCAAAGGCACAGAAAGAACAGCAGATAAAAAAGAGCAAGAAAACGGAGTTAAGAACAAGGCAGATAGGAGGAGAGGAAAAGTGAAGTATGTGACATTTGATGAGACAAGACCCTTGGATTTGATTTTATTGGGACGTGTCGCCATTGATTTTAATCCAGCTTACAATGAGCAGGTGAAGGAGGAGTTTAAACCTCTTAAAAAAGTGCATATGTTTGAGATGTTTGTGGGAGGTTCTCCGGCAAACATTGCGGTGGGAGTCACTAGACATGGTTTAAAGGCTGGCTTTATCGGCAAGGTGTCTGACGACCAATTTGGAGAGTTTGTGGTGGACTATTTTAACGAGCAAGGCATTGATACCTCCCACATTACAAAGTGTACCAAAGGAGAGAAGTTGGGACTTACCTTTACAGAGATGCTTTCTGCGAAGGAGAGTCACATTTTGATGTACCGCAACTGCATTGCAGATTTGCAGCTTTCGGTGGATGACATTGACGAAGAGTACATTAAGAGTGCAAAGTCCATCCTGATTTCTGGAACCGCTTTAGCGGAGAGTCCTTCCAGAGAGGCAGCTCTCAAAGCGGTGATGTTGGCAAAACGCAATCATACCAATGTGATTTTTGACATTGATTACAGAGAATACAACTGGAAAAACAGCGATGAAATCTCGATTTATTACTCCATGGTGGCAAAAGAGGCAGATATCATCATGGGTTCCCGTGAGGAGTTTGATTTGACGGAAAAGCTGATTCAGGAAGGAAGAAGCGATGAAGAGTCGGCAAAGGCATGGCAGGACTGCAACGCTAAGATTGTTGTGATTAAGCATGGCATGAAAGGCTCTACGGCCTATACTTGTGACGGTCAGAAGTTTTCCATCAAGCCTTTCCCAGTGGAGGCGAGAAAAGGGTTTGGAGGCGGAGACGGTTATGGCTCCGGGTTCCTGTATGGATTGTATCAAGGGTGGGAGATTATTGACTGTCTGGAGTTTGGCAGTGCAGAGGCTTCCATGATGGTAAAAAGCAACAACTGCTCCGATTCTCTTCCGAGACCAGAGGAAGTGCATGCTTTTATTAAAGAAGAAAAAGAGAAGTTTGGTGAGATGATAGCAAGAGTATAAGGCAGAAAGCCTTTTGGATAGAGCGTAGAAAAGAGGGAAAATCATGGGAAAGACAATTCGTATGACGGTTGCACAGGCAATCGTAAAGTTTTTGGATCGGCAGTATGTTTCTATGGATGGGGAGGAGACCAAGTTTGTGGAAGGTTTTTTCACCATCTTTGGACATGGAATTGCAGTGGGACTGGGAGAAGCCTTGGACAGCAATCCGGGAGAGCTGCGTGTGATGCAGGGAAGAAATGAGCAGGGAATGTGCCATGCGGCGATTGCCTTTGCCAAGCAGAGCAACCGCAAAAAAATCATTGCGTGTGCTTCCAGCGTGGGACCGGGAGCAGCCAATATGGTGACAGCTTGTGCCACCGCAACGGTGAACAACATTCCGCTTCTGGTATTTCCAGCAGATACCTTTGCTTCCCGCCAGCCAGACCCTGTGCTGCAGCAGTTGGAGGTCAGCTCCAGCCTTGCCGTGAGCACAAACGATGCCTTCCGTCCTGTGTGCAAATATTGGGATAGAATCAGCCGTCCAGAGCAGCTGATGTCGGCACTCATCAATGCCATGCGTGTCCTGACCGATGTGGAGGGAGAGTCCTATGACTATCCGGAGTACTTCTTTGAGAAGAGAGTGCATCGTATCACCCGTCCAGTGGCCGTGAGTGAGGAGTTGCAGGATGTGGCAGAAACCATTCTTGCAGCAAAGAAACCATTGGTGATTGTAGGCGGAGGCGTGCGTTTTTCCGAAGCAGGAGAAAGTGTGGAGCGTTTCTGTGAGGAGTTTCGGATTCCGTTTGGGGAGACACAGGGAGGAAAGAGTGCCTGCATTTCCAGCCATCCCTATTGTCTTGGCGGCATAGGAGTGACCGGAACTTACGCCTCCAATGTCATCGCAAAGGATGCCGATGTGATTCTTGCGATTGGTTCCCGCCTTTCCGATTTTACCACAAGTTCCAAGTGGCTGTTCCAAAACGAGAAGGTAAAGTATGTGACCATCAACAATTGTCGTTTCCATGCCTATAAAATGGATGCTGTGAAAGCTGTGGGAGATGCCAAGGTGACGGTTGAGGCTCTGAGTGAGCTTTTGCGGGCAAAGGGCTATGTTTCTTCCTACACCACTGAGATTGCAGAGGTGAAAGCAATTTGGGATAAAGAGATGGAGCGGCTGGCAAACATTGCTTACACAGGAGAGGATTTCATTCCGAACATTCAGGCAAGAGACCCACGCACCGTTCCGGAATTTGTGAAACTGACACAGGGAGTTATCACACAGACAGCCGCTCTGGCAGCTTTGAGAAAGACCATAGCAGCCGATGCTACCGTCATCACAGCAGGAGGTTCCCTCCCAAGCTGTATGCAGCGGATGTGGACAACGGACAGAAGGGGAGCTTACCATGCGGAGTATGGCTACTCCTGTATGGGCTATGAGGTGGCAGCCACTCTCGGCGTGAAGATGGCGGAGCCGGAGCATGAGGTTTATGCGGTGGTGGGAGATTCTAGTTTCCAGATGTTGCACAGTGAGATTATGACCATCATGCAGGAAAAGAAAAAAGTCAATATTTTGGTGTTTGATAACTGCGGCTTTGGCTGCATCAACAATCTGGAGATGAATCATGGCATTGGAAGCCTTGCAACGGAGTTCCGTTATACCGATGGAAAGAAGCCAACGGGGGATTTGATTCCCGTAAACTATGCAAAAATTGCGGAGGGTTATGGCTTGAAGTCCTATAGCTGCCGCACGATTGAGGAGTTGGTTGCGGCTTTGGAGGATGCAAAGAAGCAGGAAGTTGCGTGTCTCTTTGATTTGAAAGTCCTTCCTAAGACAATGACAGACGGATATGAGTCTTGGTGGAATGTGGGCATTGCCACAACCTCTGAGAAAGAAAGTGTGCGAAAAGCGTGCGAGGGCGTGATGGCAGGTCGTGCCGCTGCAAGACAGTATTAAAGAGGAGGTAACATATGGGCAGTGTATTTGGATATCCAGAGTTTGACGAAAAGGGAGAGAAGATTCTCACCACCTACGAGAATGACTATAAAGAAATGAAGATGGACATTCGAGTGTATCGCATGAAGGCTGGAGAGACCAGAACCTTCTTAAGAAGGGGAGAGGAGTGTGCGGTGCTGCTGCTTTCTGGTAAAGTCACTTATCGATGGGAGGAGCAGGAGAGAACCGTCAGCCGTAAAGATGTGTTTACAGAAGGACCTTGGTGTTTGCATGTTTGCAAGGGAAGCAAGATAGAGGTGACAGCTCAGGAGGATAGTGAGATTCTGGTGCAGTGCACCAAGAACGAAAAGAGCTTTGCTGCTAGATTGTATGAGCCGGAGGATGCACCGTGGAAGTATTCCAGTGTTGGAAAGTTCGGAAATGTGGCAAAGAGAAGAGTCAATACCATCTTTGACCATGAGATTGCACCAGATTCCAATATGGTGCTGGGAGAGGTATTAAACGATAGGGGAAATTGGTCCGGCTATCTGCCTCATAGACATCCACAGCCAGAAACCTATTATTTTAAATTTGACCGACCAGAGGGCTTTGGGGCAAGTTTTGTCGGCGATCGGGTTTTTAAGAGTGTGGAGGGAAGTTTCTCTGCCATTCCGGGAGGAGAGCTGCATCCGCAGGCAGTGGCACCTGGCTTTCAAATGTATACTTGTTGGATGATACGACACATTGATGGAAATCCGTGGCTGCAGACGGACCGCTGTGAGGATGAGCGGTATGTCTGGATGCACGATGCTGAATTCTAAAACGAAGGCTAGAAGACCAAAACGAAGGACAGAAGAGAACCGGTACACAAACCTGAAAACGGAGCGTGTGCCGGTTGTTTGTTTTTTTAATAGGAAAGTTCTCGCTTCCCGATTAAACAAAAACGCTCCGCGAGGCTGCACACGATGTGCTAGGGAAGGCTGCATACGCAGCTACACATCGGTGCACAAAGCGGAGCAAGTCCCTCAAGGATTGAGGGATTGAGGGAGTTCGAGGCGGACTTGTCCGCTTTGTTCCTAAGTATCTTTGGCAATCTGAATCCGACAGCCCTGCTCCTTGCAGGCGAAATGCAGGGGATGATCTGGCATCGCATCGGTTAAAAGATATTGAAATTGCGAGATTTCTCCGTAGGTCATGAGAGAGGTCTTTCCGAATTTAGAGGAGTCCGCAAGCAGATAGTGCTTTTGGCTGCGGGCGAGAGCCGTCTTTTTGATGTTGTATTCCTCGGTAGAAGCGTTGCATACGCCATACTCTGCGGAAATGCCAGTACAAGCCATGAAGGCACGGCGGATATTAAAGTCCTTCAGAAAATCGGTGCAGGATGAACCGACCAAGGAAGCGGTGTCGCGTTTCAAGGAGCCAGGGAGGCTGATGAGCCGGATGTTGGGGTAGGACATGGCACGGTTGATTACCTGAACGCTGTAGGTACTCCCAGTGACACTGCTTAGGTGTGCGAGGTGGTCACTGATGCTGAC
>JAUNGR010000121.1 GCA_030524485.1 bacterium | reverse complement strand
TGCAGTAAAAATTTGCAGTAAAAGGACGGGATTCGCCTCGGTGAATCACCACGATAGATAAAAGTCGATAGAAGAGCTGCCTCGTCTGTCTCCTATGTGAGGCGGGAGGCAGCTTTTTGTATCCTTTTGTATCACAGGAAGGGAGAGAGGAATAGAAAAAATGAAAAAGATAAATATGTTGGAAGGTCCCATTCTGCCTTCTCTGACCAAATTGGCTCTGCCGATTATGGCGACAGCGATGGTGCAGATGGCCTACAATCTGACCGATATGGCGTGGATAGGAAGAGTCGGGGCGGATGCGGTGACAGCCGTGGGAACTGCGGGAATGTATGTATGGCTCTCGCAGGGAGTGGTGTCTTTGGCTAGAATGGGAGGGCAGGTGAAGGTAGCACATTCCCTAGGAGAGAGGGAACCCGAGGGGGCGGCTCTGTATGCACAAGGCTCGTTTCAGATGGCAGTGCTTTTTTCTATTTTGTATGGAGCAATTGCCGTTTTATTTGCAAAGCCTCTCATTGCTTTTTTTGGTTTGAGCAGCCCTAGTATCGTCGCAGATGCGGAAAACTATCTTCGGATTACCTGTGGATGCATCTTCTTTTCCTTTATGAGTTCGGTGTTTACTGGTGTGATGACGGCATCTGGGGACAGCAAAACGCCATTCTTGGCGAACAGCGTCGGTCTTGCGGCAAACATGCTTCTTGACCCGCTCTTTATCTTTGGATTGGGACCGATTCCCAGAATGGGAGCAATCGGAGCAGCGGTGGCGACGGTGAGTGCACAGGTTGTCGTATTTGTGGTATTTTTGATTATGATGCGAAAAGACAAGCAGCTCTTTGGGAAGATTAAAATCTGGAAAAAAACGCCATGGTCTCATATTCGTGTGATGGTGAAGATTGGAGTGCCGACCGCCATTCAAAATCTGATTTACACGAGTATTTCCATGAGTATCACAAGAATGGTGGCTGGATTTGGAGATACAGCGGTGGCAGTGCAGCGTGTGGGCAGCCAGATAGAGTCAATTTCTTATCTGACAGCGGATGGATTTGCGGCATCGGTCAATTCTTTTATTGGTCAAAACTATGGCAGCAGACAGTTAAAACGTGTCAAACAGGGCTATCTGACAGCAGTTGGCACTATGGTGGTCTGGGGTTGCTTTACCTCAGCTCTTTTGATTCTGTGTCCAGAGCCGATTTTTCGTCTCTTTATCACGGAGGAAGCGATTATCCCTCATGGAATCCACTATCTGCGAATCTTAGGCTACAGCCAATTTTTGATGTGCATTGAGATTACGACAGTGGGAGCTTTTTCTGGTTTGGGAAAAACCATACAGCCTGCTATCATCAGCATTCTTTTGACCTCCGCAAGGATTCCGCTGGCTCTGGTGCTTTCTGCTACCGCTTTGGGACTCAACGGAATCTGGTGGGCCTTTTCCCTTTCTAGCATCACGAAGGGCATTATCTTCTTTATCAGCTTTATGGTTGTGATAAATTGGATGTTACGCAAAGAGTCTTGAGTTCTTTTAGGATGCCTTTTACAATCACAGTGGCAAGCACAAAGGTCAACAAATCAGCCATCGGCTGGGCATACACAATGCCGTTTAAGTCAAAGAGTTTGGGTAGCAGCAGAAGCATAGGAATCAGACAGAGTCCTTGCCGTCCTATGGCTACGAGAGAGGCACGAAAACCGTATCCAATGGATTGGGAGAGCATATTTACCATGATAATCCAAGCCTGTATGGGGAGAGTCAAAACCTGAAGTCTTAGTGCCATGGTTCCGATGCGGATTACCTCCATATCTTCCCTGCGGAAGGCTGTGATAATCGGACGGCTAAACACAAAGGTGATCACACCAAACACAGTCAACATCACGATGGCAATCTTGACACAGAACCAGTAAGCACGAAGCACTCGGTCATAGCGTTTGGCTCCAAAATTAAAGCCGCAGACTGGTTGAAAGCCCTGCCCAAATCCAATCAGTGCGGAGTTGACAAACATCATGAAACGACTCACCACGGACATAGCGGCAATCACAGCGTCTCCGTAAGGACCAGCAGTCACGTTCAGAAGGATGACCGATACACTGGCGATGCCCTGGCGGCAGAAGGAAGGGAGACCAGCGTGGAGTATCCTCTTATACATAGAAAGAGAAGGAATAAAGTTACGGATGCGGATGCCAATGCAGTCTTTGCGAAGATTACATTGACAAATTAAAATCAAAAAGCTGATGAACTGACTGACGGCGGTAGCGAGGGCAGCTCCTGCGGTTCCCATACCAAAGACAAAGATAAAAAGGGGGTCCAAAAAGAGATTCAGGATACCTCCTGTCATAATACCCACCATGGCATAGAGGGCATTTCCCTGATAGCGCAGAAGATTGTTCATCACAAAAGCACACATCATAAAGGGAGCGGCAAGAAAGATATACTGTGCATAGCTTTCTGCGTAGGGAGCTATGGTCTCGGTTGCTCCCAAAAACAGAACCAGAGGACGCATAAATACGGTTCCAAACACAGCAATTAGGATGCCTATGGACATCGCAGTAAAAAAGCCCACCGCAGCAAATTGGTCTGCCTCATCGTATTCTTGGTTTCCGAGGCAGCGGGAGATACAATTTCCACTTCCCATTCCCAACGTAAAGGCAATCGCCTGAATCATAGCCATAGCCGAGAAGATAACGCCAACGGCACCGGAGGCACTGGTTCCCAGCTGGCTGACAAAGAAGGTGTCCGCCATATTATAGATAGAAGTCACCAGCATACTGACAATGGTGGGAATGGCCAGACTGGGAATCAATTTCTCCACCGGAGTTTCTGTCATCTGATAATATTTTTCTTCCTGCGTCAATCCTGTTTTCATGCAAAAAGTCCTTTCTCAAGCCAAGCTTGTCTAGTAAGTAAGTGAATGAATGATGTAAAAACCGCTAGTATACACTCCGATAAGAGAGCATACTAGCGGTTTATTAAGCTCAAAATCTGTGATACAACAGCTAAAACTGTAGAATTAGAACTTGCCCTCTTTTGCAGCTTCCTCAATAGAAACTGCTACAGCAACTGTCATACCAACCATTGGGTTGTTTCCTGCACCAATCAGACCCATCATCTCTACGTGAGCCGGAACGGAGGAAGAACCTGCGAACTGTGCGTCGGAGTGCATACGGCCCAAAGTATCGGTCATACCGTAGGAAGCTGGACCTGCTGCCATGTTGTCTGGGTGAAGAGTACGTCCTGTACCGCCGCCGGAAGCTACAGAGAAGTACTTCTTACCAGCCTCAACACGCTCCTTCTTGTAAGTACCTGCAACTGGATGCTGGAAACGAGTCGGGTTTGTGGAGTTTCCTGTGATGGAAACGTCTACATTCTCTTTCCACATGATAGCAACGCCTTCACGAACGTCATTTGCACCGTAGCAGTTTACCTTTGCACGAGGACCATCGGAGTATGCCTTGCGGAATACTTCCTTTAACTCGCCTGTGTAGTAGTCATACTGTGTCTCTACATAAGTAAAGCCATTGATTCTTGCAATAATCTGAGCTGCGTCTTTTCCTAAACCGTTCAGGATAACACGCAGAGGTTTCTGACGAACCTTGTTTGCCTTCTCAGCGATACCGATAGCACCCTCAGCAGCAGCGAAGGACTCGTGACCTGCCAAGAAGCAGAAGCAGTCGGTATCTTCCTCCAGAAGCATCTTGCCAAGATTTCCGTGACCCAGACCTACTTTTCTCTGGTCAGCAACGGAACCTGGAATACAGAATGCCTGAAGACCCTCACCGATAGCAGCTGCAGCGTCAGCAGCCTTTGAACATCCCTTTTTGATTGCGATAGCAGCACCTACAATGTAAGCCCAGCAAGCATTCTCAAAGCAGATAGGCTGGATGCCCTTAATCTGGTTGTATACATCCAGACCTGCATCTTTTGTGATTTTCTCAGCTTCTTCGATGGAAGCGATTCCATAGCTATTTAAAACAGAATTGATTTTGTCAATTCTTCTCTCATATGACTCAAATAATGCCATGATGTTATTATCCTCCTTAAACAATAAAGTTTACTTGTGATTATTCGTGTCTTGGGTCGATAATCTTAGCAGCATCTGCGATACGGCCATACTGACCTTTTGCCTTCTCATAAGCAGTTGTCGGGTCATCGCCTTTCTTGATGAAGTCAGTCATCTTGCCAAGGCTTACGAACTGATAACCGATAATCTGATCCTCTGCGTCCAGAGCGATTCCGGTTACATAACCCTCTGCCATTTCCAGATAACGAGGTCCCTTTGCCAGAGTACCATACATAGTACCAACCTGAGAACGAAGTCCCTTTCCAAGGTCCTCCAGACCTGCACCGATCGGCAGACCTTCCTCAGAGAAAGCACTCTGGGTTCTTCCGTAAACAATCTGCAGGAATAATTCTCTCATAGCGGTGTTGATAGCATCACAGACTAAGTCTGTATTCAGAGCCTCCAGAACGGTTCTTCCTGGAAGAATCTCTGCTGCCATAGCTGCGGAGTGAGTCATACCAGAACATCCGATGGTTTCTACCAATGCCTCCTGAATGATACCTTCTTTTACATTCAGGGTCAGCTTACAGGCACCCTGCTGAGGAGCACACCAGCCAATACCGTGTGTCAGACCGGAAATATCCTTTACTTCCTTGGATTGCACCCATTTTGCTTCCTCCGGAATCGGAGCAGCGCCGTGATTAACGCCCTGTGCAACCGTACACATTGTTTCTACTTCGTGTGAATAAATCATGTTAAAACTCCTTTCAACTAAGAATTAAGATGTTGGGGACAAAAAAATTTGACCCCTATGATACCAGAGTAGAGCTTTTTTCTGACTTGGTATCATCATAATCGTGGAGTACTTTGTTAATTTTATCACATCATACTCATCTCTATTTTCTCACAAAATCGACAATTCGTCCAGCGGTTTTTCTATATTTTTCGCAGAGCAGCGGGTTCCAAGTTCAAAAATCCTCTTGCAAGCAAGCTTGCATCGAATTTTGTGATCTTTTGACCCTAGCATTAGAAAACAGTAGCACAAAAAACAAATATAAGGTAAATATAAAGAGAGAAAATAAAACAGAGTTAGATTTTTATGTAGACTAAAAGAAAGACAGAGAATAAACAAGGAAGAGGAGAAGAGATGAGACAAAAAGAAATAAGACAAAAAAAGAGGAAACAAGTCTTGCAGAAAGAAGACATCTATCAATTTCAAAAAAAATTGGAGGAGGAAGAAAAAGCAGTATTGACCATGAAAAAATATTTGCATGACATTCTGATGTTTTATGAATATCTTCCGATTGATAAGAAAGTCACGAAGGAGAGAGTGTTGGCATACAAGCAATACCTAAAGGAACATTATCAGATTTCCAGTGCCAATTCCATGTTAGCAGCTTTCAATCTATTTTTGAGTTATCAGGGGTGGAATACCTGTAAAGTCAAACAATTTAAGGTACAAAGAGTCTTTTTTTGCAGGCAGGATAAATTTTTAAGCAAGGACGAGTATGAGAGAATCGTGAATTGTGCGAAACGAAAGGGAAAGGAGCAGCTGAGTTTGATTATGCAGACCATATGCAGCACAGGCATCCGTGTGAGTGAATTGTGCTATATTGATGTGCAGGCTGTAAGGAGAGGAAAGGCACTGATTCATAACAAAGGAAAATCCAGAGTGGTATTCTTACCCAAAGAGTTGTTGTGGCTGTTAAGAGAGTATTGTAAGAGTCATCAAATCCATAATGGACCGATTTTTTTGTCGAAGAGGGGTAAACCCATGGACCGCAGTGTCATTTGGAGACAGATGAAAAGCTTATGTAAGGAGGCAAAGGTGGAGGAGAGCAAGGTATTTCCTCATAATCTGAGACATCTCTTTGCTCTTACATTTTATAAAGTGAAAAAAGACCTGCTGAGACTGGCTGAGATTTTGGGTCATACCAGTATAGAGACAACGAGAATCTATACCTTGACCACGGAGGGAGAACAGCAACAGTTACTCTCACAGCTGGGCTTGGTCTTAAAAAATAAAAAAATCACATAATCCAAATTATGTGACCAAAAAGTATATATTTACTTTTATTTTAGGGGTTTGTGTTTATTATACTCCCCATTTTCTGGATTGGCAAGTCCTAAAATGAAGAATTCTCGACGAATGAAGATAGAATTTTTATTTTTTGGCATAAAAATAAAGAACAAATCTGTCTGCATTTGCGGGCAAACCCGTTTCTATTTTTTTAGAAAATCAGATGGATAGAGGATTGCTCTTCACAATGTGTTCTTGGTGTCACATAATTTGGATTATGTAATTTATGGTAGTGCTTATTAATAAGTATTAAAATAAGAAGGAACACAATAAAAAAAGAGATTTTCTTTGTAAGTGGTGATAAATATGGGAAACTCAGAGATTACAAGACCTCAGATTTTAGAGAGTGCCAAAAAGGAATTTTTGGAGAAGGGCTATAAGGATGCGGCTTTGCGAAAAATTGTAAAACAGGTGGGATTGACGACCGGAGCTTTCTATGGATATTACTCCAGCAAGGAGGAGGTATTTGACGCACTTGTGGGAAAGACGGCAAAGCGTTTTTTGGCGTGGCACTGCGAAGTTTATCGCAGATTTGAGGAAAAACAGTTGGGGATGGGGAAGAAGGCATTCGAGATGTTCCAAAAGGAACTTGGTTTGCGTATGTTGGAGTATATTTATCAGGAATATGAGGCGTTTCGCCTGCTGTTTTGCTGTAGCAAGGGTTCCTCTTACGAAAATTTTATGGAACAGTTGGTAGAGGTACAGGCCGATTTTTTGCTACGGTGGGTGAAAAATATGGAGCAGCAGGGCTACCACCTTCGGATTCAAATGGATGAAAAGTTAGCCCATGTGATTGCGGTTCAGAATTTTCAGGCGGTGTATGAGATGATTGCACTGCGGTTTTCCAAAAAACAGGCGATTGCATATATCTATAGCATCTATCAGATACAGTATTATGGTTGGAGTGGAAATATAGAGCTTTGGGAAGCAGAGACTGGAACTTAAGTGGCAATTCTCCTATGGAGCGAGATGAAATACGAAGTTTGTATTTTGTCCCGCTCTTTTTACTTTGAAAGTGTTGTCAAGCGACTGGGCAGACTGGATGCTCGCATCCAAGGATGCACA
>JAUNGR010000120.1 GCA_030524485.1 bacterium | reverse complement strand
ATTTTTGTTTGTTTTTATCTGTTTTTATTTATCTTTATCTAGTTTTATCTTGCCAAACGGTACATTCTAAGTCCATCGTAAAGATTCAGCAGCTTTAACAACAATCGCATTGGCTCGGCATCCTTGTCCTTCGCTTCCTGTGTCAAATCTCCAAAGGCAATGAGGTCTCCGTGAACTCTTCGCAGTTCTCTCTCTTCCTTATTCTTATAATTGTCATCGAAAATCCACCCCATAGAGAGTTTCTCTTCTTCCCATCTGTCATGCTCCCAGAAAGCAAGTACCCCAAGCTCTTCCTCGCTGAACTCTGTCACAATCTCATAATCCATGGGTACACTGCTGTAGAAACAGTTAATCTTCTCCAAATGCACCTCATAGGTTCTCGCCTGTGCCAGATTGGACAACTTATATTCCAGAGGCAGCTTGTCAAACTCTCTCTCTAACTCGGTCTGCAATTCTATGAGTTGTGTATCACTCAAGTTTTCTATGGTATCCGCTGACAATTTGCTGCTGTATCTTCCGTTTAGAGCCAAAGCAAAATCATACAGATTCAAATAATTGCTGTTGGATGCATATTTTTTCAAGATTCTATCTTTCTTCTTCAAGACTGTGGAGACGGTCAATCCACCCACATCATCCAAATTCAAAAATTCTGCAATGTCATCTCTAAATTTTATGCTTCCATCTGCTTTTGGATTCATATTTTGATAAGCAGAGGATTTCTTAGCTCTCTCTCCATACAGTTCATCGTACCAGTAAACAGCTTGAATGCCTCCATTCTCAAAGAAAATATCCGCTCCAAATGGACTCATCTGCTTTCTCGTATTCTGACCGTAAGTCGCTCTATCCCAGCACTGCAACTCATCACAGAGCATCAAAAGGTAACATAGAGGCTGCTCATCCTTAAGGGAGAGACGTTTGCTTAAGTCTCCAGATTTAAAACTGCCAATTACTCCAAACTCAAAACGATACAAACTATTATGTAGCAGAATCGCAATCAGTGCATCCAGCTCCTTCAGAGGCTCCTTCGCATGGAAATCATAAGATGTGTACTTACCATCCTCATCTCTCACCGCTAACAGTCTCTTCAACATCAATAGACCACTGAAATAGGCATGGTCCATATATAAGACAGAATCCACTGCCCTATGCTCCAAAATATCATAAAACTTCTCATATCCGATTCCTAATTTTTTCCCAAACCGCTTGGACAACTCAGAAGCAAAAATATCATTCAAGTCCAAATATCTCTCTGCCTCGATAATTTTTGTAAACTGCTCCATCTTGCCATAGGAAACAAAAGGAGGCGGACACTCCCACGGACGGTCTTTCTTTCCAATCTGCTTACCTACAAGCTGATATGCCAACGTTTTAATCTGCTGATGTGCAATCTCAAATGGATAGCCAATATCATGAAACAGAGCAGTGAGTCCCCAATTCTTCAGGAAATGATTGCAGCTCTCCGCCGATTCTTCCTCAAAGCCAAAGTGTTTGTTGTAGGCATGACGCATCTCAGCACTTCCTTTATAAACCGCAATTCCCAAAAGAAATACATAGACCGAATGAGAATAGTGGTCTCTGTGAGACATCAAAAGTGAACTTCCGTTGCTTTCATGGTCGGAAAGGGTTTCCAACAGGGTTCTGGTTGCTTGATAGCCTCTTCCAAAGGGTGAGAACAAATCCGAATAGCAATAGTAAATGTCGAATGCCGTTTCTTTTGTTCCACTCTGCAAGAATCTATGAATGGCTCTCTCAAAGCAAAGACGATTGACATCCTGCTCATAATTGTATGGAATGCCAGACTTTCCTCTCTTCTCTGTCTCATTCGAATAGTTCAATCTCTGACAATCCTCTCGGATAAAATCCACACATAGTTTCTCCAGATTGGTATCTGCTGGCTCTCTTTTTGGTTCTCCGCCATCTGCATAGCGTTCAAACATTGGATATTCATATCCCATATGATTTTCCTCATTTCTTTTTTAGTTTTTAATGACTAAAGTTTAAAATTTAAAATTTCAAGTTTAAAATAACCTCTTCCCTCACTTTTGGGCAGATATTCCACAAAATAGTCCTCCAGTGTATAATGCACTCCCTCAGTCCGCTCCAAATAGCGGTTGTAACGCTCCATCCACTTCATCAGCTCATCCACCAGTGCCTCTGCGGAGTACCAATTTTTAAACCAATACTCTCCGTCTCTCAGGGACTGATAATGCTTGCGATTTCCCATTGCAATCTTTTCTTCAAACCCTTTTCTATCCAATACATAAGGCTCAGAATTGCCCTTTTTGGCAGCCTCCTCCACACAAGCATCAAAGAAAGCACTTTGACTTCTCTCATAAAAAGCATCCAACAATCTTCCAAACAGAGGCTTCCAGTTCGGCTCGCTCACTCTTGCTCCGTTCGGCAGCAACAAAGTAATATGTTCAAAAGCAAGGGCAGGTGTCTTTCCAGTCCTTTGGCTCTTCTTAAACGCAATTCGGTTTGCCTCGCAAGCATTCCCAAAAGTCTTTCTAAATTCCTTCACTGGCTGACACAGACTTCCCGATTTCTCCGCCAGCTGATATGAACTTTCTCCCTTTCCGTTTTCCATATATGTCCCTTGCACAGAAGATACATCTTCCTTTGGAGTCTGCACAATCTGTGGCTCTCTCTCTGGATAATCTCCTGCATCCGCTGCCCCCGCAAAAGCGTTATCGTACAGCGTAAACAACTTGCGATACTTTGATGCACGAAGTACCAATGTAAAATCCTTCACTGCCGGAATCTTTCTTCCCTCAGCATCGTAATACGTCTGTTTGGTGCCTTCCTCATATGCTGGAATCTCAAGCCCTCGCTCCGCTGCACTCAACAGAATTCTCACATAGGCATTGCCAGAAGATGAAACATTATACATTTTCTCCCCTATCTTGATGGCCTTCACTTCATGAAACCGCTCCAATGGCAGTTCGCAGGGTGCTTTTTCTTCTTGAACTTGAACACAAGAAGGCTCCCCACACACTCCCAAATGCCGAAGCTTAGTCAAAATAGTTCCAAACTGGTCAATCTTATTGCAATTGTCGAACACTTCCTCCTGATTCACAATTAATTCTTTCATGCGATAGGCCACCTGTCTGCTTCTATCTGGCACTTCATCAATAAAAGTCTTACTAACCTCCTTCTTATCATGCTTCTGCAGCCCTTCCAAACCTTTTTGGTAACAGGGAACCTCCGTATTGGGATCGGGAGTGAAGCGACGGTCATTTTCTTTATTTCCGATTTCCTCCTTCAACATCTTTTTAATATAGACATCCGAACGCAAACTGATGGGCATCAAATCTAATTTTTCCTCTTTTTTGTTTCTCTTCCACTCGGCAATCTCCCACATATGCCCATTCCTTACATCTTCCGAATACATATAAAGCAACTCAATCAAAGAAGGAAAACTTTTCACATAATTTTGACTAAAAAATGCCAGCACTCCCCTACAGTTCTCATTTTTTAACTCTGCATTCATCAGCGAAACCCAACTCTCTGTACGCTCCCCATATTCCAAATCGATGGAAAGATGCACTCCTTCCTCTAACAATTTCTCTACAAATGGGTACACCAACTCTGCATCTTCTGATGCATGGCTGTAACTGATAAAGACATAAGGTCTGTCCTTTCTTGAGGTATTATGTTCCCAACTCTCATCGTATTTTCTCTTTACTCTTTGTTGTAACATCAGTAATTCTGTATTCTGCATCCTTCTCTCCTTACCCCTTTGTTTTTTTCTGATTTTGCTGTTTTATGATGACCTTTTATCGATTTGTGAACTAGCCATCGCCTAAAGGCAATGGAGCAATGGGTAGTTCACATATTACATTTGAAAACCTTTTTCATCATAATATTCCTTTGACAATTGATAGTTGCCCTCTTCGTCCTGTTCAATCCCTATCTTATGCCGAAAAATCAGATCCGCCAAATCATCTCCATCCAGCAAATCAATAAGCGGATGCAAAGACGCTTCCGCTCTAGCCATTCGAGTAAACGTGGAGGTCGTCACAAACAAACCTTTGTGTGCCTTAGTCGAAACCGCTCCTCGAAGGTCACGAATGTATTTATTTCCTATGGTGTGTCCATCCGCATACCTCTTACACTGTACAATCACTTTATAGCGTAGCAATTCGTTCACCGTATAATATCCCTCTCCATCCACGCCATCATCCGCAGTCCCCTGTCCAGGGGTGAACTCAAAACCACAGACTCGCATCACCTTTGCTATCAGATACTCAAACGCTCTGTCATCCATCTTCCGCAAAGTCTCCAATAAGAGTTGTTTTGCCTCTTCCTCCCGCTCTTCCTGCGTTTTTTGTACTTTTTTTCTCTCCTGTTCCGCTTTTTGTTCAATAGCCTCTGCCAGTTTTTCTTCCTGAATTTCGTCTTTTTGTGGTATAGCAAGTAGCTGATAGCCCTGTTTCAAGATTTTTAAAACACCCATAATCTCCAGTGCTTCCAACACTTGTCGTGTCTGTGCTGCCAATCTCTCTCTTCTCTCTGGGTCTTCCCCATCGTCAAAGGCATCATAAATCATATGATTGAGCTGTGTTTTTCCTGCCTCTCCTCTCAGATTCTCCAAAAGCCGCAGTGCATAATCCGCTATCTCACTGTTTGTAATTCTCATTTTTAAAGCCTGTCCCCCTTCTGCCTACCCTTTTCTGACTCTTTCTAAACTATTTCTAACTATTTCTGACACTTTCTAACTCTATCCCAACTCTTTGTAAACACTCTTCCACTCGTTCCAAATTATATCGCTGTTCTTGCTTGGAAAGTTCTTCATATGGGCATAGTGCCGGATGTCGTCTCCGTCTTACATCTTTTGTTCCTTCCTTAGAATCGCTAGACCAATTGTTCCACCAGTGAAAGCGACACCAACGCATATGTTCCAAAGCAGCCAGTCGCTGACGGTCTTCCTCTGAAATTTTCCCCTTTTGTCTCAGACACTCTCGCAGCAAAGCACACAAAACATCTTTGTAATCCGCTGCAACGATGTTGCTAGAACGGTCAAAAAAATGTTCCAGCTCATTCCAAGCCTGTTCCGCATTCTTTTGATAATTCTCTCCCTTATGTTTTTCTTTTTGGTAACTAAGATTCATCTCCTTTGCTTCCTGCAAGAGAGATTCCTGAATGATGCAATCCTTAGTCGCTACCTCTTCATGCCGCCCAAAGAAACAAAACTGCGTTTTCACATCTCCTGCTATCTCAAAGCTCTCTCCTTCTCCCAACTTCATATGTATCGCTGTTCTTCCCCCGCCGATGGCTCTCACTTCCTCTGTAGATAAGAGGTACAAAAAGCGTCCCATATTCTTATAATTCTCATGGTCTTCACAAAAAATAAGCCTATCCAACTTTTTAATCTGCTCAATCTCTATCGGTGCACTCCAATCTTGCTTGTGAAACACCACACAGTCCTCAGTTCCATCCAAAAACAAAGGCTTTGCTTCGTTGTTGTCATCTTTTTGTTCACCTTTTTCTGCAAAAACCTTATGTTGCCACAAGAAAGAATCCTCTGTTTTTCCCCATATATGATATACAATCTTCTGTTTTCTGTGATACACATTTCGCAACAGGCCATAAACCAAAAGATTCTGACCCAGATTGCCAAAACCAATCAAACCAATTTCAATCTTTCTACTTTTATCCTCCCCTTCACAGGGAAAAAGCGGATAGCTTTTCCAGTAGAGCCTTGCCATTCCCTCCGAGATACTGAATGCATTGACATCATAAGGAACCACTCCCACCGGATAAATCGTCTCCATGTTAATATACACCTGACTATCCGCAAATATGGCTCTATTATTCTGATAGAATAAAAAATTATCTGCTCCATTCCCCAACATCACAACCTGTCTGCCTGCGGGACTTGCCTTTCCTTCTTCTATCAGTATCACTCTTGGAAAGCAACCTCCCTCTTCCAAGCGAATGTCCTCTGCCAGCTTTTTTGTATAAAAACTGGAACCATATACAATGGTTCCTCCACAGATGCGAATCCAAAAGCGTAAAAGACGCTCTCTCAAGGGGTGAATCAAAAAGACCACTCCAGAACCGGTCACAGCAATCGCCCACCATCTTGCGATTTCCAAGGGAAGATTCGGATTCTCAACCTCACAGGAAGCTCCATAGAGAGCTAGAGCAGCATACAGGCTATTCCAATACTGTTTTGGCCAGAACTGCAGGTAGCCATAAACTCCCAAAACGAAGGGAGTCGCACAGTACAGATATCGCAGATAGGTATATAGCCTTGCCATTCTTTGTTTTCGTCTGCGTCTCTGTTCCTTTTTGTCCTTCTTCTCTGCCTTCTCCATCTCTTGCTCTCCCCAAATCCGCTCAACCTCATCCTTTGTTTGAATTCAACAAAAATATCAAAAAGATACTCTACGAACTTTTTCCTCAATAGGATTCTTTATTTTGTTCCATCAGTATATCATAAGCTTTCCTTTTTTGCTAGCTTAAGCCATCGTGAAATTCATTTTTTTACTACAACAGAAATTCCCGAAGAAGCTAATTTTTAGCTCTTCGGGAACCTCTTTTTAGTCATTGCTTACCTTTCAAAAATATTTTTCTTTACCTCTGTACCCAAGCTCCATTTTCATTCACAATGTAACCATCAGGAGTTTCTGTTTCCTGCCACATGGAACCTAAAGGTTTTATTGTACCACCATCAAATACCCACTGACCACTCTCACTATCTTGATTCCAACCAGTTTTAGCCGGTACATATTCTGTAAAATAATACCAAACACCGTCAATCTGATTCCAGCCGGTTACCATTGCACAGCTTACCGGATCCAAGTAATAAATTCGACCATCTAAAGCATCATAATGCCAGCCTGTTCTTGCTGCACCTTGAATAGAACCAGAAACCTCCAGATAATACCATCTTCCATCTGTATCTAAGTACCAACCACTATCCATCGTTCCGTTTTCATCAAAATGATACCAGTTTGTGCCAGACGGACTGCTGATATAGTTCCAACCAGTCGCCAGTGAATTGGAAACTTTTTTGTATTGCCAATCTCCCTTGTCATTCTTCTGCCAAACACCACCTGTCACAATTTCTATGCCAGAATCTCTAATAATCAAAGCAGCCTTTCCACTACCACCATTTCCTCTGCTTCCACTTCCTCTGC
>JAUNGR010000119.1:5125-7260 GCA_030524485.1 bacterium | reverse complement strand
GACCGGACAGCCAGTGATTGGTCTGATTGACTGCGCTGGACTGAGACTGCAGGAGGCGACCGATGCACTGGATGGTTTTGGCCGTCTGTACAGCGTGCAGGCTTTGGCTTCCGGAGTGATTCCGCAGATTACGGCTGTGTTCGGCACCTGCGGCGGCGGCATGGCAGTGGCATCTGCGATGGCAGATTTCACCTTCATGGAGGAGAAGACAGCAAAGGTATTTGTGAACTCTCCGAATGCACTGGAAGGCAATTATACTGCCAAATGTGACACGGCTTCCGCAAAGTTCCAGAGCGAGGAGACAGGCTTGATTGACTTCACAGGAGATGAGGCCGCTATTTTGGAGCAGCTTCGCACTCTGGTGTCCATCTTACCGGCCAACAACGAGGATGACATGTCCTATGAGGAGTGCACAGACGATCTGAACCGCCTCTGTGAGGGCTTGGAGAACTGTGTGGGAGATGCAGCACTGCTTCTGTCTATGGTATCGGATAATGGTTTCTTTATGGAGACCAAGAAGGCATTTGAGCCATCCATGGTGACTGGTTTTATCCGCTTAAATGGAACAACCATAGGTTGTGTGGCAAACCGCACGGAGGTATACGATGAGAATGGAGAGAAGAAGGCTTCTTACGATGCTGTGCTCTCCGCAAAGGGCTGTGACAAGGCCGCTGAGTTTGTAAACTTCTGTGATGCCTTCAACATTCCGCTTTTGACACTGGTCAATGTGGAGGGCTATAAGGCCTGCAAGTGCAGCGAGAAGAAGATTGCAAAGGCAGCCGCAAGATTGACCTATGCTTTCGCAAATGCGACGGTACCGAAGGTGACTGTGGTGACTGGCAGGGCTTACGGCAGTGCATATCTGACCATGGGAAGCAAGTCCATCGGAGCAGACATCGTGTACGCATGGAAGGATGCTTCCATCGGTATGATGGATGCAAAGGCAGCCGCAAAGATTATGTATGAGAAAGAGATTGCAGAGGCAGCAGACAGCGTGGCTCTGATTGAGCAGAAGGCAGCCGAGTATGCCGAGTTACAGCAGAGTGCTCTGGCAGCCGCAAAGAGAGGATATGTGGATGATATCATTGAGGCAGCCGAGACCAGACAGCGTTTGGCAGCTGCATTTGAGATGTTATTCACAAAAAGAGAGGATGATCGTCCGGTAAAGAAGCACGGCACGGTTTAATGACGAGGTGGCATGATTATGAAGCATATTAAGAAAGTGATACTGCTTCTGTGCATGATGGCATTCCTGTTTGGAATGACAGCCTGCAGCCAGAATGCAGACGACGGTGTGGATGCGACACTTGCAGCGAGTCTGGAACAGGTCGGCACACAGTTTCTGGACATGTTCAACAACTTCAGTGAGACGGACATCATTTCTTACAAGGAGCAGACCGAACAGCAGAAAGATACTGTGATGTATGCGGCACTGGAGTCATGGGAAGGCGTTCAGGAGGATTTGGGAGCCTTTGTGGCAATCCAGAGCGTAGATGTCAGCAAGACAGATGACGGATATATGATTGATGTCAACACGACATATGAGAAGAGAGATATGACCTTTAGCATGGGAGTGGATGCGAATGTCACAGAGTATACTTCCATGAGTTTCAATCCGGTGTATACCATCGGCGAGAAGCTGGAGAAGGCAGCTTTAAACACTCTCCTTGGTATGGGAACGGTGTTCATCGTACTGATTTTCATCAGTCTTTTGATTTCCTGCTTTAAGTACATCCATGAGTGGGAAGAGAGACTGAAAAAGGCTTCCGTCGCACAGGAGCAGCCAGTGGCAGCACCGGCTCCGACAGTGACGGAAATGGTAGAAGAAGAGGAAGAGGATGTGATGGATGACACAGAGCTGATTGCCGTGATCACCGCAGCTATCGCAGCCGCATCCGCATCCGATAACACAGCAAGCAACGGTTTGGTCGTGCGCTCCGTAAAGCGTGTGCCGACATCCAAGTGGAAAAGAGCATAAATTTTAGGAGGAAAAGATACCATGAAGACTTACACAATTACCGTAAATGGCAATGTTTATGAAGTAACCGTAGAAGAGGGAGCAAGCAACGCCGCTGCAGCACCGGCAGCCGCTCCAAAAGCAGCACCGAAGGCAGCCGCACCAAAGGCGGCAGCAC
>JAUNGR010000119.1:0-5115 GCA_030524485.1 bacterium | reverse complement strand
CAGCTGGTTCCGTGAAGGTGACCGCTCCTATGCCTGGAAAGATTCTGTCAGTTAAGGCAAATCCAGGACAGGCAGTGAAGAAAGGAGAAGTTCTGTTGATTCTGGAAGCTATGAAGATGGAGAATGAGATTGTAGCTCCGCAGGACGGAACCGTAGCAAGCATTAATGTATCCGCTGGTGACTCCGTAGAAGCAGGCGCAACCATCGCTACCTTAAACTAAGACGGACTATGCTGCGCAGTGTGCCTGCAAGATAGGCAGGCACAAAAATGATATTCTACATGGAGGGATTCACTATGAATTACATTCTTAATACACTGGGAAATCTTCTTCAGCAGACAGCATTCGTCAATCTTACTTGGGGAAATTTCGTGATGATTGCCGTGGCATTTGTATTCTTATATCTTGCCATCAAGAAGGAGTTTGAGCCACTTTTGCTGGTTCCGATTTCCTTTGGTATGCTGCTTGTTAATATCTATCCGGATATTATGCTGACGATTGAGGATTCTTCCAACGGAATCGGAGGTTTGCTTCACTACTTCTATTTGCTGGATGAGTGGAGTATCCTGCCGTCCCTGATTTTTATGGGAGTTGGTGCGATGACGGATTTTGGTCCGTTGATTGCAAACCCGAAGAGCTTCCTGCTTGGTGCAGCTGCTCAGTTCGGTATTTATGGTGCCTATTTTATGGCAATTTTTATGGGATTCAATGACAAGGCAGCTGCTGCCATCTCCATCATCGGAGGTGCAGATGGCCCGACATCCATCTTCCTTGCCGGTAAGTTAGGACAGACAGAGTTCTTGGGACCGATTGCGGTGGCCGCTTACTCCTACATGGCCTTGGTTCCGATTATTCAGCCGCCTATCATGAAAGCTTTAACCACGGAGGAGGAGAGAAAGATTCGTATGGAGCAGCTTCGTCCGGTGTCTAAACTGGAGAAGATTCTCTTCCCCATCATCGTTACCGTGGTGGTTTGTATGATTCTTCCTACCACAGCACCTTTGGTTGGTATGCTGATGTTAGGAAACCTGTTCCGTGAGTCCGGTGTGGTAAAGCAGCTGGCAGAGACCGCTTCCAACGCTTTGATGTATATTGTTGTTATCGTTTTGGGTACTTCCGTAGGTGCAACCACCAGCGCAGAGGCCTTCCTGAAGATGACGACCATCAAAATCGTGATTTTAGGACTGATTGCTTTTGCTTTGGGAACCGCAGCTGGTGTCATCTTCGGAAAGATTATGTGCAAGGCAACTGGAGGAAAGGTAAATCCGCTGATTGGTTCGGCCGGAGTGTCCGCTGTTCCTATGGCAGCCCGTGTATCCCAGAAGGTGGGTTCTGAGGCAGACCCAACGAACTTCCTTTTGATGCACGCAATGGGTCCGAACGTGGCTGGTGTTATCGGTACGGCGGTGGCCGCAGGTACCTTTATGGCTATCTTTGGAGTGAAATAAAACACTTTTTATAGGTTATATCTGAGGAGGTAAAACAATGGCTGAGATAGAGAAAAAGCCGGTTAAGATTGTGGAGACAGTCCTTCGTGACGCTCACCAGTCCTTGCTGGCGACAAGAATGACAACCGAGCAGATGCTGCCGATTGTTGATAAGATGGATAGAGTGGGCTACCATGCCGTGGAGTGCTGGGGCGGTGCAACCTTTGATGCCTGCCTGCGCTTCCTGAAGGAAGACCCTTGGGACAGACTGCGTAAGTTGAGAGCTGGCTTTAAGAATACCAAGCTGCAGATGCTTTTCCGTGGTCAAAATATTTTGGGTTATAACCACTATGCAGACGATGTGGTGGAATATTTCGTACAGAAGTCCATCGCAAACGGAATTGACATCATCCGTATTTTCGACTGTCTGAACGATTTGAGAAACTTACAGACTTCTGTGAAGGCAGCCAAAAAAGAAAAGGGACATGCACAGATTGCACTCTGCTACACTTTGGGAGATGCTTACACGCTGGATTACTGGAAGGAGATTGCAAAGAGAATCGAAGATATGGGTGCAGATTCCATCTGTATCAAGGATATGGCAGGTCTTTTGACTCCTTACCGCGCAGAAGAGCTGGTGCGTGCACTCAAAGAGTCCACACAGCTTCCGATTGATTTGCACACCCACTATACTTCGGGTGTCGCTTCCATGACATACCTGAAGGCAGTGGAGGCAGGTTGTGACATCATTGACACCGCAATGTCTCCTCTGGCTCTGGGAACCAGCCAGCCAGCAACCGAGGTTATGGTGGAAACCTTCCGTGGAACCAAGTATGACACAGGCTACGACCAGAATCTGCTGGCAGAGATTGCAGACTACTTCCGTCCGATTCGTGAGAAAGCTCTGGAGACCGGTCTGCTGAATCCGAAGGTGCTGGGCGTAAATATCAAGACCCTGCAGTATCAGGTTCCGGGCGGTATGCTCTCCAACTTGGTTTCCCAGCTGAAAGAGGCAGGTGCTGAGGATAAGTACTATCAGGTGCTGGAGGAAGTGCCGAGAGTGAGAAAAGACTTCGGTGAGCCACCTCTGGTAACACCGTCCTCTCAGATTGTGGGTACACAGGCCGTTCTGAATGTGCTGTCTGGTGAGAGATATAAGATGGTGACGAAAGAGTCCAAGAAGATTCTGATGGGTGAGTTTGGTCAGACAGTGAAACCGTTCAATCCGGAAGTACAAAAGAAGGTAATCGGAGATGAGAAGCCAATCACCTGCCGTCCGGCTGACCTGATTGCACCTGAGCTTCCAAAGTTCGAGAAGGCATGTGCACAGTGGAAGCAGCAGGATGAGGATGTATTATCCTATGCTCTGTTCCCGAAGGTAGCGGAGGAGTTCTTCAAATACCGTGAGGCACAGCAGACAAAGGTGGATGGTACTATGGCAAAGGATAAATCTTATCCAGTCTAATAAACGGACAGGATTCGTCTTTGCCGAATCGCCACCATACGGGTTAGTCCGTCTCTAATGGAAAACGATCCTTGGATGACGGAAGAAAAAGGGACAGCCGCTGTAGGGATGAGGGGATAGACTCCGGCTCATGCTGCAGCGGCTGGGTTTCGTCTGTGCATCCTTGCATACAAACACGCAGGCTGCCCAGCCGCTTGACAGCCTTTGCAGAGGGAACAATAGGAGGATGGAAATATGAGTGTACAGAGTCAGAGAGCGTTTGACTTGCTTGGAAAAATTGGATTTGTCAGAACCTCGGGAAGCGAGGAAGAGAAGAGAGCCAGCGAGATTTTGGTGGAAGAAATCAGAGCGATGGGCTTGGAGCCGGAAGTTGAGACCTTTATGGTGGAGGATGCAAATGAGCCAAGAGCGGTTTTGAAGGTGTTAGAACCTTATGAGAAGGAATATACCGTGACCGGCTATAAGTGTGGCCTCAATACACCGAAGGAGGGGCTGACAGCGGAACTTTTGTATGTGGAAAGTGCACTGGAGGCCAATCTGGCGGATGCCAAGGGAAAAATAGTATTGGTCAATGGAGTGGTGAACCGCAAAAACTATAAGAAGTTGACTAAGGCAGGAGTGGCAGGCTTCATCTCCATGGGAGGCACTTTGAGAGACCGCATTGAGGAGACCGATTTGGACACCAAGAAGGTGAGAAAGGGCATGGAGAAATACGGAATGCTTTCGGGTGTGCATGTTCGTATGGCAGATGCCTTTGAAATGATTGTCCAAGGAGCTAGGAAGGTAAATTTGGTGCTTGAGGGGGAGAGGGAAATGAAAACTTCCCGCAACATCTGTCTGACCATTCCTGGAAGCCGTTATCCGGAGGAGATTATTTCTTTTGGAGCACATTATGACTCGGTTCCTTTCAGTACCGGTGTATATGACAACGGTGCAGGTTCGGTTATCTTAATGGAATTGGCTCATGCCTTTGCCGAGAAAGCTCCCCTGCGTACCGTGAAATTAAATTGGTTTGGTTCCGAGGAGGTTGGATTGGAGGGCAGCAAGGCCTATGTGGCAGCCCATAAGGAGGAGCTGAAGAAGCATAAGCTGATGATCAATGTGGACGTTGCAGGTCCTGTCATCGGCATTGAAAGAACGATGGTGACAGCACAGGAGTCCGTAAAGCACTTTGTGGATTACTGGATGAAGATAAAAGGTTATCCGGTGGAAGTCAAGCAGGATATCTACTCCAGCGACTCCATTCCGTTTGCGGACAATGGGGTTCCGGCCATCAACTTCTGCCGCTTTGGCATTCCAGGCAGTGCCTTCATCCATGGCAGATACGATATAATGAAATATCTTTCTGCAGATGCTTTAAATAAGACCTTGACGTATGTGGCAGAGTTTTCCAGAGAGATGACCGATGCCATTGTTTGTCCGATTGAGGGAGGAATGCCGGACAACATGGTGAAAAAAGTGGACGAATATCTGGACAAAACGGTAGAAGAACAAAAATAAAACGATAGCGGGGGAAAGAGTCTTTTTGCCCCCCAACCGTGAGAAAAGAGATGAGAGACCGACAGAGGGGAGTATAGAATATGGGATATCAGATGATAGTGCTGGATTTGGACGGAACTCTGACAAACAGTGAGAAGTGTATCACGCCGAAAACCAAGGAGGTGTTGATGAAAATACAGGAGCAGGGAAAGAAGATAGTGCTGGCTTCCGGAAGGCCTACCTATGGCGTGATGCCTCTGGCAAAGGAGTTGGAGTTGGAGAAGTACGGCGGCTTTATTTTATCCTTTAACGGCGGCACGATTATCAACTGTAAGACGATGGAGACGGTCTTTGCACGCACGCTGCCGGTGGAATCCAACCAGAAGATTATCTCTTTGGCAGAGCAATATGGTGTGAATCTTTTGACCTATGATGGGGATTTCATCCTTACACCGAAGGCGGACTGCCCTTATGTGAAGAAGGAAGCGGCCATCAACAAGCTGGATGTGGAGCAGGTGACAAATTTTAAGGAGTGTGTGCAGTTTCCAGTGGTGAAATTTTTGCTGTTAGATGATGGAGACTATCTGGCAACGGTGGAGCCGAGGGTGAAGGCGGCTCTGGGAAGGGACTTTAGCGTATATCGCTCAGAGCCATACTTTTTGGAGGTGCTTCCCAAGGGAATTGACAAGGCAAAATCTTTGGAGAGGCTGTTGCAGGTGATGGGACTTCGCAGGGAGGAGATGAT
>JAUNGR010000118.1 GCA_030524485.1 bacterium | reverse complement strand
CAGGTGGTAAGCAGTACAAAGTAGCAGAAGGCGATATCATTAAGGTAGAAAAGCTGGGTGTAGATGCTGGCGCAACCGTTACCTTTGATAAGGTATTGGCTGTTAAGAACGATGAGTTAACCATCGGATGCCCGACTGTAGAGGGTGCAACCGTTACCGCAAGTGTAATCGGAGACGGAAGAGCAAAGAAAGTAATCGTTTACAAGTATAAGAGAAAGACCGGATATCACAAGAAAAACGGTCACAGACAGTCTTATACTCAGGTAAAGATTGAGAAAATTAACGCATAAGTATGATTCAAGTAGTGGTTTATCGTGAGCGGGAATGCACAAAAGGCATTCAAATTCAGGGACATGCAGGTTATGACGAGTACGGACGAGATATCATCTGTGCAGCGGTTTCTGTCTTGGCTCTCAATACCTTCAATTCCATTGAAACCTTCACCGAAGATGCTTTCTTTGGGGAAGTAAAGGAAGAAGAAGGAAGGTTTGAATTGCATTTTTCAGAGACAGTCAGCCCCGAATCACAACTGCTGATGGATTCCCTCATTTTGGGGCTTCAAAGTATTCTTGAATCCTACGGCAAAAAATACATTAGAATTCGATTTGAGGAGGTGTAACAGATGTTCAAAATGAACCTTCAATTATTCGCTCATAAAAAAGGTGTGGGTTCCACAAAGAACGGCCGTGATTCCGAGTCCAAGAGACTTGGTGCAAAGAGAGCAGATGGACAGTTCGTATTAGCTGGAAACATTCTTTACAGACAGCGTGGAACAAAGATTCATCCAGGCTTAAACGTTGGTAAGGGCGGCGATGACACTTTATTTGCTATGGTAGATGGTGTTGTTAAGTTCGAGAGAAAGGGCAGAGACAAGAAACAGGTTTCTGTATATCCGAGAGCCATCAACGAGTAATTTTTTCTGGTTTTTGGGGCTTCATACCTTATCGTATGAAGCTCTTTTTTTCTAAAAGAAAACAGGCTTTCTAAAAGACCTTCTAAAAGGAAACGAAAGGAAAGCAAAAAGGAAACAAGTAAAACGTGAAACAGCCAAAAAAAGAAAGGACGGTAAGTTGTTTATGTTTGCCGATTGTGCAAAAGTATTTATCAAATCCGGAAAAGGCGGAGACGGTCATGTGAGCTTTCGTCGAGAACTCTATGTGCCAAACGGCGGTCCGGACGGCGGAGACGGCGGAAGAGGCGGCGATGTAATCTTTGAAGTCGATCCCGGCTTAAATACGTTGACAGACTTCCGCCATGTCAGAAAATATGTGGCCAAGGACGGAGAAGAGGGAAAGAAGCGTAGATGCCACGGAGCGGATGCAAAAGATTTAATCATCAAGGTGCCAGAAGGAACCATCATCAAGGATTTTGAATCTGGAAAGGTGATTGCCGATATGTCTGGTGAGAACCGCCGAGAGATTATTTTAAAAGGTGGTAAGGGCGGTCTTGGTAACATGCACTTTGCAACCTCCACCATGCAGGTTCCCAAGTATGCACAGCCAGGGCAGCCAGGGGCAGAGCTTTGGGTGACTTTGGAGCTTAAGGTGATTGCCGATGTGGGCTTAGTTGGTTTTCCAAACGTAGGGAAATCCACTCTGCTTTCCCGTGTCTCTAATGCGAGACCACAGATTGCAAATTATCATTTCACTACGTTAAATCCTCATCTGGGCGTGGTGGATTTGGATGGAACCGACGGTTTTGTGATGGCAGACATTCCGGGATTAATTGAGGGAGCCTCCGAGGGCGTAGGCCTCGGCCATGCCTTTTTGCGTCACATCGAACGCTGTAAGGTGTTGATTCATGTGGTGGATGCGGCTTCTGTGGAGGGAAGAGACCCTGTGGAGGACATTCGTGCCATCAATAAGGAGTTAGAAAAGTATGACCCAGAACTCTTAGAGAGACCGCAGGTGATTGCAGCCAACAAGGTGGATGCTATTTTTGAGGATGAGAACGAAGAAAGTCCGCTTGCCCGCCTGCGTGCGGCCTTTGAGCCAGAGGGACTCTCCGTTTTCCCCATCTCTGCTGTGACCGGAAAGGGCGTGAAGGAACTTCTGTATGCCGTCTATGAACTGCTGCAGACCGTGGATAGAACCCCAACCATCTTTGAGAAAGAATTTGACATTCGCTATGAGTCGGATAAGGCCCTGCCGTATCAGGTGAGCCGTGCAGATGACGGTGCCTATGTGGTGGAAGGTCCTCGCATTGAGAAGATGCTTGGCTACACCAATCTGGATTCCGAAAAGGGCTTTGCCTTCTTCCAGAACTTCTTGAAGGACACTGGTATCTTGGATGAGTTGGAAAGGGCAGGCATTCAGGAAGGGGATACCGTCCGTATGTACAGTCTGGAATTTGACTATTTTAAATAATGAACGGAGGAAAAGTATGACAAGCAAGCAAAGAGCTTATTTAAAGGGATTGGCAATGACCATGGACCCCATCTTTCAGATTGGAAAGTCCAGTTTGACTCCGGAAATCACGCAGGCTGTGGAAGAGGCATTGGAAGCGAGAGAGCTGATTAAAATCAATGTCTTAAAGAACTGTCTGGATGATGAGAGAGAGATTGCACAGGTCTTGGCAGAGAGAGTACACGCACAGGTGGTTCAGGTCATCGGAAAGAAGATTGTGTTGTACCGGCCAGCAAAGGATGCCGCAAAGAGAAAAATTGTGCTTCCTGCTTAAAGAAATTTCTTAAAGAAATGCAAACGTAAGGCAACGCCGTCCATAAACCCCAAACGGTTAGAAGGGGATGTGGACAAAAACGGAGGAAACTATGGCAAGGATTGGCATTATGGGGGGAACCTTTGACCCCATTCACAATACGCACCTTATGTTAGGAATTCAGGCTTTTCGGGAATATCACTTGGATGCTGTGTGGTATATGCCTTCCAAGTGTCCCCCTCACAAAAGTGGTCATGTCATCACTACTGTACAGAACCGCTGTGAGATGGTTCGTCTGGCGATTCATCCCTATCCCTTCATGGTGTTTTCGGATTTTGAACTTTTGCGGGAGGGGAAGACCTACACTGCAGATACGCTGCGGCTGTTACATGAAAGCTATCCTGAGCATACCTTTTTCTTTATCATCGGAGCCGATTCTCTGTTTGACATTGAACTTTGGTACCATCCGGAGCAGGTCTTAACACAAGCCACTTTTTTGGTTTCTTCCCGCTTAGCTATGAAACGAGAACCAGATGCGGAGTTAGAAGAAAGGCTATGTGCTCAAATGCAGCATTTAAAAGAAAAGTATCATGCCGATATTCATCGGCTTCATGGACTAGACACCGATGTCTCTTCCACCAAAATTCGAGCCTGCGTCTCAGAAGGTAGAAGTGTTCGTCACATGGTTCCGGCGGAGGTGGCTGCCTACATTGAGAAAAATCACTTATATCAGAGGATATCGGAATGAATGAACAAATCTTATTCATACGCAGCAAGTTGCAGGAAAAACTTTCTTTGACACGCTATGAGCACACGCTTTCGGTGTCTTTTACGGCTATGGCTTTGGCGATGCGTTATCGCTGTGACTTAGAGAAGGCCGAACTTGCCGGATTGCTGCACGATTGTGCCAAACGTTTCTCGGATGCAGACATCCTTGAGAAATGTAAGCAAAAACGTCTGCCCATCTCCGAGGAAGAGCAGAAGGCACCGGCGGTTCTTCATGCAAAACTAGGAGCCGTCCTAGCAAACGAAAAGTTTGGTATAACCGATTCGGAAATTTTGAATGCCATTCGTTATCATACCACCGGAAGACCCCAGATGAGTCTTTTGGAAAAGATTGTGTATGTGGCAGATTATATTGAGCCAAGAAGAAATAAGGCTCCGAATTTGGAAGAGCTTCGTGCTCTTTCCTTCGTGGATTTGGATGAGGCTTTGTATCAAATTATGAAGGGAACCTTAGAATATCTAGCTCAAAGAGGAGGAGCCATTGACCCGGCTTCAAAAGAAGCCTTTTTGTATTATGAGCAGGAGCGAGAGAAAAGGAGAATGAACACAGATGCAGGATGCAAATAAGAACCTCTCAAAAGAGATGACACGCATTGCAGTGGAAGCCCTTGAGGAAAAGAAGGGGCAGGACATCAAGATTATTAACATCGAAGGTGTTTCGGTCATTGCAGATTATTTTATCATTGCCAGTGGAAATAACATCAATCAGGTACAGGCGATGGCAGACAACGTACAGGAAATGCTATATAAGGCTGGATATGAATGCCGTCAGGTGGAGGGATACCAGAGCGGAAACTGGATTCTTCTGGATTACAATGACATCATTGTGCATATTTTCTGTACCGAGGACCGTCTATTCTATGATTTGGAAAGAATCTGGAGAGATGGAAAGCTTTTGACCAAAGAAGAATTGTAAATGTTCTGATTCAGAACAATCTCTATGAAAGCGAACAGTCCTTTTCAAATCCAAGGGCTGTTCGCTATTCTATTGTATAGAAAAGTTCTTACTTCCCCATACAACAAAACCTGTTCTAAGCTTAATTGCTGAAAAATGATGTGTAGTCATCACGATGTATGATTGCCCATCATACGCAGCAGTCCAATAACCTTTCCTAAAATCTCTACTTGGTCGGTAAAAATCGGTGGCATGGTGTCGTTCTCTGGCTGTAAGCGATAGCGGTCTCCCTCTTTATAAAATCTTTTTACCGTAGCAGAGTCCTCCAAAAGAGCCACAACAATGTCTCCGTTCTCGGCAGTTTGCTGTTGTTCTACCAGCACTTGGTCGCCCTCAAAAATGCCAGCATTGATCATGCTGTCCCCTTTCACTCGAAGCATAAAAACCTCTTTGTTTGGCAACACCTCCACAGGGAAGGGGAAGTAACCTTCCACATTCTGCTCTGCTAAAATCGGAAGTCCTGCAGCTACGGTTCCTATCAGAGGAACCTGCACCACCTCACGCCTTGTTAAGTTGAAGGCATCGTCCATAATCTCTATGGTTCTAGGCTTGGTGGGGTCACGGCGAATGTAAGCATTCTTCTCCAAGGTTTCCAGATGGGAATGTACCGAGGAGGTGGACTTTAAGTGAACCGCCTCGCAAATCTCACGAACTGAGGGGGGATATCCCTTTTTCAAAACGGTCTCCTTGATATATGTTAAAATTTCTTGCTGCTTTGCAGTAATTTTTTTTTGTTCTTTGTGCATTTTTTCCATAAACTGCCTCCTTTCCGTTTCGTACGGGTTTCTTTTATCATAACATAATTTTTCTAAAAATGCAAACGATTGTTCGAGAAAAGAATCGAACGTATTTTCCAAAAAAGTGTTCGATTCGGCTTGACAAACATTTGTTCTTAAATTATAATAAAGCATACAAGAAGAACAAACGTTTCCGGAACTGATGTTTTCTTATAAGCCGAAGAAGAACTCGCTTCGGTTTGACACAGAGTAAAAGCCATAGGAAGGAAAGGGGAAGAGTACTTCTTTCAAACCTATGGCTTACGTAAATAGGGTAAAAGAGAGAGTTTGCCCTGTGATACAAAAGGGGGAATTTTAAATGGAACTTATTAGGCTCAAAAATCAATCAGGGATTCTGGTGCTTTTGTGTTCTTTCTTTATGCTTTTTTTGTCCGGATTCTTCGGAAAAGCTGTGTTATATGCCATGGCAAAACCAGATTCGGTTCAAAAATACTATACCGATATCACCATCCGTGAAGGAGATAGCCTCTGGTCGATTGCAGATACCTACTGTCATGAGGGAGGAGTCTCCATTGAGGACTATATCTATGAACTTTCTCGCATCAATCATCTGTCGGATAGTGACATTCACATTGGACAAAAATTGATTGTCGTGTATTATGAGAGGACAGCGGAAGAGAAGCTGCAAAATTAAAGTTTACATAACAAAAATATGTAAACTAATATAGAGATAAACCAATGCAGATTTTTTCTTCTGTGTGATACACGCCTGCTTATTCTTTTGCTTCCAAATTATTCTTAGAGAGATTTGGATTTGGAAGAGAAGGGGAAGCATTCTCTCTCAGCGTCACTTGGTTGCGAACGCTTCTCCTTCTATCATCTTCCAGTGCAGCATAATGCTTCTTAGTGGTATTGACATCATTATGCCCTAAAACATCTGCCACCAGATAGATATCTCCAGTCTCTCGATACAGATTGGTTCCATAGGTACTTCTTAGTTTATGCGGTGTGATAGGCTTTAAGGGAGTTACCAACTTGGCATATTTCTTGACTAGATTTTCAACACTGCGAACGGTCAAGCGTTTCTTTTGTAGGGAGAGGAAGAGAGCAGACTCATGTCCGGCCTCTGCTTTGATTTCGTTTCTCTCAACAAGATAGGCTCTCAGTGCTTCCTCCACCTCATCTCCAAAGTACAGGATAACTTCTTTTCCGCCTTTTCTATGTATCTTCATACTGGAGTTTTTAAAGTCTATGTCACTCAAATTCAATCCAACGCATTCTGAGACGCGAATTCCAGTTCCAAGCATCAAGGTAAGAAGAGCCAAATCCCTTACCTTCGTCTTTTTATGGAAATCTCTTTGTTTTTTGGTGAGATTTTCTCCAATTTCTACAAGGTCTAAGAGTTCCGCCATCTCATCGACTTCTAGACGAACAATTCCCTTCTCGTGTATTTTGGGAGTCTCGATTTTGGCAGCGGGATTGACAGAGATACGCTCCCTGCGGTAATAATAATTGTAAAAACTCCTCAAGGAGGCAATTTTTCGCATGATTCCCCTCTCGTGGTTAACCATATCGGTTCTTTGTTCGGTGGAGTGGCACTTTAGATACTGCATATAGTCCTCCAAATCAAACACATTGATTTGCTCCAGAACCTCTACCGTAAAGTCTTTCCTATCCATCCCAGCAAGCTTAGGATTGGATTCTTGAAGAAATTCAAAGAAAATTCGCAAATCATAGGCATAGGCAATCCGTGTGCGGGCGGAGGTTCTTGGCTCTATGCCTCGAAAAAACTCGGCACAAAAGGGTGGGAGAGTGCGAAGCAGTTCTCTTAATTTCTTAGTATTTGCGATGTCTTGCTTTTCATGATACGATAACTCAGCCATACGATTCCTCCTGTTTACAACTTTTATTCAGTCAAATTTCAAAACTCAAAAAATCAGCGAATCTAACAAACTAAATTTAATGCACTTAACCAAACTTAACGTAGCAGACCTAAGATAACGTCAACGAACTTAACGAATCTCATGAACGAACTCAACAAACTCGACCGGATTTTAACCCGGGAACTGCCTGATGCACCCCGGGAAACCCTGCTCGTGCTCGACGCAACCACCGGTCAGAACGCCGTCCACCAGGCGGAAGAGTTTAATAAGGC
>JAUNGR010000117.1 GCA_030524485.1 bacterium | reverse complement strand
CAGTACCGATTAACATCGGGATGAAAGACTTACCGGAAAGACCGAATTTACGGAAGATTCTGTCCATGATGAAGGCTACACGAGCCATGTATCCACAAGCCTCAAGGAAGGCAAGGAAGAGGAACAGAACTAACATCTGAGGAACGAAACCTAATACCGCACCGACACCGGCAACAATACCATCAAGGATTAAGCCCTGCAGCCAGTCTGCACAGTGGATGGCAACCAGAACACTCTCGATCGCCGGAGGAACAATCTCTCCGAAGAGAACGTCGTTGGTCCAGTCTGTCACAAAGGTACCGACTGTGGTAACGGAAACATAATATACCAACCACATCACAGCGGCAAAAATCGGAAGTGCCAGCCATCTGTTAGTAACAATGCTATCAATCTTATCGGAAGTGGTCATGCCGCTCTTCTTTGCTTTTGTGACACACTCTCCCATGATAGAAGAAATATAAACATAACGCTCGTTGGTGATGATACTCTCGGTATCGTCATCATATTGCTTCTCTAACTCCTGAATCTGAGCGGATACATCCACCTTGGTGGACATCTGTGCTGCAATCTTGTCATCCTTCTCCAAAAGCTTGATGGCGAAGAAACGTTTCTGCTCCTCTGGAATGCTTTTTCCCAGACGGTCTTCCACGCTGGAAATCACCTTCTCCACATCCTTGGAGAACTCATGCACCGGAACGACCTTCTTCTGGCTCTGTGCCAGTGCAACTGCCTTCTCAGCAGCCTTCTGAATTCCAGTTCCCTTCAAGGCGGAAATCTCAACCACCTCACAGCCCAGTTTCTTGCTCAGTTTGTCAATATGTATCTTATCTCCATTCTTAGCAACCAAATCCATCATGTTGACTGCCATGACAACCGGAATTCCAAGCTCCATAATCTGTGTGGACAGATACAGGTTTCTCTCAATGTTGGTTCCATCGACGATGTTGATGATAGCGTCTGGCCTCTCTCGAATCAAGTAGTTTCTCGCTACAACCTCCTCAAGAGTGTATGGAGACAGAGAATAAATACCAGGCAAATCCATGATAACCACATCTTTGTGGCCTTTTAATTTACCCTCCTTCTTCTCCACAGTAACTCCGGGCCAGTTCCCCACAAACTGGTTGGAGCCGGTAAGCGCATTGAACAGGGTTGTCTTACCACTGTTCGGATTACCTGCAAGTGCAATTTTAACTGACATGATTTTTCTCCTTCATACCTAACTCATTTTTCCTGTCAAACGTTAGTTTTTTCTAACCTTTTCACAAAAAGTATCGCCCGCAAATAGACTTGCGAACGCTTTCAAAACTATTCCACCAGAATCATTTCTGCGTCTGCTTTTCTCAAAGACAGCTCATAGTTTCTGACGGTAACTTCAACAGGGTCTCCCAACGGTGCTACTTTTCTCACGAAAATTGTGACACCCTTTGTGATTCCCATGTCCATGATTCTGCGCTTTACAGGACCGTCTCCGGTAAGTTTTTTCACCGTAACCGTCTGGCCACAGGCAACTTCCTTTAATGTCTTCATCTGTTATCCCTTCTTTCACCCTACTTTTCTCATATTTCAATTTAGATTGAGGATGGCAGACAACCTCTCCTTATCGTATAAGGTCTCTGCGATTATACCATAATTTTATTTGCCATTTCCTGACCGATGGCAACTCTGGAATCTTTGACATTCACAATCACATTGCCGTTGGCCTTTGATATAACTGTAACAACTCCTCCTACAACAAAACCCAGATTCTCCAAAAACTGTCTGGTATCCTCCTTACCGCCGATTTTCTTGATTATGGCTGGTTCTCCTGCATTCATCATTGCTAAAGGCATCATAAACATCCCCTTTCCTCTTAATTGAGAAACGTTTTCATTTGCAAGGTTAGTGTATTCTAATTCCCTCGCATTGTCAATATCCTTATTGATTATATTTTCTCAATAAGACTTGCATCCTCTGTTTCTTAACAAAAGAGTGTCCCATTTTGCAAATCACAAAAAGAAACACTCTCTATCTGTCAAGTCGGAAATTTGGCCTTGTTGGGCTATCTAGGTACTTATGCTAAAGCTGCACCCAAAGCCTTACATGCTGCTACTGCATCGTCATCCGGTGCGTCGTTGCAAATCACGAAATCACAAGCCATGTTTGCACCTGCATTCACGCACTCCTCGTTCCAAGTACGCATCCACTCTCCGTCTCCCCATCCATAGGAGCCAAACAGTGCAATCTTCTTTCCGGAAAGAGCTGCCTTACAGGACTCAAACATAGGCAAAAATTCGCTGTCCTCCAACTCCTCAGCACCCATAGCTGGGCATCCGAAAGCCACACCATCGTACTCTGCCATCTTAGAAGCGTCAAACTCGGAACAACCTAACACATCCACGCTTGCACCCTTCTCCTGTGCTCCCTCTGCTACTGCATTCGCCATAGTCTCGGTATTACCTGTTCCACTCCAGAAAACCACTGCAACTTTGCTCATCGTATTATCCTCCTTATTGTCTTTTCCTTTCTTTTGTTGGACCACTTTGTTTCCTTGTGGTCCTTCTATGTCAAGCCGCTACTGTGAGCTGCCAAACACTTCTTCCTTCTTTCCAGAGACGCTCATAGACAGCTCTGCACTTTTTATACTTTGCGAAGGTCTCCATCGCCTCGTTTACATTTGCATACACCTTCCAGTACCCTGTCACAAGAGAATTTCTTCCGGCATTCACAATAAAACCAATGACATCCTCCAACGGATAGCCCAGAAAAAGTCCTATCTCATGTGGAAAGCCCTCTTCCTCCTGCAACTTTTTTTGCAAAATACGCAAAGCACTGTCCGGATTTGCATTTTTGTAACCGCACTGTCTCAAAAAGTTCTCCGTTTCCGGTCTGCTCATATCTCTTTTCAATCGGGAAGGGCGATATACATAAATCAGAGCCATATGCTTCTGTGTCCGCAGAATCGAGACCGCTATCCCCTTCTCACTCATCTGCTCATCCCATTCTCTCACACTGTTTTGCAATTCCTTCTCATCCTGATAATGAAAGGTAAAAAGACTTCCTGTCTTCAAAGATGCCAAAGTCGGCGCACACTGTTCGATAAATTGTTTTTCCAGCATAGCTGCTTTTCCTTTCCCTCTTTCTTTTTTTGACCGGAGTTAGTTTTTTCTAACTTAAGTTAGTATACCCTAACCATCAATAACTGTCAATCCTTCTTTTTCTCTCTTCATTCTTAGACAATGACAAACTTTCTCATTTATCTTTTTGAAAACTTATTTCCTATTTTCTTCATAGGTTTCTAGGTTTTACTTGTAAAGAGGCATTTTTGTATGTATACTAGAACAAAACAGAATCAAAAAGACGAAAGTACGAAAAAAGGAGAATCCAATGATGATATCCACAAAAGGAAGATATGCCCTGCGGGTCATGGCTGACCTCGCAGTACAAAATAGCAGCGATTACATTCCTCTAAAAGACATTGCCACACGGCAGGAAATATCCGAAAAATATCTTGAAAGTATCTTGAAGGTACTGGTCAAGGCAAAACTCTTAAAAGGACTGAGAGGCAAGGGAGGCGGCTATAAGCTGACCCGTCTCCCTCAAGAATACACCGTGGGAGAGATTTTGGAGCTTGCGGAAGGTTCCCTCGCCACCGTCGCCTGTCTGGTTCCCGATGCCCCTCCCTGTCCCCGTGCCTCCTTCTGCAGCACCCTTTCTATGTGGAAGCAGTACGACACTTTGGTGCACGAATTTTTCTTCGGCATCACACTGGCAGACTTGATTCAAAACCACCTTCCAAACTTTCAGTTGCTTCGCAAAGAAAGTGCCCCTGGAGGAGAGACCGAAATCCAAAACGCCTGCCCCTCCTAGAGGCTTTCTTCTGCCAGTCTCTCTTTGAGCAGCGTATTGCGCCGAGAGACCGTTACATTCCTCACCGCATAGGACAGGGCTTTTTTGCTGCCCACCAGCACCAGTATCTTTTTGGCACGGGTGATGCCGGTATAAATCAAATTTCTCTGCAACATCACATAATGCGTCATCAGCACCGGCATCACCACCACAGGATACTCGGACCCCTGCGACTTATGCACCGTCACCGCATAGGCAAGGGTCAGTTCATCCAAATCTGCCTGCTCATACTCCACCCTTTTTTCCACTCCTCCACTCTCAAACAGCACCGTCAGGCTTCTTTGCTCCATCTGCACCGTCTCCACACGGCCAATGTCGCCATTAAAAATCTCTTTGTCATAGTTATTTTTAATCTGCATGACCTTATCTCCCTCACGGTAAGCATAACCGCCATGCCGCAAAGCCAGTTCTCTTGGGTTTAAAGCCTCCTGCAAGGCCAGATTCAGCTGGGAAGCTCCCACCACTCCCCTTTGCATCGGAGTCAACACCTGAATGGAAGAAGCTTCCACCTGATAGTAAGAGGGCAACTTTCTCTTTACCAAATCCACAATCTCCGCCGCTGCCTCCTCCGCTTCCTCCCTTTCCACAAAAAAGAAGTCCGACTTTGCTCCATTTCTGCAGTCTGGAAACTCACCTCGATTGATGCGGTGTGCATTCATGATAATGCGGCTGCTCTGTGCCTGCCGAAATATCTTCGTGAGACAGATGACGGGAAAGCAGGCGGAATCTATGATGTCTCTCAGCACATTTCCAGCTCCGACCGAGGGCAGCTGATCGATATCTCCCACTAAAATCAGGCTCATCTGCGGCGGAACTGCCCGCAAAAGAGAGTTCATCAGCAGCACATCTATCATGGAGGCCTCATCTACGATCAACACATCTCCCTCCAAAACCTTCTTCTCATTTCTCTGGTAACCCTCCGGCGGCTTATACTCCAGAAGGCGGTGTATGGTCTTTGCCTCCATCCCCGTGGCCTCCGCCATACGCTTTGCCGCCCGCCCCGTTGGAGCTGCCAAAAGCACCTGACAGCCATAGAACTTAAGGGCTTCCAAAATCCCCTGCGTCGTCGTGGTTTTTCCGGTTCCCGGCCCTCCGGTCAACACCATCACTTTGGAGGAGATGGCCGTTTGAATGGCAAGTGCCTGTGTCTCATCATAATGAAACCCTGTACGACCTTCGATTTTTTTGATATCGATTTTGTTTTCCTTACGAAGCATCCCCGAGGCCTTTGCCAGCTTTTTCAGCTTTGCTGCCACCCCCATCTCCGCATAGCCAAAGGGCGGCAGATAGATGGCCTCCCCCTCGCAGAGCAACTCCTGCTTTTCTAACATGCCATCCAATGTTTTGGTGATGGCTTCCTCTCTCACCTCCAACAGGCGAACGGCACTCTCCACAAGCTGCTCTCGCCTAGCATAGACATGCCCGCTGTTTGCCAGTTCATTCAGTGTGTAGGCCAAACCACTGCGGCAACGTGCGGCATCCTCCTTCTGAAAGCCCAGCTTTGCTGCGATTCCGTCTGCGGTCTTAAAGCCTATGCCCCAGATATCGTCCGCCAACCGAAAGGGATTCTCCTTCACGATGGGCAGGCTCTCATTTCCATAGGTTTTATAAATCTTTGCCGCAAAGCTGGTACTGACCTCATGCTGCTGGAGAAAAAGCATGATATTTTTGATTTCCTTCTGTTTCTCCCAGCTTGCCGCAATCATCCGAATCCGCTTTTGACCGATTCCTTCCACTTCCAGCAGCCTTTCTACCTCATCCTCAATCACCGTGAAGGTGTCTGAGCCAAATTTTGCCACGATACGCTGTGCGAACTTGGGACCAACTCCCTTAATTAAGCCGCTGCCCAAATATTTCTCCATCCCATAGACCGTGGCGGGAAGAGTTTCCTCCCAACTTAAGGCTACGAACTGCCTTCCATATCTGGAATCTATCTTCCAATCGCCTCTCGCCAACAGCACAGAGCCTACATTGACATCCAGCAGATTTCCCACTAAGGTCACCAAATCCTGATAGCCCTTCACCCTCACCTTCAGCACCGAATATCCATTTTCCGGATTTTGATAGGTAATTCTCTCCACCACACAGCGTATGTTGGTCACACTTCTCCCTCCTCTCTTTTTTCACTTCCATTAACCTGCATACATAATGCCGTCAAAGCACTCTTCCTCAAAAACTCCTTCTATGTTATGACCCCATTCGCTGCTTTTCTCAATCGAGATTCGATAGCTCTCTCCGTCATCCAAGATTCCCTTCACATAGCTCTCTCCGTCTGTCTCCCTTAAATGGAAATGGCTTCCTGCCGGAAGTACTGTCCTCTCCTCACTGCCATCCGCATTCTCCTTCCAAGCCGGAATGTCCCTCTTTGCTGTCAATACATGGTCATATTTACCAGTCTGATACCCATACAGGCGATACACCCCATCCACAAGCTGCGGCATACCATCCTCCCCCAGCGTAAAGCTGCGGTAGACGTAGTAGGTTCCCAAAACATCCATATGACTTGCCAGAAGAAAATCACGGCTGCTGGTCGGATAGAGGTCATAAAATGAGCCTAGCTCAGTCTCTCCTATCAAGCTTGGCTCCTCTCCATTTAAGTCAAATACCTCAAGGTAACGGTAATCGTTGTCGGTTCCAAGCTCCACATACAGATAGTTACTTCCATTTTGACCGCAGAGAAGATACGCTTTAGCCGAGTATCCGTCCAGCTTCTTGCTAAGTTCCTTATCGTTCACCTGCAGCGTGATAAGCTGATAATTCATGTCGTCTTCCATAGAGGAGAAGGTAATGCTGTCCTTGCTTCCATCCCCATTAAGATCCCAGTTCACCGTACCATTACTTCCCAGATACAGCACATCATCCTTTGCAGCCTTCAAAAACTTCTCCTTGATGAACTCTGGATGCTCGGCAAAAGAAATCGTCACCGTGACTGGACCTGAAGCATATGGTGCAATCTCATAAGAATTAAAGTAGAGCATCAGTTCCTGACTGTTCATCATCCACTGCAGCTGCCCTTCCTCCCGATTCTTGGCATAAAACATCTCCTTCACCGTATCCTGATAGCCCTCAAAAAAGCTTTCCGAATCATAGTAACGTTCCAATTCCTCCAAGAGCAGTGCATACAAAGCATCATACTCTTCGGTGACATCTTGAAGTGCATACTCCTCTCCCGTCTGAGGATTCCAGTTGTAGCCAGAAACATAAGTACTCGGATGTGCTCCCCCTAGGTAGGTATATTCGCTACCCTGAAGACTCACAATATCGGCATCGTTACGCATCGGAATCAGCTCAAACTCTTCCTCCAGATGCGTGCCGCTATCCTTCACCCACTCTCTGGCAAATTCCAGATTCTCATCATAAATAGTCTTTAAATTGTCATATGCCTTCTGATTCAACTCAGCAAAGGCAGTCTGCAACTTCGAGTAGGTATCATCCAAAAGATAAATTTGGGAAGCCGTTCCGTTAAAGGTCTGCTGTCCCTCCTGCCAATCCATCAAATATTCCGTCTCAATCAACAATTTTGGAATAGACTG
>JAUNGR010000116.1 GCA_030524485.1 bacterium | reverse complement strand
GTTACTCCGGCATGGAACATGACCTCATAAGTTGCCGTTCCTGTTACGTTCGTCCACAGGACGGAGCTATCAAACTTCGGATTGTGATGGATAAGATGACGGTTGAGGTCTTTGTAAACGATGGAGAGCAGGTGATGAGCAACCTCATCTACACAGACAGCAAGGCAGACGGAATCTACTTTGGCAGCAAAGGAAGTCTTTCCTTTGAAATTACTTTCCACGAGCTTACAAAAAAAGGATAAGTGTGAGTACCCCCTTTGTTTCTATGATTTGGGAACAAAGGGGGGACTCGTTGGTTGACATCCCCTTTTCCTTCCTTTAAGATAAGACGTTAAGGTAAAACATGTCAAAAAAAGAAAGGACTTTGTTTATGAAACGCATTCATGCCAATCAACTTAAATTACTCGCCATGTTTCTCATGCTGCTGGACCACATGTGGGCGACGATGATTCCAGGAAACATGTGGATGACCTATCTGGGAAGAATGGCCTTCCCCATCTTTGCCTTTCAGATCTCTGAGGGCTTTGAACACAGCAGGAACAAAAAAGCCTATGCCAAACGACTGTTGGTGTTTGCCCTTTTATCTGAGATTCCCTTTAATCTCATGTACATGGGAAGTCTCTTTTTTCCCTTTCACCAAAACGTCCTCTTTACTCTGCTTTTGGGACTTTTGGGTATCCAAGCGATCGCCGCATGGGAGAAGCAGAGAACGCTGCGGCAAGGGGTTTTGACGGCACTTGCTCTTTTGGGGTTGCTCCTTTTAGGAGGTCTTGGCTTTGTGGATTATGGAGCCAACGGCGTTTTGACGGTACTCCTCTTTTATGTGGCAAAACGCAGTCGTTTTTGTAAGACCATTGAGCTTGTCGGGATGTTTTTGCTCAATCAAGTATTCTTTTCAGGAGAGGTACTCGAACTTTCGCTATTGGGAAAGGGTTTTGAGCTTCAAACACAGGCCTTCGCTCTTTTTGCCCTGCTTCCCATTTGGATGTACGATGACAAACAGGGAAAATCCCCCAAGTGGTTTCGCTATGCGGCTTATGCCTTTTACCCCGTGCACATGCTTTTGTTGTATTTGATTTCGACCTATCTTCTCTAAGTCTTTTACCCATTCTTTTTATAAGGGGGTATCCAGAAACCCCATTGCCTTGAGGCAATGGGGAATTCACGGCAAAAATACCGTCTGCCTATTGTTTCTTTGAACGGAATCTGTTACAATTTTTCTAGAAAATTTAGAAAATAGGTCCTAACTATGGGACAAGAAAAAGGAGAACTTACTATGAGAATAGCTCATATTCATGCTCCTCTCATCGGTGCAATTCCAGATTGCTATCTACCAAAAGCCAAAGATGAGGAATGGCTGCAAGCCCGCATTGCTGCGTTTGCGGAAGCCTGTAAGGAAGCGGTCTTACAGAAGGCGGAATGGATTCTCTTGACTGGAAACCTATTTGCAGAGGGTTATGTGACGGATGCTATCGTCTCAAAAATCTTAGACATTCTAAGGGAAACCGCTCTTTGCTTTGTCTGGAGGGAGGATGCCATCGGAAGTGCCTATCTTCGGCATAAGTCGGAGCTTCCCCCTCATTTTTATCGCTTATCGCACGGCAAAAGAGAAGAGTTTTTGCTCAGAGAAGCTCTTATCTCTTGTTCCTCTCTTAGCTCCCTCTCAAGAGATACTTCCGTGCTTCTATTTGAGGAAGCAGAGAAACTTGAGGAAGAGACACTTCTTACACTAAAAGAGAACTTTCCAAGGTTGCAATATGTCATCACTCCCACCAAGCATTATATTTGGAAAGAGGGCAGCTTTGTTGGGGAAGAATTGGTAAAATTAGAAGGAACGGATTTTGAGGATGAAAACGGCAGCGGCTACTATCTCTTAGATTTGCAGGAAGAAAGAGGGGAGAGTGTCCCCTTTCAGAAAATAGAAAGAGCCACCTACCATTTTCGGACTCTACGTGTGGAGGTAGAGAGTGAGGACGATACCACGGCGGTGTACCGCAAATGTACCTTGGCGACTCGAGGGCTAGGAAAGAGAGATTTTGTGCGAATAGAGTTGCAGGGACTCACGGCGGTAGAACGTTTTTTAAATCCCAACCTGATACAAGAAAGGTTAGAAGACCGCTTTTTCTATCTGGAACTTTTTAACAACTGTAAGTTGGAATTGGATGAGGCTGCTTATGCAAACGATATTTCTTTAAAAAGTGAATTTGTCCGCAGCGTTTTAGCAGCGGATTCTTTGAGTGAAGCAGAGAAGGGGCGTATCCTTCCGTGTGGTTTTCATGCCCTAGAGGGGGAGGAGGTGTCAGAATGAGGTTAATTTCCTGTCACATTGACAATTTTGGAACCTTTCACGATTTTGACTTACGTTTTGAGGAAGATTTGAATGTCATCGTGAAGGAGAATGGCTGGGGAAAGAGCACCTTGGCGGCTTTTTTGATTGCTATGCTTTACGGTTTCGGAAGCAGTCGAAAACAGAGCATCAAGGAGAACGATAGAAAGCACTATCTGCCATGGCAGGGAGGAAAGTATGGTGGGACTTTGACCTTTGAGAAAGAGGGAAAGTGCTATCTGCTTTCTCGTACCTTTGGAGCGACCCAACGTGGAGATTCGATGTGTTTGCAGGAAGCGGACACGAAACGAATCCTTCCCGTAGAAAAGGTTGGTGAGTGGCTCTTTGAGCTGGATGAGAAGGCCTTTCGCCGCAGTGCCTTTCTTGGGCAAATCGGTATTCCTATCGAGGGAGCCGATTCTGGCATCCACACCCGCTTAAATGCCATCCTACACGATAGCCAAGATGTGAGAGCCTATGACGCTGCCATGGACGCTTTGACGGAAAAGATTAAGGAGTACGAGAAGAGAGGGCAGCGGGGTCGCCTGCATGAGTTACAGGGAAAGTTGGAGGAGGTTTTACAAAAGCAAAAGAAAGCGAGAGTGGAGATTCAACAGGTGGAGGAGGCGAGGCAATCCATTATCGCTAACAGGCAGAGTTTGCTTTCTTTGCAAAAAGAAATCAATGCCTTAAAGAAGGAGATTTCCGCAAAAGAGGCTCAAACAAAAGAGGTTGAAGCAACGCTTAAACTCCACCAAGAGTTAGAAAAGCAAAAGAGGGATGTAAGTGAGGAGCTGACCACCTTTTTGCAGCAGCATCCCCTTCCCAAAGAGGAGGAAGTACAGGAGCTAAAGGAGGCTCTCACAAAGAGGCAACAGGTGAGGGAGGAACTGCAGGCACAGAAAGAAGAAAGGCAGCAGAAGCTTTTGGGGATTCGCAAACAGTACGAGGAGCTGCTCTCCCAGCAAAAGGACTTGGAGGGAGAAGAAAGGGAACTGCTTTCTTCGGGAGCCATTCCCACGAAAGAGGAGTTGCTCTCGCTTCAACAGAACCTTTCCAAACAGGAGTCTCTTTTGGAGACGCTTGCTAACCTAGATAAGGAGCAAAAGGCCGAAAGGATGGCTCTTTGGTTTCAGTACCAAAGTCTGAAAAAGGAATGGGAACGCTTGCAAGATAAGGCCGCTGCCGCTTCTTCCTATGCCTCCATGGAGTTACCTGACCCGACCAAGCTTTCCTCCATACGTCACGAATGGCAAGAGTACGAGCTTCTCTCTCAGGAGGAAGAGGAACTTCGCAAAAAGAGAGAAGCTCTGCCACATTCGATTCCTACCGCAAGAAATGCCTTTCCCTTTGTTTGTGTTGGGTTTGGAATTTTGGCTGCTGTGCTTGGCTTTTTGCTGAGTCCCTTGTTGTTTGCTGCGAGTGCCTTGCTGTTGTTGATGGGCTTTTGCCTCCTCTTTGCAAACACCCGAAAAAAGAAAGAAAAGGCAGCCCTCCTAGCTTCCTACGAGGATAAACTCTCACAGCTTAACCAAAAGAAAGTGCAAAGAGAACAGAGCCTTCAACCCTTTTTGGCTGCCTACTCGATTCCCCTTACACAGGCCAAAAGAGGACTGACAGACTTAGAAGCTGCCATAGAGAATGCCTCTCGGGCAAAACAGGCAGTAGCATTACAAAACCAGAGGGTGCTTGACTTTACTGAGGCAAATCCGACTCTATTTGCAAGTGAAGAGGACTCCTATGAGACCCCTGCCATGGCCACACTTAGGCAACAAGAAAAGGAGTGTGAGCAAAGCATAAAAGAACTTCTGCTTCGCTATTCGGTGGAGGAGGATAGCCGTTCGATTTCCGAGTGGATGGAACAATCTAATAAGAGCATGCTAAAACAAAAAGAATTGCAAGAAAAACAGGAGCAAACCCGCAAGGAGTGCAATGCCTTACAGAAGGTTTATCCGGAACTTTGCGGCAAGGAAGAGACGGTTGCTACGCCTGCCTTTGATAGGCTGCAAAAACAAGAAAAAAGCTTAAACGAACGCCTGCAAAGCATACAGACTCGCTACTGCATCGGGGAGGAAGAACTGGAGACATGGATACGTAGCTCCCAAACGAAACGAAAAGAGCTGGAGGAACTCAAACAAAGAAAGGCCGCTCTTTTTGCACAGGTGGAAGATTTTGAAAGAGAGCACAAACAGGAATTGCATTTTTGCACAAACGAAAAAGACCCCTTCTTTTCTCTGCGGCAGGACTTACAAATCCGCGAGAAAAGAAAGGAAGCCCTTCAGAAAGAATGCACCCAAGCCGAGAGCGACATCGCTCACAGCGATGTCCAGCTGCAATCGTACCGCACCCTTATTTTGCAGCAAAAATACTGTGAAAAAGAACTTCAGAAGGCCAAAAAGAGTCTTTTTATTCTAAGACAGAGCCAAGCATTTTTGGAGCAGGCAAAGGAAGCCTTGACCTCCCGCTATATGGGACAGATGGAGGCAAACTTTAACCGTTACCTGTCGGCGTGGCTCAAAAGCGACAAGCTGCAAGCTTTGGTGGATGCAGAATTTTCCGTCAAGGTAGAGGAGGACGGCAAGGAACATATCTTGGAGGGCTACAGCAGCGGTTACATAGACATGATGGATTTTTGTATGCGAATGGCTTTGGTGGACTCGCTCTTTGAGAAAGAAAGACCCTTTCTGATTATGGATGACCCCTTTGTCAATCTGGACGAGGAACATTTGGAATATGCCCTTCGCTTCTTAAAAGGTTTGGCAGCGGACAGCCAGATTTTGTATTTTGTCTGCCATCCCATCCGTGCCCACGAACCAAAAGAAGGGGAGTTGAGCATAGACCGAAAACAACTCCTAAAACCCGCAAAAAAGCGGCAGGAAACGGTGAAAAAGGCTCCGAAAAAAGAGAAGTATCTCTTAAAGTCCGCTCCCTCCCTCAAAGTGCTTACTGCCAAAAAACGCATCACCAACAACCTGTTTTCTTTGGAATTTGCAATGGATAGCGAGTCTATGAAAGAGGCAGAATGGGAACTCTTCTTTGTCGATGAGAAGGAAAGGGTTCTCTGTGACAAGCAGCAGGTAACGGTCACTTCTGGGGAGGTTTTCCCCAAAAAGCTTTGCTTCTGTCTGAACACAGGGGAGGCTTTTGGAAGCAGCTACACCCTAATGATACGAAATATGGCTGCCCCAGAATCGGAAGTGGCAAATAAGATTCCGTTTGAGGCGGCGTTGACTTTCACGAGCGATTTTGATTTCTAAACGGATACGGTAAATGAGAGGAAAGGAAAGAAATAGGAGGATACGGACATGGATACGCTGGACCAGTTGTTGTTGGAGCATTTTGGTGGCAAGGTAGTGAGAAAAGATTTAACCGCTCTGATGAAGAAGGGAGCCAATGTGCCGACTTATGTGTTGGAATATCTTTTGGGGATGTACTGTGCAACGAATGACGAGGATGAGATAGATATAGGATTGGAAAAAATCCGAACCATCCTAAGCGAAAACTATGTCCGTCCCGACCAGAGCGAAGCGGTCAAATCAAAAATCAAGGAAAATGGCGAATACAAAATCATTGATAAGATTTCTGTGGTGTTGGATGAGAGAGAGGATAAGTACATTGCCTCCTTTACGAACCTAAAGATTGCCCCCTTTGAGGTGGGTTCTGACTTGGTGGTACATAATGAGAAGCTCTTAACCGGAGGCATCTGGTGCCTCGTGCTCATCCGCTACTGCGGCCTAAGACAGGGTGAGGGGCAGTATGTATTTGAGGAGGACATCTTTGGCGGTCGCAAGCAGAAGAAAAAGGTCAAACAGAGAAAATCCAAGTACGAGTCCCCCTTTGAGATTGTCTCCTTAAAGCCCATCCAGATGCCAAATCTGGACTTGGAAGCAATCAAGGAGGCAAGGAAGCATTTCACAAAGGAACTTTGGATGGAGCTTCTGCTTCGCTCGGCGGGCTATGAGCCGAGCGAACTCTCTCAAAAACAGCAGCTGCACTATCTGCTTCGTTTCGTTCCTTTTATCCAGAAAAATTATAACTTGGTGGAGCTTGGCCCTAGGGGAACCGGAAAATCCCATGTCTATAGCGAGTTGTCTCCCTACTCCATCTTGATGAGCAGCGGACACACAACGGTCTCCAACCTATTTTACAATATGAGCAGCCGCAGGGTGGGCTTAGTCGGAAACTGGGACTGCGTTGCCTTTGATGAAGTCGGAGGCATCACCCAGTCCTCCGAAGATTTGGTACAAATGTTAAAAAACTATATGGCAAATGGCTCCTTTGCAAGGGGGACGGAATCCATCAGCACCGACGCTTCGATTGCCTTTGAGGGAAATACTTTTCGGAGCGTGGCGGACATGCTTCGCACTTCCACCTTGTTTGAACCCTTCCCCTCTGCCTTTCACAACGATTCGGCCTTCTTTGACCGCATTCATGCCTACCTTCCAGGGTGGGAGACTCCAAAACTAAGGGCCAACTTAATCACCGAATCCTACGGTCTGATTTCCGACTGCTTTTCAGAGTACTGCCATAGCATGAGAAAGTACGATTTTACCAACTCCTTTGCCAAGTATTTCTCGCTCAATCCAAATTTCAACACCCGTGACGACACAGCGGTGCGTCGAACCTTCTCCGGACTTGCCAAACTTATCTATCCCAACGAGGACATGACAAAGGAGGAGACCCGTGAGCTTTTAAGTTATGCCATAGAGTGCCGCCGCCGTGTGAAAGAGCAATTGAGAAAGATGAATCCAGCGGAGTTTAGCGATGTGGAATTGGGTTATATTGACGTAGAGACAAAAGAAGAATGCATCGTAAGCCTTCCGGAGGTCGCAAAAGGCAGCCTCATCCCCGAAACACCGGAACCTTTTGGTTATGTCTATGCCATAGGAAAGTCTGTGGAAGGAAGGGTGGCAGTCTACCATCTGGAAAACCAGTTGATTGCAGGAAGTGGTAAATTTGATTTTAGAAACGTGGAGGGACTTGCCAACGCCCAAAAGGGAGCAAAGGACAGCCTGATGGCTGCTTTCCACTACTTTAGTCAACACAGTCACCAACTTCCAAACGATGGAAGGGATTTTGAGGACTTTGATTACAGCCTCTACTTTAATGACCTGCAAAACAAGGGAGTCAGCGAGGAAATCTCTGTGGCCGAGGTGGTCGCTCTTTTTTCGGCTTTAAGTAGGAGAGAGGTGCGTCCCTCCTTAGCCGTGTGCGGACGAGTGGTCATGTCTGGAAGCATGTTACCAATCACCGCAGAGTTGGATGAAATTTTTGTCACT
>JAUNGR010000115.1 GCA_030524485.1 bacterium | reverse complement strand
TCTGTCGAGGACATGTTTTTGCGAATGCACAGACCGGAAATATTGTCCTTTTGGGAAAGTATATTGCGGAGAGAAATATAGAAAAAATACCACACTATTTGGTTCCGATTCTTGCTTTCATCGGAGGTGTCATTTTGGCACAGAGAATCCGTTTTCTGTATGGAAAAAGCATTAAGGTGCATTGGAGACAGTTGGTGCTTTTGATAGAGATTGGATTGTTGTTTGCGGCTGCATGGCTGCCCAATGAGGAAAATTGGAATGTCATTGCAAATGCATTGGTTTCTTTCTCTTGTGCGATGCAGGTGGACAGTTTTCGCAAAGTCAGGGGAAATGCACTGGCAACCACCATGTGCATTGGCAATCTGCGGACAGCTACCGATTTGCTCTGTGCCTATTGGAACACAAAGGATGGGGAAATTCGCAGGAAGAGTGTACAATATTATACCTTTATTGTGATATTTGCAGGTGGAGCCGTATTGGGCAATGCTGCGGTACAAATACAAGGGAAGTATGCCCTTTGGTGGTGCTGTGCAGCCCTCATCCTTGCCTGTCTGCTCATGTTGATACAGGAAGAAAAAAACAGTTCTGGCACGGCAGAGAAGGAAGGACTTTGGGAAGAATTGGAGGACATTGCAACCGAGCTGAAACGAAAGATTGGTAGCAAAAAAAGACCCAGCGGGAGAGGACATTAGATTGGTCCATTTCCGCTGCGTCTGTGTCCGTGTCCGAAAATAAGATGGCATTCCGTCAATTTTTGCCCTTCTTGCCGCTTGGCTCCGAGGGAAGTTCATCCACCAATTGCTCAATCAACATCTTTTTGAGACAGACATCGTAGGAAAGCTCACAGATGAAAGCAAAGGTCTGTAAGCGGTCCCTTTCTTCCTCTGGCAAATCGGAGAATAAGGAGTTTGCAATCTCATACTGTTTTGCAATTTCTTCCTTCATGCGTTTTTTTTGCTCCGTTGCTGGAGAGAAGACACGGCAATATAATTCTTCCAAAGAAAGCCCTTCTGTTGGATTGGAAAAATAGTGGGTGGAAATCGGCTTTAAAATCTGCTCAATATCATGGATGGAGAGTAGATTTTTAAAGTAATAAATAAAAATCAAAAACAACATATGCTCTTTGCTGTAACGCTTCTTGTTGGGTGGTGGAAGCAGGTTGTTTTTGGCATAGTTGTTAATCATGGTTTTTGTGAGAATCTTGTCCTCGGGGTAACGTCGGGAAGAGGCAAGATGGGTCTCCATAAAAGTTGTCACCTGATCCATATACAGGTCGATATTAGGGATATCAGAGGGAGAAATATACTCCAATGTATCCAGTTTTTGGAAAAGTTCTTCTAATTTTTCATCATTTCGTTTCATGCTGTCACCTCTGCACTCTATTATATAGTATTCAATACTAGATGGCAAGCGAAAAACAAAAATCAAAAGAAGAAAAAGAGAAATGGAAAATCGGGAGTGACAGAAAAAGAAGGATATGGTACACTGGTACAGAAAAAGGTGGTATGTAAAAAATGAGTATTTATGATTCTTTAAATCCAAAACAGAAAGAAGCTGTGCTGCACACAGAAGGCCCGCTTTTGGTGCTTGCGGGAGCTGGTTCTGGAAAAACCCGTGTGCTGACACATAGAATTGCCTATTTAATTGAAGAAAAAGCGGTCAATCCGTGGAACATTATGGCGATTACCTTTACCAACAAAGCGGCACAGGAAATGCGGGAGCGAGTGGATAAGCTGATTGGTTTTGGCTCAGAAAGTATATGGGTGAGTACCTTTCATTCCAGTTGCGTGCGAATTCTAAGAAGGCACATTGAGCCGCTCGGGTTTGATACCAATTTTACGATTTACGATACGGATGACCAGAAAACCTTGATGAAGCAGGTGATAAAAAAGCTGAACTTGGATCCCAAAATGTACAAAGAAAAGGCCATGTTGGGGTATATTTCCAAGGCGAAGGACGAGTTGATTTCTCCAAAGGAATTCATGGAGCAGGCAGAAGGAGATTACCGCAAACAGCAAATCGCACAGATTTACAAAGAATATCAAACTATGTTAAAGGAAAACAATGCACTGGATTTTGACGATTTGATTGTAAAAACCGTGGAATTGTTTCAGGCGAATCCAGATATCTTGGAGCATTATCAAAGGCGTTTTCGTTATATCATGGTGGATGAGTATCAGGACACGAACTATGCTCAGTTTAAGTTGGTGGAGCTTTTGGCTTCCAAGTATTACAATCTTTGTGTGGTGGGAGACGATGACCAGTCCATCTATAAATTTAGAGGAGCTGATATCAAAAATATCTTGAATTTTGAGGAGTCCTTTTCCGGAGCAGCCGTCATTAAGCTGGAGCAGAATTATCGTTCCACCCAAAATATTTTGAATGCAGCGAATGGTGTGATACACAACAACGAGGGACGTAAAGATAAGACACTCTGGACGGCAAACGAGGAAGGGGAACGCTTGCATCTTCGACAGTTTGATACGGCACAGGATGAGGCAAGGTTTATTGCTGAGGATATAGCGGACAGCGGGGAGGCTTATCCAGATTGCGCCGTGCTGTACCGAACCAATGCACAGTCCCGTTTGGTGGAAGAGCAGTGTATTGTACATAACATTCCCTATCGTTTGGTGGGAGGCATCAATTTCTATCAAAGAAAAGAAATTAAAGATATTTTATGCTATCTCAAGACCATTGCCAATGGCAAGGATGGCGTTGCCGTGCAGAGAATCCTAAATGTGCCAAAGCGAGGCATTGGTGCGGCAAGCATTACAAAGGTAATGAACTATGCAGAGGAACAGGGGATTAGCTTTTATGAGGCTCTGCAGGAGGCGGATGAGATTGCGGGACTAGGAAAGACAGCAGCTAAGATAGCAGCTTTTGTGCATCAGATTACGGTGTTCCGCAGTAAGTTAGAGTATCTGTCCATGCAGGAATTGATAGAGGACGTGTTGGAGAGCACTGGTTATCGCAAAGAAATCAAAGATGGAGATGACCCAGTGGAGAGTGAGAGCCGCCTAGAGAACATTGAGGAACTTATCAGCAAGGCAGCAAGCTATGATATGTCAGAGGATGAGCCAACTTTGGATGGTTTTTTGGAGCAGGTAGCTCTGGTAGCGGACATAGACAATATGGATGATACGGAGAATCGAGTGGTGCTGATGACTTTGCACAGTGCGAAAGGATTGGAGTTCCCACGAGTGTATCTCTGTGGTATGGAGGAGGGTCTTTTCCCAAGCTACATGTCCATTATGGCTCTTAACAGTGAGGGCAAAAATGAGGAGATTGAGGAAGAGCGCCGCCTTTGCTATGTGGGAATCACCCGTGCCAAGAGAGTGCTTACATTAACTTCTGCGAAACAGAGAATGGTCAATGGGGAAACTCGCTATTCCAGATGGAGCCGCTTTGTGGAGGAGATTCCTCCGCTGCTGTTGGATGCCACAACCAATCCAAAGAAAAAGGAATTTGCCTCTTATGTTTCCAGACCCAATGCCTATGCAAGAACGACTCAAACTACCCAAGCTCCCACGGCATATTCTACACCATACTCTGCGTCATCTACGGTGGGATTTGGGAAGACCTTTACGGTGAGCAAGCAGGAAGATTTGGGCTATCAGGTGCAAGATAGAGTTTTCCACATCAAGTATGGGGAGGGAACGGTACTAAACATTGAGGATGCTGGAAAGGATTATGAAGTCACGGTAGATTTTGACAGAACTGGTGTGAGAAAGATTTTTGCTTCTTTTGCCAAATTAAAGAAGGTAAATCGATAAAGCGAGGACAAGAGGGACAAGCAAGAAGAACTGCCAAAATCTGTGTGGGCAAAAGTTAAAAAACAGGATAGTAAAAAGACTGAAAAAATGGTATAATAACAAAAAATAGGAAGAAAGGATGTATGGGGTATGAATCGTGACAAGTTTGATGCTATGAGTAAAGAAGCATTGATGAGAGTGGAGGAGATTATGAACGCAACCAAGTTAAATGAGTTTCTTCATCGCAAAGAAGAGGAAGAGAAGAAGAAAAATTGCATTCTTTGGATTTTGGCAGTCATCGGTGCGGTAGCTGCAGTGGCAGCGATTGCCTATGGGGTATATCGTTTCTTCACACCGGACTATCTGGAGGATTTTGAGGACGATTTCGATGACGACTTCGACGATGATTTCTTCGAGGACGAGGAAAAAGAGGAAGAGGAGAAATAAGAAAGAAACGCAGAAAGTGCAGGAAGTGTGAAGGGAAAGTAGGAGTGCAGGAGTGTCTCAGAGGATAAATTTGGGACACTCTTTTTTTCGCAAGGAATGGAGGATAAAATAGATGAAAAAAGGTGAGATTTATACAGGAGTGGTAGAAAGCGTGGATTTCCCCAATAAGGGAGTGGTTTTGGTGGAAGACCAGAAGGTAATTGTAAAGAATACGATTCCTGGACAGAAAATCAGCTTTCGGATTCAAAAAAAGAAGAACGGTCGCTGTGAGGCACAGTTGCTTGCTGTGGAGGAAGCGGCAAAGGAAGAATTGAGCCGAGAGAATCCGGAAGTTTGTCCGCACTTTGGAATTTGTGGTGGATGTCAGTATCAGACGCTGCCCTATGAAAAGCAGCTGGCTCTCAAGCAGGCACAGGTGAAAAAACTTTTGGCTGCCGTGGTAAAAGGGGAATTTTTGTTTCAGCCGATTGAAGGAAGTCCGATTGCGAAGGGATACCGCAACAAGATGGAATTCTCTTTTGGCGATGAGGTAAAAGACGGGCCTTTGGCTCTGGGAATGCATAAGAGGGGAAGCTTTTATGATGTGGTGACCACCGATGCTTGTAACATTGTGCATGAGGATTTTTGCAAAATTTTAAAGGCAACAAAGAGCTATTTTGAGGAATTAGGAGTGCCTTTCTACAAAAAAATGCAACATAGCGGTTACCTGCGTCACCTTTTGGTCAGACGAGCAGTAAAAACAGGGGAAATCTTGGTGGCTCTTGTGACTACTACCCAGACAGGAATGCTAAAGGACATTGACCTTATAGCAAAGGAGGATAGGGGACAAGTAGAAGAGATAGAAAAAGCACAGAAGGCACAAAAAGTGGAGCAACGGCTCATAGAAGCATGGGTTAAGAAGCTTTTGGAACTGGATTTGGAAGGTCGTTTTGCAGGCATTTTGCAGATTCAAAATGACAGCTTGGCAGACGTGGTGCAGAGCGATTGTACCAAAATACTCTATGGAGAGGATTTCTTTTATGAGGAATTGTTGGGGCTGAAATTTAAAATTTCACCTTTCTCCTTCTTCCAGACCAATTCCTTGGGGGCGGAGGTGCTTTATGAGAAAGTGAGAGAGTACATAGGAGATACCAGAGATAAGGTGGTTTTTGATTTGTATAGTGGAACCGGAACCATCGCACAGATTGCGGCAGCGGTCGCCAAAAAGGTAGTAGGTGTGGAGATTGTTGAGGAGGCAGTGGAAGCAGCGAAAGAAAATGCAGCTCGCAATCAGATTTTTAACTGCGAGTTCCTCGCTGGAGATGTGCTAAAAGTGGTTGGAACCTTGGAAGATAAGCCAGATTTGATTGTCCTAGACCCACCAAGAGATGGAATTCATCCAAAAGCCTTGGAAAAAATAATTGGTTTTGGAGTGGATAAGATGGTATATGTGTCCTGCAAGCCCACAAGTTTAGCCAGAGATTTGGTGGTATTGCAGGAAAGAGGTTATAAAGTTGAGAAAGTGTGCTGCGTGGACATGTTCCCAGCAACAGGGGGGATTGAGACTGTGTGTCTCTTGAGCAAACAGGAAATCTAAGCCCGATTCTTGCGTAGAATGCACAGATTGCGACACAAGAAGATTTTGATTGCTTCTAGGGATAATTTTTGAGAACTACATAAAATATTCCCAACTTTATTTCCAATGTGTTATAATATTTTATTAGGAATAAAGTTGGGAAAAGGATGATAATTTATGAATATAGAAAAAATGGTTTTAGATTTATGTGCATATGACGATGAACAGTAATTGCTTAAATTTCGTTAGGTTTGTGATTCATATTGAGATAAAAGGCCGCCAGTACCAATATTTATTTTAGATGTTGGTACTGGCGTTTTTTTTATCCGTGGATAGCATGTTTTGTTGTTCAATTAGTACATCAATAATTTTGCTTACCGTTATCAATGTAGTTGTATTGCATTGATTCAACTTATCAGCAATTTCATAGTTAATTATACTATCACATTTTGCATAAGGTGTATCAAGTAAAAAGAAATCAAAATCTTTTTCTAAGACAAAGGCTAGTTTTAAAAGCATTGCAAGAGAAACCTTGGTTTGACCAACTTCAACATGGCTTATATGATTGTTTGAGCAACCAACTAGAGTTCCTACATCTGCTTGACTATATCCTTTTTCGAGTCGTGCTGTCTTAATGCGTTGGCCAATCTTAACATAATCAACTTCTGGGTACATTTTATTTTCCTCCATGCTATTTTAATACAGCTTATTATAGGATTTGATTATTTTTTTAACAACCAATTATAAATGCAAATTGCATTTATAGATGCAATATGATAAAATTTTATAGGCAAATTGCATTGAATGATAGAAAAAAGACCCAAAAAACGCTCATTAAGAGCTGTTTTCGGGTCCATAAATTAAAAAAATTCGTAGAGTGTCTTACTCCACGAACTGAATCTTGACATCTATTCGAACTACATTTAACTGTATTATAGAGAGTTTATCTAATTTTGTCAATATTATTTGTGATTTTTCTTGTTACATCGGCTAGGATTTGGGACGTTTTTTGTTCATTTTTTCACGATTAGCCGTCAGAATAATAGTCATAAGGAAAGGAGGACATGTTTTATGCCAAAAAAAGGTGAAAATATCTATAAGAGAAAGGATGGTAGATGGGAGGGGCGATATATCAAATCTCGAAGCAGTACTGGAAAAATAGTATATGGGTATGTGTATGCAAAAACATATCGTGAAGTCAAGGCAAAGTTGCGAGCTACTACTATTTTACACTCAGTCAAAGCTCAACCAACTATAGCTAGTGTAACGAATCCACATTCATTTTCAACAGTTGCAGTCAATTGGTTTGAAAGTATTAAGTTGAAAATTAAGGAATCCACACAAAATAAATATCTTAATATGCTTACTAATTATATACTCCCATTATGTGGTGAACAAATACTAGAAGGGATAACTTATGATTATATAGAATCTTGTTGTAATATGCTGTTGATATCAGGTGGAAAGAAAGGAACTGGATTATCAACTAAAACAGTAACAGATGTATTATCAATTATCCGTAGCATTCTGAAATTTGCAATTAGAAAGGGAATGTATGTTCCTTGCGATGGCAGTACTATTCAAATAAAACATACCGTCAAGCCAATGAGAGTTTTAAGTAAAGCGGAACAAGAAAGACTTTGTGAACACTTATTATCACAGCCTGAATCATGTAACATTGGTGTTCTTGTGTGTCTATTTACTGGATTAAGAGTTGGAGAAATCTGTGCTTTGCGTTGGGAAGATATTTCATTTTTAGAACAGACCATATACGTTCGTCATACACTGCAAAGAGTTCAAGATAAATCTGGAAATGGAGCGAAAACAAAAATTATTATGTCAACACCAAAAAGCTCTTGCTCTATAAGAACTATACCCATACCAGAGGAATTGAGTATTATCCTTGCTGCTTACAAAAAATCATCTCATGGCTATTTGCTA
>JAUNGR010000114.1 GCA_030524485.1 bacterium | reverse complement strand
TATCGAACGATCGAACGAAAACAGACAAAAAGGGAAGGGTCAGGATGAATAAGCCTAAGATATATATTGACGGAAAAGAAGGAACAACGGGACTGCAGATTTACGATAGACTATCCAAACGGCAGGATTTGGAGCTTCTTTTGATTGATGAGGAGAAGAGAAAGGACGTTGCCGAGCGGAAAAAATGCATCAATGAGGCGGATTTGGTCTTTTTGTGCCTGCCGGATGCGGCAGCTTGTGAGGCTGTGGAATTGTTGGAAAATGAAAAAACCAAGATCATTGATGCCTCAACTGCACACAGAACGGCAGATGGTTGGGTGTACGGTTTTTCAGAACTCTCCGAGGGGCATAAAAGGGCGGTGCAGGAGGCGAGATTTCTTGCCAATCCGGGTTGTCATGCCACAGGTGTGATTGCTTCGACCTATCCTTTGGTGCAGTTGGGCATTCTTCCGACAAATTATCCTCTCTCCGTCTTTTCTTTGACGGGATATTCCGGAGGCGGAAAAAAGATGATTGCACAGTATGAGGCGGCGGAAAAGCCAAATGAACTGTATGCACCAAGAATCTATGGCTTGAATTTAAAACACAAACATCTGCCAGAGATTCAAAAGGTTTGCGGATTGACGCAACCGCCGGTATTCTGTCCGGTGGTGGATGACTATTATAAGGGAATGGCGACCACCATTATGCTGCAAAACGATGCTTTGGCAAAAAAGATGACAGCGGAGGAAATTTGGGAAAGTCTTGCTGCCTACTATGAAGGAAGAAGTTTGGTGACAGTGGCTCCGTTTGGCGGAGAGGCAGCAATGACGGCTGCAAATAAGATGGCAGGCAAAGACAGCTTGCAGTTGATTGTCTGCGGACATGAGAAGCAGACCATTGTGACGGCTCTTTTTGATAATTTGGGCAAAGGAGCATCAGGAGCGGCTGTACAAAATATGAATTTCATGTTAGGATTTGAAGAGACAGAGGGATTACAGCTGTAATGGACTCAAAAAAGGCAAAGAGGAGACAGAAACGATGAAGATGATAGAAGGCGGCGTGTGTGCGGCAAAGGGCTTTCGTGCTGGTGCTTGCCACTGTGGAATCCGCAAATCCATGAAAAAGAACGATTTGGCAGTGATTGTGTCTGAGGTGGTATGCTCTGTGGCAGCAACCTACACAAGCAACCGTGTGAAGGCAGCTCCACTGCTTTTGACGAAGGAGCATTTGGCAGATGGCAAGGCCATCGCAGCCATAGTCAATTCTGGAAATGCCAATGCCTGTGCAACAGATGGCATGGAAAATGCAGCGAGAGAGGCGAGGGCAGCAGCCAACTTCCTCAAGGTAAATGAGGAGGATGTGGTAGTGGCTTCCACTGGAGTGATTGGGCAGCGTCTCAAGGTAGAGTGCATTGAGGAGCATGTAGGGGACATTGTGTTAAAAGACGGAATTGAGGGTTCCATGGATGCAGCCCGTGCGATCATGACCACAGACACCGCGGAGAAGATAGCAGCCGTAGAATTTGAAGTGGACGGACATATTTGTCACTTGGGTGGTATTTGTAAGGGTTCCGGCATGATTCATCCGAATATGGGAACCATGCTCTCTTTTGTGACGACCGACTGTGCCATCACAAGCGAGATGCTGCAGAAGGCTCTGCGGCAGGACGTAAAGAAGACCTACAATCGTGTGACCGTGGATGGAGATACTTCTACCAACGACATGTGTGTGCTTTTTGCCAATGGACTTGCGGGCAATCCAGAGATTGCTACGGAGGATTGTGAGGCATTTGCACAGTTTTGTGAGGCATTGCACGCAGTCAATGAAGCATTGGCAAAGAAGATTGCTGCGGATGGCGAGGGAGCAACCCACCTGATGACCTGTACCGTGACAGGGGCAAAGGACGAGGAGACAGCGGAGGTGCTGGCAAAATCCATTTGTTCTTCCTCTCTGGTGAAGGCTGCTATGTTCGGAGCAGATGCCAACTGGGGGCGTGTGCTCTGTGCGATGGGATATTCTGGAGCCGAGTTTAACACAGAGGATGTCACAGTATCCTTCCTCTCCCGTGCCGGAAAGATTGTGGTGTACGAGCATTCGGTTGTATTAGATTTTGACGAGGACTTGGCAAAGAAGATTTTGAGCGAGGACGATGTGGAGATTCTGGCAGAATTATCGGAGGGAGACGGAAACGTTTCCTGCTGGGGCTGCGATTTGACCTACGATTATGTGAAGATTAATGGAGATTACCGCACCTGATAAAGACGGATGCAGGAGGATACTGAGAACAGATATTGCAGAATAGGGAAAAACAGGGAGGAAAGAACGATGGAGAAGACACCGGAGTTAAAAGCCAATATATTGGTGGAAGCTCTGCCATACATTCAGGAATACTATGGAAAAGTGATAGTGGTAAAATATGGTGGCAATGCCATGATCAATGAAGAGTTAAAAAATGCCGTGATTCAGGACATTGTGCTCTTAAATTTGGTTGGAATTAAGGTGGTTTTGGTACATGGAGGCGGTCCGGAGATTTCGGATCTTTTAAAGAAGATTGGAAAAGAGTCTAAGTTTGTGAAAGGGCTGCGCTACACGGACAAGCAGACCATGGACATCGTACAGATGGTGCTGTGCGGCAAGGTCAATAAAAATCTGGTGACTATGTTAGAGGCAGCAGGCGGTCAGGGCATTGGTCTGGGAGGTATGGATGGCGGTCTCTTCCGTGCGGTGAAGATGGTGGAGGAAGACGGGACGGAGTATGGCTATGTCGGAGACATCCGTGAGGTGAATCCGAAGCCCGTGTTGGATATGTTGGAGAAGGGCTACATTCCGGTGGTTTCTTCTGTGGCACAGGGCATGGATGACGATACCACTTATAACATCAATGCGGATACGGCAGCGGAGAAGCTGGCGGTGGCTTTAAAGGCAAAGAAGTTGATTCTGCTCACCGACGTTCCAGGATTGATGCGTGACCCGAAAGATGAGACAACCACCATCCACAGAATTCGTGTGTCCGAGGTACCTGCCCTGCAGAAAGAGGGCATTATCTCCGGCGGCATGATTCCGAAGGTATCTTGCTGCGTGGAAGCGGTGCGGCAAGGCGTAGAGCGTGCCAACATTCAGGACGGAAGAGTGATGCACTCCATTTTGATTGAGCTTTTGAGTGACGACGGTGTGGGAAGCATGTTCTATTAAGCATAGGGCTGCTACAGGAAAGGAAGAAGGACAATGACATATCAGGAATTAAAGCAGGAGGAAGCACAGTATGTGATGAACACCTACGGACGTTTTCCGATTGCGATTGACCATGGAGAGGGAGCCATTCTCTGGGACGTAGAAGGAAAGCGTTATGTAGATCTGACATCGGGAATCGGTGTGTGCAGTGTGGGGTATAACAATGAGACGGTTGTTTCGGCCATTCGTGAACAGGCAGCGAAGCTGATGCATATCTCCAACCTGTTTTTGACAGAGCCTATGGTGCAGACGGCAAAAACTCTGGTGACGGCCTGTGGTATGGGCAAGGTGTTTTTTGCAAATTCTGGTGCAGAGGCAAATGAGGGAGCCATAAAGCTGGCAAGAAAGTACTCCTATGATAAATATGGGGAGGGCAGAAGCAAGATAGTTACGCTATACAATTCCTTCCATGGAAGAACCATAACAACTCTTAAGGCAACGGGACAGGATAAGTTTCATCAATACTTCTTTCCCTTTACAGAGGGCTTTGTCAATGCAAAGGCAAATGACATGGAGGATGTTAAGGCAAAGACGGATGATGCGACCTGTGCTATTATGATGGAAATGGTGCAGGGAGAGGGAGGAGTGCTTCCTCTGGATGTGGAATTTGTTCAGGCAGTTGAAACGTTCTGTCGCGAGAGGGATTTGCTTCTAATCATTGATGAGGTACAGACGGGTATAGGACGTACAGGGTCTCTTTTTGCCTATCAGCAGTATGGCATTCAGCCAGACGTAGTGACCATGGCAAAAGGCTTAGGCGGCGGCGTGCCTATCGGTGCTGTGATGGCGGCAAAGAGCTGTGAGAGTGTGCTGACTCCAGGAACGCACGCAACAACATTTGGAGGTACGCCTCTTTGCTGTGCGGCAGCAAATGCAGTACTCTCCATAGTGAATCAGCCAGAATTTTTGGAGGAAGTAAAGAAAAAGGGCGAATATTTAAGAAAACGCTTAGAAGAAATCTCCACAGGAAAAATAATACAGATTCGAGGCATGGGACTTATGCTGGGGGTTGTGGTAAAAGAGGAGGAGAGAGCCGCTCTTGCCGCAGCATGTATGGAGAGAGGTGTGTTGGTGTTGACCGCAGGAAAGGATGTCATCCGTCTGCTGCCGCCATTAACCATCACGTATGAAGAGATAGACGAAGCGATTGAGGCTTGGAAAGGGGTATTTTGATGAAGCATTTATTAAAGTTATTGGATTTAAGCACAGAGGAAATCAAAGAGATTCTGGATTTGGCAGACCAGTTGAAGTATGAGAAGAAACATAACATTCCACATAAACTCTTGGAGGGCAAGTCTGTGGGACTGATTTTCCAGAAATCTTCCACAAGAACCCGTGTGTCCTTTGAGACAGGTATTTACCAGCTCGGCGGCCAGCCGCTCTTCCTCTCGGCAAGAGATTTGCAGATTGGAAGAGGGGAGCCGGTGCAGGATACCGCAAGAGTGCTTTCCCGTTATCTGGATGGAATTATGATTCGTACCTATGAGCAGAAGGAAGTGGAGGATTTGGCAGAGCTGGGAGGCATTCCGGTAATCAATGGTCTTACCGATTTCTGCCATCCCTGTCAGGTGTTAGCAGATTTAATGACCATCCGTGAGAAGTATGGAAAGCTGGAAGGTTTAAAAATGTGTTACATCGGTGATGGCAACAACATGGCAAACTCTCTGATTGTGGGTGGTTTAAAGATGGGCATGAAGGTGTCTGTGGCAACCCCGAAGAATTATAGACCGGACGCAAGCGTGCTGGAGTTTGCTTCGGCTTATCCAGAGTTTTTCCTGACCGAAAATCCGCTGGAGGCAGCCAAGGATGCAGATGTGGTATTCACCGATACTTGGGCTTCCATGGGACAAGAGAGTGAGAAAGAGGAGAGAGCGAAGGCCTTTGCGGGCTATCAGGTGAATGACATGCTGATGGCAGAGGCAAAGCCGGATGCCATGGTACAGCACTGTCTGCCAGCTTATCGTGGACAGGAAATCACCGAGAAGGTGTTTGAGGAACATGCCGATGAAATCTTTGAGGAGGCAGAGAATCGTCTGCACGCACAGAAAGCGGTTATGGTAACGTTGATGGCAGGCAAATAAAGCACTTGAAAAAATTTCTTGGACTGTTGCATAAACAACTGATTTTTCAGAGAAAATGAGATAGAATCCTTTGTGTAGATCAGATGGGAGGTGACAGAAATGAAAAAATATATTTGTGATGTCTGTGGATACATCTATGACCCAGAGGTAGGTGATCCAGATAACGGCGTGGAGCCGGGAACTGCATTTGAAGATATTCCAGATGATTGGGTATGTCCACTGTGTGGTTTGGGAAAAGATGTATTCTCTGAGGTGGAATAAGTGTCATTAAACTGCAGATGAGTGTCAGAGGAAAGCTGTTTTTGGAGGCCTTAGGTGAGGATTCTAAAAACAGCTTTTTCGCAGTCCCTAATTGACAGCAGAAAACTTATGGGGAAAGAAGGAAAAAAGGTGAAAAAAATACTAAATCGAAGCGGATGGATTTATTTTAGTTTTTTTGTGCTTTCTATGTTGCTTCAAATGGGTCTAGCCCTGTGCGTTCGAGACAGTGGATGGCTCACGGAGGAAAATCGCAGCACTCTCTCTGTGCTTTTGAGTGCTTTTGTGATGTATGGCTTATGTTTTTGGCTGAGTGCTTTGTGCTTTCGCTTTCTTCCCAAGGGAGAAGGTGGAATTGAGGAAGAAAGATGGGGCATAGGTAAGACGTTGCTCTATTTCTTGGTTTGTTTGGCAGTGATGTATCTGGGGAATATCATAGGAAATGTATTGATTTTTATGGTCAGTACCTTTTTGGGGCGTGAGATGCCAGAAAATGAGATGGCAAATGTGGTGATGTCAGCGGACATATGGGCAATCTTTTTGGTCACGGTGATTTTGGCTCCTATGGTGGAGGAGTGGATGTTTCGCAAATTTCTTTTGGATCGAATCGCTGTCTATGGACAGGGAAGAGCCGCTCTGCTTTCCGCTGTGTTGTTTGGACTGGCACATGGCAATTTTTATCAGTTTTTTTATGCCTTTGGCTTGGGATTGCTGCTTGCCTATGTCTACATGAAGACTGGAAAAATCCGTTATTCCATCGGCTTTCACATGGGCATCAACTTTATGGGAGGAGTGGTGGCACCGGCCTTGCTTAGTTGGCAGATGCATGCAGCCGAAAGCCCCTATGTGTTGGAAAGACTTTTGCCCTCCCTCTGTTTGCTGGCCTACAGCTGCCTTCTCTTGGGCTGTATGGTAGCGGGGATTGTGTTGATTTGCTGTAACCTGCAAAAGATTCGCTTGCAGCCCGCAAAGGAAAAGCTTCCTCAAGGTGGTGTGATCCTTGCCCTGCTGTGTAGTCCTGGAATCTGGGCTTATGGTCTGTATTGCTTGATTCAATTTGCAGATTCTCTGTTGGTTTAAGGAGCAAAGACTAGGAAGCAAAAGAAGAAAGATGCGAAAGACTGAGGATAGAAGGGAGAGAGAGGATGCAGGAGTTAGAGAAAAAAAGAGATGAGAGTGAGGAGCTTATCGCAAGAGAGGAGACGGACTATGAGCTTTTGCTTGCACAGATGGACGCATTGGCGGAGGGCGTAGAGTATGAAATCAGCAATCTGGCAAATGCCGCTGCCTTATTGGCGGACTCGCTTTCGGATGTGAACTGGGCGGGCTTTTACGTGCTTTTTGGAGAGGAACTGTGCTTGGGACCCTTTGTCGGAAAGCCAGCTTGTACCAAGATTGCGGTCGGAAGGGGAGTTTGTGGGACGGCGGTGAAGGAGGCACGCAACATCAGGGTGGAGGATGTGCATGACTTTGCAGGGCACATTGCCTGTGACGCAGCCTCCCGCTCGGAAGTGGTGCTTCCGATTTGGAAGGGAGAGCGTATTTGGGGAGTTTTGGATATAGATAGTCCCCAAAAAGCCCGCTTTAGCGAGAGAGATGAGGAAGGATTAAGCCAGTTTGTGCACGCTTTGGAGCACATTCTTTTTGGGAAAAGCGGTTGACACGTCTGGGAACTTGTGCTAAATTTTATAGTACTGGCACAAAGGACGCTGCACATGCCAAAAAAGGAGACCGTCTGGGAAGTGTCGATTCACAAAAAGTCTATACCAAAATGCGAGGATGAGGAAGAGTACGGAACTTGGAGACCTTCAGAGAGCTGTCGGAAGCTGCGAGACAGCGGAGAAGAGTTTCGGAACTGGCCTTTGAGCAGCGGTGCGAACGAAGTTGTGCAAGCAATTTTTAGTAGTAGCCGACGGATTCCACCGTTACGGGAATGGAGTGTACACAGGAAGGGGAAGCCCCTCATTGTGTAAAGAAGAGTGGTACCGCGCACACCTGATTTGCGTCTCTTTTTAGGAAGGAGAGCAATCAGGTTTTTTTGTTTTATAGGAAAGTTCTCGCTTTCCTATAAAACAAAAACGCTCCGCGAGGCTGCACACGATGTACTAAGGGATCAATTTTGTCGTAGCCACTTATGACAGCAAACACAAGTCTGGTTT
>JAUNGR010000113.1 GCA_030524485.1 bacterium | reverse complement strand
GAGGTGGTGGCAGAGTTCCGCCGAGCTGCGGGTGAGGAACCGCTGAGGTGGTGGCAGAGTTCCGCCGAGCTGCGGCAGAGAAACCGCAGACACGCTCTCGCTCAGATTTTCATGCAGCGGTGCTAAGACGCAAAAAGACTGCGCCTAAGTACCGGCATGAAAAAATGGTCTGCGTGTTTTCTCTGTCCGCAGTCTCGGCTTCCTTTTCCAGCTTGACAGTGAAGAGAGCAAGAATAGTGAACTACCCATCGCCTAAAGGTAATGGGTTTTCTGGCTGACTAATTATAAATAGTGTTGGATGTATTAGCCCCCGAAGAGTGCGGATGTTTAACAGAAAGCCTCTTTGGGGGTTAGTTGTTGCCTGAAAGTCATGAAATTTTCAGTGCAAGAGGGAGAAGGGAGAGGATAGGGGCAAAACATGAGCAATCCAACATCTTAAAATAAGAAAAAACATAAAGAGTGTGATTTTTTGTATGGTTTTTTGAACAAAAATATGAAAAAATGAAAGGAAGGTGATAAGAGAAGGGGAGGGAGAGCAAAATGGCAAAGATGGGGATTTACCTTGCGGTTCGGGAGCAAATTATGTTATATGCTTTGGAAACCATGCTGGAGACGCTGAATTTGCCGATTCGTCCAGAGGTGCTTGGAAAAACTTCGGATGTTGCGGTTTGTGTGAGGCAGATTGAGGAGCTGCAGCCGGAGTTTGTGGTGCTGGACCATAAGTTGTCTGCGGAGAATGGCCGGACTTTGAGCGATGTTTTTTTGGAGTGCTATCCGAAAATGACGCAAATTTTACTCTTATCTTCCAAGGAAGAAAAAAAACGCCAGCAGGTGCTGGTGGAGGAGAATCAAGTTGTGTTGATAAAGTCTGAGGTGAGTGAGGAAACCTTGGCGGATGTGCTGGAGCAGGCTTGGCAGGAGAGAAGTGGAAGGGCAGCGAGGAATCGTTTGAGAGAGAATCGTGTGCTTTGGATAGGTGTTTGGATGGGAAGGTCCTCGATAGACTGCAAAAAGGCTCGTTATCTGTATGGCATGATGCGAAAGCAATTCTTGGAAAAGGGCTATCTTTGTCACAAGGAGAGGACGAAGAGGGGCTTTTTGATGTTTGCGGTGGAGACGCTGGCTTCCAAGAGAAGAGAATTTTGGCAGGACACACGTTCCATCGTGCAGGGCATTGACAGGACAAATTTTGAGAATCCGGTGTTCGTGTCACAGCTGCGGGGCAAAGGAGAGTGGACGGGGGAGAGCATAAAGCGGTTTGAGGAGAGCTTGTATCATGCGGGATTTTATGAGATAGAGGCGGATGTTTTTTTGGAAGAAGAGAGCGTGGACATTCAAAAGTTCTGGCAGGAGGAATTTCCGCATTCTTATTATAAGAAGTTGTTGGAAAAAGCGGATTTCGTGCAGGCGGCGAAGGTGCTATTACAGTATTTGAAAAAGGGAAGAGAAGAACGCTTGGACTGTGATTTGCTGCGTTTTACCGTGTTGGAGGAGGGATTGCGTTTTTTGAGATATAGGGATAAGGAGCAGGGGGTGGAGCTTCTTTATGATTGGAAGCATAAGGTTTTGGAAGCGGAGCATTTTGAGGACTTGCTGCGGGTTTGTGAGGAAGAGGTCAGTGTAAGTATGCAGCCCAAACGTGCGGCCAAGGGGGATTTAGAGATGGAGACGATTTTGGAATATATTAAGAACAATTATTTTGAGCCTCTCAGCCTTGCAGAGATAGCCAAGAGTTTTAATTATAATTATTCCTATCTGTCTTCCGCTTTTGCCCGCCATACGGGACAGTCTTTTGTGGAATATTTGAATCAGGTTCGGATTGAGCAAGCCTGTCGTATTTTGGAAAATTCGAGGGTTCAGGTGTCGGTGGCTGCCGATATGATAGGCTATTCTAGTGCGGGCTATTTTTCTAAGATGTTTAAGAAGTATAAGGGCTGTTCTCCCAAGGAATATCAGAGGGAGAAGGCACAAAAAGTCTTTTGACTTTTCATCTTTACCTGACTCTGTGACCTCAAGCGGAGAGAAGCTGGTCATTTTGAAGGCAGACGATGGAGGCGTATGTCCCCTGTCCACTGATGCTAGAAAAGAAGAATAAAAAAGACAAGAAATAAGACAGGAAATTCATTGAATTTTACAAGAAGCAAAAAAATGTGGAAGAAAATGTGTGGTATTTGTGAAAAATGACATAAAAAACGGAAGAAAATACAGGTTTCCTTTACATATTTTCGGAAAAACCAAAAAAAGTTGAGATAAACTCCACAAAAAGTTACAAATCTAGGGCGAAGACCTGTGCTAAGATTAGTGACAGAAAGCAGAAGATGGATAGGAAATCTGCTGACAGGTGAACAAAGGAGTTTTCGGAAGAAAGGATATTCTGGAAAGAAGTAGGAGGAGCTATGTGGAAGAAAAAACAAGTTGTTAGTTTGATGCTTGGCATGAGTATGACCATGTCAAATGTACTTCCGGCATTGCCGGCAAATGCTGCACAGGATGTACCGCTGAACGGACAGACTGCAGAGGGAATGATGGAGAATGGAGACGAGGGAGAGGAGCTGCAGACGGCGAGTGCCTCGAATGCGTCTCGGGCAACTGCATCCAATGCTTTGCGTGTGGAAGATGAGAAGAGCACGAGCACACATATCGCTACCTTTGTCGGAGAGATTCCGCAGGTAGAGGATGTGGAGTGGGAAGAGGGCGTGAGCGAGGAAGATTTTTCAGAGGCTTACAGCACTGTGACCGTAAAGAGTACGGAGGGAATCAGCTATACGGTTGAGGTCATTCCGAAAAATTTGTTGTACTTTATTGACAATGGTGCTGGAGATACCACCCCTCCGTTCGAGGCGATGGCAGCCCTGAGCGATACACTGAAAAATGATAAGGCAGATGGCAAGTGGGATGAGTCTGCTGGCTGGGGTTATACTTATAGTAGCACCATAGGGACAAAGGGTAATATGGATGCGGCAAACAAGACAGACACCGGTATTTATGGAGACAATAAGGCAAATACACCTTTAGAGTACCACTTTGCACTGGAGGCAGGAACTTATACCATCACCTCAGAACATGTGGATTGGTGGGCACCAAAGGATCGTCCCATGAGTATGACGCTGCGTTATGGCGATACGGTGCTGGATGTTGGCAGTATTAATGGAACGGGAACCATAAATTATACCTTTACCTTGACGGAGGCACAGACGGTTATCTACTCCATCAATAATACAGCAGGTCAGGCAGCACTGGTGAGCTGGATTGCAGTAGCAGAAGCCGATCCGTCTGAGATGGTGACCGTAAGCTTTGATACACAGGGCGGTTCTGAGATTGCGGATATGGCAGTGATGCCGGGCATCAAGCTGACAGCACCAAGCAACCCGACCAAGGAAGGTTTTGCTTTCAAGGGGTGGTATCAGGATGCAGAATGCACAAAGAGCTGGAATTTCTCTAAGGATACGGTTCCGGAGGAAGGCTTGACTCTGTTCGCAAAGTGGGGAGAGGCAGAGGCTCTGGAAGACCAAGGACTGGTGACGGCAAGAACGGGTGCAAGTCTGCAGAACGATTTTGGCGATGGAAAGATGCTTGTGGTCAGCGAGAGCTGGATTAGTGGAGGAAATAGTCCGGCAAATGGCGGAGGTGTGATTGAGAACGCAGCGAATTATTTTAAGACCTCCGAGTTCACTTGGTACACGGATTTTTCCTTTAATGGTTCTCATGACAATACGTCTGCACTGCTGCTTGGAAACAGCGAGAATCATTTCCGCCTGATTCCAAGAAAGTCAGATGAGAGTGCAGTTCTGCGAGTAAAGGCAGGAGAGAAGGAAACCGATATTGCCTTGGATACGCAGTTGGATACTAAAACTTGGCATTCGGTGGCTGTTTTGTACGAGGAAGATGACACGCAGGGCTATGTGACTCTGGTGGCAGACGGCGAGACCATGACGGAGAGTGCAGCTCTGGGATTTAAGCTCAGTGAGCAGGAGGACTTGCTTGCTGGTTTTGGTATCACCTACGGCACAGGTTTTATGCGTGATGGAAAGTACGACAACATCGTTGTGGAGAGCACAAAGACCGATGTGGAGACGGCAGCGGCTGAGACCGTGGAGAGAGCGAAATATAAGAACAGCCAGAAGCAGGATGTGACCAGAATTGTGATTGATGGTTCTGAAGTGGAAGAGGCCGCAAAGAACATGAATGGTCTTACTTTCAAGGGCTTCGGTGTTCTGGATTGTAACAGTACCAACTCCCTTCTGTTGGATTACAAGGCACAGAATCCAGAGAAGTACTGGGAGATGTTGGAACTGCTCTTTGGTGGCGAGAATCCCATCATGCAGCATGTTAAGATTGAGATGGGCAACGATAAGAACAACTCCACCGGTTCTCAGGCTTGTACGATGCGTACCGCTGATGAGTATCCGGATGTGAGCCGTGTGACAGGCTTCCAGCTGGCAGCCGATGCCAAGAAGATTAATCCGGATGTTAAGGTCAGCCTTCTTTATTGGGAGACTCCAGGTTGGGTAGGCAGTAACTGGAATAATCTGTATAAGTGGATTAAGAATACCATTTTGGCTGCAAATCGTGAGTATGGCTACATGGTAGACATGGTAAGCCCTGGAAAGAATGAGAGTGCAGATGATGTCAATTATCTGAAGCAGTTCCATAACTGGTTGATAAATGATACCGAGGGTATGATAAGCAAAGACAGCTCTGTGGCAGGTTTCCGTGAGGGAGAGGCAGAGCAGCTTCATGAAGTACAGATTATCATGTCCGATGAGGTGGGCGTTCCAAGTGCAGCTGGTTCTCAGATGACGGGCGATGCGGCTCTGCGTGAGGCAGTGGACATTGTAGGATATCACTATAATACCAATGACGATTCGGCAGGCAGCTTTAAGCGGTTGGCAGAGGAATTTGACAAGGAAATCTGGAACAGTGAGGCACAGGCAACCTTTGGTTCTACTGCAGACCGTCCAAACAACAATATGGTGGATGGCGGAGACCCTGGAACAGGCATCGGCGGAAACGGAAGCCCGCTGGAGATGGCAAATACCATCATCAAAGGTTTTGTGAATTCCAGACGTACCCACTTTATTTATCAGCCAACCTTTGGTGCTTTCTATGAGGGAACACAGTACAACTACAAAGATGTAATGGCAGCTCGTGACCCATGGTCTGGCTATGTAAACTACGATGGTGCCTTGAATATCATGGAGCACTTCAGCAAGTTTGCTGTGACTGGTTGGGAATATGACACTCCGGATGAAAATGTGGTATGGCGTGCACTTCCAGGAGCCAGCATGAGTGAGGCGACAGGAACGAACCCTGTAAACGGCCGTAATGGTGGACAGATGTATATGACGCTGGCTGCACCAGATAAGTCCGACTTCTCTGTGATTATCAGCAATGACAGTGCTAAGACTAAGAATTATAGGATTTCTCCTAAGGATTTGAATTTGCCAGAGGGTGCAGAACTTGAGGTTTGGGAGACCCGTGAGGCAGATGAGGGAGATATATACAATGCCAACTACATGAAGTGTGTAGAGCATTTGACTGCAAATCCAGATGGCAGCTACGATTTGACCGTGAAACCATGGTCCATCGTAACCGTAACCAGCTTGGATATGGATGCAAAGGAAGAAGAACTGGCATTTCCGACTGCAACGGAGGATGGAAGATACGTTCTGGATACCGATGAGAGCGGAAAGAAACAGGATACCACAGACAACTATCTGTATGCCGATGATTTCGATTATGAGAACATGCCGAACGTCACAAGCTACGAGAATGGGGAGATTGTGGAGTCCGATGAGAGCTTCATTGAGAGCCGCGGTGGCGAGGATGGTTTCTATCCTCTGTACACACAGGATACCAACGGAACCTTTGAGGTTGTGATGGATGAGAGCGGAAATGGCGTTCTGAAAATGAATGGCCAGACCGGTGGTGGAAGATGGAACGGTGGCGAACCAGCGACCATTCTGGGTGACTACCGCTGGATGAACTATAAGGTAAGTGTAGACTTTAACTTGAATTCCACAAGTGAATCTCTGTTGCTTGGTGCACGTCAGAGAGGTGCTGCAGGTGGTGGCGACAACAAGGTTTCCATGTCTGCTTATAACATCGCTCTGAACCGCAACGGAGAGTGGGTTCTTAGAAGATACAGTTCAGAGATTGCAAAGGGTACTGTGAAGGTAAAGAATGCTGAGGCCTGCAACGTAGCTCTGAAAGTGGCTGGTGACACCGTAACTGCTTATATTGAAGGAAATGAGATTTACAGCTACAAAGACTCGAATCCGCAGTTGGAAGGACGTATCATGCTTGGCGTGGGACTTCCAGGAGCTGCTTGGACGGCAGGTGAGTTTGACAATCTGAAGGTGGAGACCGTTCCAGGTTACACCCCTTACTTCACCATGGTGCATGACAACCTGCACATGAAGGAGTGGGATGGCGATAAGGCAGGCGAGCAGACCTTGGTATACGAAGGAAGCTGGAGCCATGTTAACCAGAAGGGAAGCAACTACTCTCAGAGAAGTTATTCCGAGACCTCCAGTGTAGGTGCAAGCGTAAGCTACACCTTTGATGGAACTGGCTTTGCCTTAATTGGTCCAAATGGCGGAAGTGCAAAGGTAAATGTGGACGTAGACGGTGAGCGTATGTACACCGATATGGCAACCATCAAGACAGAGAGCCATCAGCCATACTTAGTAATACGTGGACTGGAAGATGGCGAGCATACAGTAAAGGTAACTCTCGCAAGTGGTAGCTTTGGTGTGGATTCCATCGCTTATCTTTCCAAGAATGAGACGGCAAGCAGCCATTTGACACTGGATGCTTTGCAGACGGTGATGAATACGATGGAAAACCTGAATGAGGACGACTACGATCCAGATTCTTGGAAGGATTATCAGGAAGCTTTGACCGCTGCAAGCAGCAGCCGTTGGACTCTGGAAGTGGTGAACAGCATTTTGGCAGACCCTATTGGCTATGGGGTAGACCAAGAAGTGATCAACGAGATTACAGACAGCTATCAGGCTCTTTTGGATAAGCTGTTGAAGAAAGATGCACCGGTAGAAATCCTGTCTCAGGACCAGATTCCGAAGATGGCAGCGATTTCGGTGGGCGAAGGCATTGAGGATTTGGGAGATACTCTTCCAAAGACAGTGAAAGTTCGCAATGCCGATGGCACAGAAAATGATGCGGCAGAAATCACATGGAAGCTATCTAGCGATACCAGAACGGCTTACAGTACCATAACGGCAGTTGGAACCGTGACCGGAGGAAAGAACCTGACCGCAAGTGTACAGATAGAAGTGGTTCCTGCAAATCTGTTGTATTTTATTGATACTGGTACAACAGACAACAGCGTTTACGATGTTTATAAGACTCTGGCTCCTGAGTTGAAGAATGAAACAAACGACAAGAAGGCAGAGGGTACAGATAGCTGGGGAAGAAAGGGAGATTACAGCACAAGAGGAACTTCCAACGCTATGGATAAGGGAGATACCGGTGTTTGGAACGATGGAGGCGATATTGTTTATCAGTTGCCTCTGGAAGCAGGTGTCTACACCTTAAGTGCAGGCTTCAAACAGTGGTGGGGTAGCGGTGAGAACCGAGAACTCAATCAGAGCATCAGCTATACACTGGCAGACGGAAGCACAAAGACCGTGAGTGGAGACAAGGTGAGTGTGAGCGGAAGCACCGTGACCAGTGCAACCAGCTTCGTTCTTTCAGAAGATACGGTTGTGACCTACACCGTGAGCAAAGCAGGAAATAAGGCTCCGGTACTGAGCTGGCTGGGC
>JAUNGR010000004.1 GCA_030524485.1 bacterium | reverse complement strand
CACACCACACAGCCCAGCGGGCGGATATCCATCTCACCCCTGCGAACGGGTAGAATTCAAAATCACACAAAGGAGCACACCTATGCCAACACGCAAAACCGAAATCGATGTCGCCAAGGGCTTCGCCCTCTTCCTTGTGGTCTTCGGCCATGTCCTAGAATCCCACGGTCTCTGGTTCAACTGGATTTTCACCTTCCACATGCCCGCTTTTTTCTTTTTGTCGGGCATGACCTTCCGTCCAGAAAAGTACCTTAACTACCGCCACTTCCTGAAAGACAAATGGAAGAAACGTATCCTCCCCTACTTTATGATTACTGCCATTGGCTTTCTCATCTGTATGCTACGCCCTGACTACCGCCTTCCTGTGCTGCAGGACGGCTTACGCTACCAGCTCACATGGATTTTTTACTACGCCCAACCCAAAAATCTTTACATCGGACAGTGTTGGTTTTTGATTGGTCTTTTCATGGCCGAGCTGTTTTCCTACACATGGTTCCGCCTCTTTGGAAACCGCTCCCTGACCGCAAAGGGCTACTCTTTGGTGGCTCTCGCCTTCATCGCCACCCACATCCGTGCCGTGGATGCCTTTCTTCCTATGGACAGGCTTCCGTGGAAGATAGACACCGGCTTTGGAGCTGCCGTCTTTGTAATTGCAGGCTATTACGCTACCCAAACAAAAATTTTCGAGAAGCTGCGTCCAGCATCCCTCGTCCTGATTCCCCTTGGCACGCTTCTCAGCTACTACTTTGGGCCTAAGCTCTTTGGCTATGTTAACATCTGCGACTGCGTATACTCAGCCGCACCCTATTACTTTACAGCCGCCTTTTTGGGTATTCTGCCTCTGATGCTTACGGCACAGCTCCTTAAAAACAGCCGTTTTTGGCAGTACTGCGGCCGCTACTCCCTGCCTCTCTTCGCCTCCCAGACCTTCGCCATCTATCTGGTTGTGGAAGCGATTGCCAAGGTAACAGGAAAACTCTACACGCCCATGCATGATGTCGGGGACAAATTGAGTCTAGCCATCAGCCTTGCTGCCTTTGCCCTTATGCTGCTTTTTGTGCTTCCTTGGCATCTCTATAAAAGCCACAAAAGCGATAAAAATGACAAAAATGGCAAAAACCACATAAGCCACATAAACCACAAAAGCCGCAGGAGAAATGCTTCTCCCACGGCTCTCAAGTAGCGATAGCTCTAAGACTCCCAAGACTAAGACTCTCCTTTTCGGAATTTTTGAATTTCCTCTATCAGGAGCTTCAAATTTTCCAAAAGGGAGTCAAAGGCTCCGTATTTATAAAAATTAATCACAACCAACCCAATGGGAACCGCCAAAATCATACCGGCAATTCCCTTCAAGCGAAAACCCAAGTACAAAAACAACAGCGTCACCAGCGGATGCAAACCGAAGGAATCCCCAACAATCTTTGGCTGTATCACCTGTCTCACAATCTGAGAGACGGCATAAATCACCAAAAGTCCTATGGCAAAGCGATACTCTCCCGAAAACATCTTCACGACTGCCCAAGGAATCAAGGCCGTTCCCGTCCCGAAGAAGGGCAAAAAATCCAAAATAGCAATCAACACTGCAAACAGGGGACCATACTGGACTCCCAAAAGGGCAAAGCCCACCGCCAGTATCACCGCTACCACAAACATAATCTTAAACTGTGCCATAAAATAGCCGCCTATTACCCGATAGGTGTCCCGTCTCAGATAGCCAAGATACTTCTGCACCGAAGCCGGTGTAAGATTTCGGTACACCTGCAGCAGCATATCCCTCTCTGCGATGAAAAAGTAGGCCGAGAGCAGTGTGATAACCGAGTAAATAAAAGCGTTGGGTATCTTTTTTGCCACATTTCCCGCAATCTCCACGGTCGGAGCTGCATAATTTTTGATCAGCTCACTGGCCGCCATTCCCAAGTTTTCCGTGAAAGTCTGAAAGTTTTCCTGCAGTCCCTGCGGCAAAAAGTGCAGCAGCGATTTCAGATTTTCTAGGGCCGCCTGCAGCTCCTGAACGATAGAGGCCGAGAGTGTGGGCCAATCCTTCCAAAAGGCACTCAATTCTAAGAACACTCGACTACTGACCAGATAGATGGCAAAAATTACCAAAGCCAATGCGGCAACAATAATTACCACCGAGCTGTGTCTACGAACGATTTTCAAGCGTTTCTCCAAAAACCGCACCAAGGGGTTTGCTAACATGGAAATCAGCCATCCTATCACAAAGGGCATGAAAAACCGCAGCAAATAGGGGCCAAGTGTCAAAATCAAGCCTATCCACAAGAGGGGAATGCCTATGTTTAGCAAAATCCGAATTCTTTTTTTACCTGCATCTTCTGTCTCTCTCACTGTCTACACCGCCTTATTTTTGAGCAAGATACGCTTCCAAGAAAGCAAAAAACTGCTCCATCTCCTCATCGGTTCCGATGGTAATGCGCAGATACTCGCTCAGTCTCTCCTGCTTGAAATAACGAACATAAATCTGCTTTTCCTTCAAAGCAAGGAAGAGTTCTTCCGCTGAAACCTGAGGGTGTCTCGCAAAAATAAAGTTTGCCGAGGAATCCGGAAATACAAAGCCCAATTCCTTTAAACGCAGCTTTGCCCTCTCTCTGGTCTGAATAATCTTATGGGTGCTTGCCTCAAAATATGCCCTATCCTTCAACGCCTCCGCTCCCAAAATCTGAGAGGGCAGATTCATGGTGTAAGAATTATAAGAATATTTCACATCGTTGAGGGCACGAATGAGACTCGGACTTCCTATGGCATAGCCGATGCGGATTCCTGCCATGGAGCGAGATTTGCTAAAAGTTTGCACCACCAAAAGATTCTCATACTGCTCCAAAAGAGCGATGGCACTCTCCCCTCCAAAATCAACATAGGCCTCATCCACAATCACAATCGAGTCCGGATTGCTTTTAAGCATCTCCTCCACGAAGGAGAGAGGCTCTGCTAAACCAGTGGGGGCATTGGGATTGGGGAAGATAATACCGCCATTCTCCCTTTGGTAGTCTTCTATGCGAATGCGAAACTCCTCATCCAACTTTGGAGTTTCATAGGGAATCTGAAACAAATCTGCCCAAACCTTATAAAAAGAATAGGTCACATCTGGAAAGAGCAAAGGTTTATCGGAGTTAAAAAAGGTCAAAAAGGCCATCGCTAACACATCATCCGAACCCACGCCCACAAAAATCTGCTCCGGTTTCACGGAATGTTCCCTCGCTAACGCTTCCACCAAAATCGTAGCCGCTGGGTCTGGATACTTGCGGAAAGCATCGCAGTCCATCTCCTGCAAAGCTCTCTGCACCCCTGGGGCAGGTGGATAGGGATTCTCATTGGTGTTTAACTTAATCAGCTTCTCTCCCTTTGGTTGTTCTCCCGGAACATAGGGAACCACTTTGCGGATATTTTTTTCCCAAATTTTCATAATTCTCGTCCTTTCTACTCTTCTTCCAAACTTACACTTACACTCTTTCAAACTTGTGGCGAAAGCTTAACGCCATCGTCTTCTGCCGCACAGGACATACACCGCCGCTGTGACGATAAAATAAAACCAAGTCGTCGGGTTGCTGAACCATGTGGAGAAAAAGGATAGCAACAGGTAGGCGGCAAATTGTGCATAAATCAAATATCCCACCGGATTTTGAATCTTGCTGACCTCCCGCATCAAAGCGTAGGCCACGGCTCCCAGAAGCAGGGCAAAGACCCCAACCCCCAGAATACCAAAATCATAATACGCATCATAAAACAATGTCAAGGTTGTAAGCTCCGTTTTTGTCACAAAAATTGGAAAATTTACAAGCTGTGGAAGCAAAAACTTCAATCCTGTCAAAGCCCAGAGCGGAAAGAGCATTCGCAATCCGAAGGTATGGGAGGGCAATTCGTTGACCAGACAGTTAAAATTGTCATAGTTATTGGCAATGTACATGTAGGGCTGTGTGATAAAAATCGGCATGTTGGCACGTTTCATCTCAAAAATACCATTTAAATAGCTGACATCGTGTGCCCTCGCAACTGTGAGCAGCACATACAACAGTACCATCCCAAAAGCTCCTCCTGCCAGCAGCAACACATGCACCTGCTTGCGAGTCAAAATGCCTGAAAAAACCGCGAGCAGCACCGCAAAAATCAACTGGAAGCGGGAGACACACAAAATCGGAATCAAAAGGGAAACCACGCTACAGAGCAGTACAATCGCCGCTCTCATGGAATCTCTTCCCCTCTCCACATAAAAATACAGGACGGCGAGGGAAGGCACCAGCACACAGGATACCGTAAAGTAGTGCAGCCCTGTGATGTGAAAGTAGGAGTAAGCATGGGGTACGCCGACCGTGAACAGCGGAACATAGCCCAAGTACAGTGCCTCTATCAGAAACGCAATGGAGGCAATGCCTGTGATGCCAAGCACACCTGCATAAAGCCCATTCTCCGTTCCCTGCAGATTTCGGGACTCTCTGGTTCTTCGGTCCACCCGCCCCCACTGCTGTGAGAGCCACTCAAAGGACAGCCAAAAGCAGAGATAAGCCACCAGAAAACAGCACCAAGTTTCCCCGCTCCACGGCTTTTGCAGCTGGCTGAGTTTCAGGCAGGAAAGGCCCTCGCCACCCACCCAGAATAGGCCAAATAAGGCCCGTAAATGCAACGCATTGCCACTGTTTCGGTAATCAAGCCAGTACAGCCAAAGAGCCGCTCCCAAAAGCACCAATCCGGAAAGCCAATAATATTCTGCCCTCGCAAACAGATATGCGGACAGATAACAAATCAGATAAATTCCCATACTCTTCGTCCCCTTCTTGTCTTCTTGCAGCATTGACTGTGCGTCAAGCTCCCTGTCGAAAATGAGGGGGTGCGGCAAAGAAAACTGCAGCACCCCCAAGTGGTTTCTAAACGGACATGATTCGCCTGTGACGAATCACCACCATATAGGTGAAAGGCGATTGCTCCATCCTTATCTGCATGCAACAAACTCCGTCATAAATGCACGCACCTCAGCCTCTGTGGCAAAACTCATTGCCTTATTTGCAACACTCTGCAACTCCTTGCTGTCGTATCCACAAATCAGCTTTCTGGAGCTTAAAAGTGCGGAAGCACTCATACTGAACTCATTCAGTCCAAATGCTAAGAGCAGCGGAATCATCAATGGGTCACTTGCCGCCTCTCCGCACATTCCTACCATGATACCAGCCTCTCTTGCACAGCTGATGATTCTCTGAATGCTGCGCAGAACCGCCGGATTTAAGGTGGAGTACAGATAAGAAATCTTGTCATTTCCTCTGTCTACACTCATGGTATACTGAGTCAAATCGTTGGTTCCAATGCTGAAGAAGTCCACTTCCTTTGCAAAAATGTCTGCAATCAGGGAAGCTGCAGCCGTCTCCACCATGATGCCCACCGGAATGTTCTTGTTGTAAGCAATGTTCTGGGCATCCAACTCGGCTTTCAACTCCTCAATCAGAGCCTTTGCCTCACGATACTCCTCAATGCAGGTCACAAGCGGAATCATAATCTTGATGTTGCCGTAGGCACTGGCACGAAGCAAGGCACGAAGCTGTGGCTTATACACATCCTCTTTTCGGTCCAGACAGAAGCGAATCGCACGGTAGCCCAAGAAAGGATTCTCGTCCTTCTTCAGACCCATGTACGGGATTTCCTTGTCTCCTCCGATATCCAAAGTACGAATGATAACAGGCTTCCCATTCATGGCCACTGCCACCTTGCGGTAAGCTTCAAACTGTTCCTCCTCGGTTGGCATGGAAGTTCTGTCCATGAACAAAAATTCCGTGCGGAACAGACCGATGCCCTCACCGTCATACTGCAGCACCTTGTCCACATCCTCCGGCTTTCCGATGTTGGCTACCAGCTCCACGCTCACACCGTCCTTCGTCACAGTCGGCATACCAATGAATTTTTCCAGTTCTTTTTTCTCTTTGAGATACTTTTCTTTTTTTGCCTCATACTCAGCCAGAACTTCCTTCTGTGGATTCACAATCACAATGCCGCTCTCGCCGTCCAAGACAATGTCGTCTCCGTTCTTTACTTCTTTCATGATGCCGCCAACGGCAACCACAGCCGGAATTTCCAGTGCTCTCGCAAGAATGGCTGTGTGGGAAGTCTTTCCTCCCAATTCGGTCACAATACCGGTCACATTGGCCGGATTGATGCCTGCTGTGATGGAAGGAGTCAAGTCCTCCGCTAAAATCACACTGCCGTAAGGCAGGGCAGACACATTCACCGACTCGATTCCCAGCAGTTTTTTCTGCACTCTGGTCTTGATGTCTCTCATGTCTGTAGCTCGCTGCTGCATCAGCTCATCATCCATGGACGCAAACATATCGGCATACATATTGAACACAGACTCAATGGCTGCCTCTGAGCAAGTTCCGCTGGTCTTAATCTCATTCTCCACACCATCGGTCAGCATCGGGTCCTGCAAAAGCATCAGATGCCCGTTCAAAATCTCGGCTTCCTTCTCTCCAATACGCTCTGCCATATCTGCCGCCAACGCGCTGACATCCTTGACACTCTTTTCCACTGCATCCCGAAATCTGGCAAGTTCTCCCTCCACATCTGCTGTCGTGTGATTGGGGATGATAAGCTCCGCCTCCTCAATAATCACTACCTTGCCGATTCCAATTCCTGCTGATGCACTTGTTCCCTTTTTCATGCGCTACTTCCTCCTCTTACTTCCTTCTCTTTTTCTATCCCCTCTTTTTGGGGGACACTTATGTATTTGCTTCACCTACTGCAGGCACTCTCGGCAAGTCCTCTTCTTGCCCTGCCTGCTCTCAGTGTGATAGCTCCTCGCCCAATCCCTGCTCCACCGCGTCTACCACGGCCTTCAGGGCTTCCGCCTCATCGGCTCCCTCACAGATAAATTCCAGCTCATCTCCATGTCGGATGCAAGCCCCCAACACACTCAGAACGCTCTTGGCGTTGCCGCCCGAGGCTCCGCCTCCGGTTTGAAAGCGAATGGATGATTGAAATTGCTCTGCCAAATTGCACAGAACCCCTGCGGGCCGCAGGTGAAGTCCGGTTTCATTTCTTACCACTACCTTCCGACTAACCATGTCCTTTCCTCCCCTAAGTTTTCTATTCTATTCCGGTTCTATTCCTGTGTTTCCGTCTCTTCTATGCCGTCGCTCTCCGATGCCGTGTTGGCTCCGGTTGTCTGCTGCGACGGGGATGCCGCATTGTTCTTTGCTGTCACGGTGATGGTAAACGGCGAATAACTCTGCACCACAAAACTATCATCCAAATCAAAGGCCAAGCTTCCTTCGTTGCTTCCCTCCTGCATGTTGGTGACATCTATCGTAGCTCGCAACTGCGACGCATCCAACTGGTTTAAGTCCTCCTCCAGTCCCTGCACCGTCACCTCAATGGTCTTCTCATCAAAGGAATAGGTGTAGTCGCTGTCCTGCCCCGTCATCGTCACTTCTGCCGTTGAGAGCGTATAATCCTGACTTACCAGAGGTTCCACCCGCAAAGTCACGGAAATGATACTGCTTTCCATTCCCGCTAGACTCAAAGAGGAACTCGGAAGGTATTTATTCAAATCGATTCTCACGGTCTTATCTGCAGTCAAACCATCCAGACTCAGTTCTGGGTCTGAAATCTGCAACGAGGTCAGCTCCGCAAGCACCGACTTGTATCCAGCCACCGGAACCGACTTATATTCGCTGGAAGTTCCAGTGAAACGATAGCCCTCCGCTACCTGCCCTGTAATCTCAAAATTCAAGGCCAATTCCTTAATGCGTAGAATCACCTGTGTGTATGCAATCTGGTCGGTGTCCACCGTCACCTTCTCCTTAAAGTCGCTGTCCGTAATCTCATGGCTGTTGGCATCGTAGAAAATCGGGGTGGAATTGCCTGAGACATCGCCATCCTTCCCCTCAATGTCTATGGTGACTCCCACAGAATGAATCTGTCCCACGAGGGACTCCGGTCCCTTCACCGTCACCGTGCTTGGTTCTGCCACCTGTGTCCCTGGTGCGTAGCCGTCCGATGGGGTTCCCGTCGTGTAAATTTGCACGGGGAAGGTTTTTTCCTGAATCGGCTCCGTCACCACATGGATGACATCGGTGGTTGGAACGGGGTCGCTCTTTAGCAGGCCCTTGTTGCTCACCGTCTCCACCTGCACCGGAACCGTTCTGGTCACAGACCATAGATTGTTCAAATCCACATAAGCTCTAAAGTCTGATTTTTGAATCTTATTATAGTTTAACGTTTCCACCTGTACCGTCACCGATACGGTCTTTTTGCCGTCAATCTCATACGTAAGTCCTGCGTCTGTCAGTACGTCCTCATTCAAGACCTCCAGCGGAATATCCGAAATCACCTTGGTTATCACCGGATTGGAGAGATTCACCACCAGAATCCAGAGAATCAAAGCGATTCCAACAGACAACAGCTTAATGACCAGATTATTTGTCAGCCTTTCTTTCATTTTTCTGTCTCCCTTTCAATCTTCCAAAGCGTCTTGATTCGGTCTGGTTTGTCTTTAACTTGGAAAGCTCTTCTCGCAGCTCTTCCTGCGTCATGTTGCGGGTCAAACGCCCGCCCTTTGCCACAGAGACAAAACCGGTCTCCTCGGACACCACGATGGTCACGCTGTCCGTCACCTCACTGACTCCCACAGCGGCCCTGTGTCGGGTTCCCAACTCCTTGCTTATCATCATATTGTCCGATAAGGGCAGGTAGCAGGTAGCCGCCACCACACGGTTTCCCCGAATCACCACCGCTCCATCGTGAAGCGGGGTATTATGCTCAAAGATATTGATTAGAAGCTGACTTGTGATGAGACCGTCCACCTCGATTCCTGTCTTCTCGATGTCTTTCAGGGAGGTCTCCCTCTCAATCACCATCAATGCTCCGGTACAGACCTTTCCCATCTCAAAGCTTGCTCGCACCAGCTCGTTGATGGTTTTATCTGTAAACTGTCCGGCCTCCTTCTTGCTGGAGTCCTCAAACAGACTAAAATTGGTCAAAAGATTCTTGCTTCCCAACTGCTCCAACGCTCGCCTTAGCTCCGGCTGAAAGATAATCACCAGAGCGATGATTGCCGTCGGCGCACAGGTATAAATAATCCAAAGAATGGTATTGAGTCCCAAGATATCTGCAAACACCGTAAACAATAAGATTACACTAATTCCCTTTAAGAGAGTCCACGCTCTGCTGTCTTTTATCCATACCAGAAGTTCGTAAATCAGAAATGACAATATCACTATCTCCAAAATATTGCGAACTGGGTCTGTGAATGGATTTGACAAGGACAGCCTCGGCAAAAAATTGCTCCATCCTTTTACGGAATTCAAAATTTGCTCCACGTCGTGTTCTCCTCCTTTCTCCCCATCTTTCTAGTCTCTTTCTCTTATATTTCGACTCTGTCTTCTGGCACCGCTGATTTTTTGGATGCGCACATCCGGCTCTGTCACCATAATCTTCGGCACCGCTTTCACATAATAATAATATTCGTCATCCTCATACTGCACATGTTCGATTCGGGAATAATCCACAGCGAACACAAAGAAATGATATCCCGCCGCAAGTAACAAAGAGACGAACATGCCCAACACCAAGTCCAAGGTGTCCAAGCGCAGATTCATCTGCATACTGCCCAAAAACAGCACCGCCGCCAAAGCGATTGTGCCCACTGCTATCGCCAGAATCCATGCATAGTTTATGGACATTCGTCGCAGCACATTCACAAAAAGAAAGGCCAGTGCAAAAGCCGCCGCCATCAGCAGCATATGAGGATTGGTCAGCACGCTGTCGATTGCTTGCGAATATTTTTGCAACAGCTCCGTCTGTGCTCCGTTCGTCAAAACTCCCATATTTTCCTTCACATAGAGCAGAATGTAGTAGATGCACACACCGCTCGCAATCGGAATCACAGAAGAAAGCCCCAAAGCCAGACCTCCTATCAGCGGAATCGCATAGGGGATTTTAAAAGCAAAGAGCAGAGGGGTGAGAAGCAGCAAAATGCTGTCTCCCGGCTGCTGGCCATAGTACAAAATCCCCACCAATATCAACAGTATACCCGTCACAAGGGCAAGCTCCATCGAGATGCTGGAGAGATGCAGCAACATGAAAATCGCCGCCACTGATACAATCACTCCATAGGGCATCAGCGAGCAAAGCAAAGCAAGCAGCAGCCCCACAAAGGGATTCTTCAACATCGCCATAGAGCCTATGCTCCGGTTCAGCATAAAAAATGTCACATAACTGAGGATAAATTTCCACAGTGCAATCAGATAGACATCGTATTTTCCGTAAAAAGTCTTCAGACGCTCTTTAAAGATGAGCAGATTCACCATGTTTTTGTTCTCCCTTCGCCAGTTCCTTTTTCTTTTCCTGAAACTCATAACGACGCTCCAGCCGCTTTAACTTCGCAATATACAAACGCATTGCCCTCGCTGCCTTCTCGTAACGCTTTTTATAAAGATTTCTCACAAGCAAAAGATAAGAAACAAGTCCAGCAAGGTAAATCCCACCGCACAAAAACAGGAAGGATTCCCAACCGTCAAAACTCAGATTTTCCAGAATCGTGTCGGCACGGTAGACAAAAAGAATGCCCAACACACAACAAAATCCCATTGTATATATGACGAAAGACTTTAACATATGACTGCCTACATAGTCACTTTTAAAATAATTCCCCGCCATCTTCAATTCTCGGTGCTGCTTCTTCTCATAGACGGCAATTTCTGCCATCAGCTTCACTCTCTCTTCATCCAGCACAGAACCGTCCTCCTGTCATTTTTCCATTATATATCATAACACAAGTGTTCGTAAAGAGCATCTTTTTTCTTTCTTGACATCATCCTTTTTGAATCTTAATTTTTGACTCCTATGACTCCTATGATACTGAATTGTGCTCTACATAGAATGGTTTATGCTCCACTTCGGTCGTTGCCAAACGGGCATCCTTGATACCCAGAAACCCGCTATCATCGTATTATATCATAAAGAAAAAGGTTTGGCGATAACTTCATAATAATTTCAGAAAATTGAAAGAAAAGAACTTAAGAAAGAAAAATTTAAAAAGGAACAGGTAGAAAGGCCTCTCGAAAAAGATAGCTCGAAAAGGCAACAGAAAAACCGAATGGCTGATACTGCACTGCCATCCGGTCTCTCCTTGAAGCTATTTATTACTTTTTAGGGGGTTTATAGTCTAGTATCCCACTTTCCGCAGAATACGGTATCGCTTGCTGTTCCCTTAAATTCACTCTCACCGCAGATTTTTGCAATGGCTGTGCGGATGGAAGTGCGGGTGCTGCCGTAGGCATGAACAAAGGTATGCACCTGCGGCACGTCAATCAGATGATTGGTGTAATTTAAGCTGATGCCGACAGTTGGAACCTCGGTCACATACCACGGAAGCTCGCTGGAATGGTTGCAGCTCCAACGCAGTCTCACGTTGTTCTCCTGTGCATAACCCTTGATATTCAGCACCAAAAATACCACATCGTACTTGGAAGCAAAGTCCTTCATGCTTCCGCACTCCATCATCTTAAACATATTCATGGGGTTCACGCCCTCAGAAACCTCAAGGTCATGGAAGTTTGGAGCCACATCTACTGAAAATCCGGCACGCTCCAGTTCCTCAATCACCACCTGCTTCACAGGGTCTCCCTTGTAGCCCTTGCTGGTCGGTGTGGACTGAATAAATACCAGACGGGCACGTTTCTTCTCCTTCGGGGAAATCGGAAGGTAGTGCTTGGTATCCTTTACCAGAGTGATGCAGCGTTCTGCCGCTTCCTCTGCTAATTTTTTATGTTCTTCGCAGCCCACAATCGTCTCTTTTAGGGCAGCATCTGGAGTCACATTTTCCTTCTTGTAGAGTCCCAGTCTTGCCTTCAGTCCTAAAATGCGGTGCAGAGCATCGCTCAAACGCTCCTCACTGATGGTGCCATTCTGGATACCAGCCTTCATGTAACCAAAGTCTTCCTCAGCATCGTTTGTGAACAGGAACATATCACAGCCGCTGGCAATCGCCTTCGGAACTGCAATCTCTCTCTTCTCCATACAAGCAATACCTGCCATATGGGAAGCATCCGTAATCACAACGCCGTTAAAGCCCATCTCTCCTCTCAAAAGGTCGGTCAGAAGCTCTGGAGCCAAGGTAGCAGGCATGATGTCCTCGTCCGCAATGTTTGGACGCAACTTTCTGCTCATCTCTGGCAGGGCAATGTGTCCCACCATGATGCTCTCCAGCCCCTCGTCAATCATGGTCTGGTATACCTTTCGGAAGGAAGCATCCCACTCCTCCACGCTCAAATCATTCACTCCCAAAACCAAGTGCTGGTCACGTTCTTCCACGCCATCTCCGGGGAAATGCTTGCAGCAGCAAGCCACATTACTCTGGTGAATCCCATCGATAAAAGCACGGATATTTTCAATCACACGGTCTGCATTGTCTCCGAAGGAACGAGTATTCACGATGGTGTTACGCCAGTTCATAAAGATATCTGCACAGGGATTGAACATCCAATTTACACCCACGCTGGAAGCCTCACGGCCTGCCACATATCCGATGTCATAGGCGGTCTTTGTACCCTCACCAGCTGCTGCTTCCACTGCCGTTGCTACGAAGGTTCCATCTGAGAGGCAGCCATCACCGCCATTGTCGCAGTTTGCTGCAATCAGCAGCGGAATACGGGAATGAGCCTGATAGGTCTTATTTTGATTATAAACACCATTTCGGTCTCCCCCCTGCCATCTAAGTCCGCCCTGATGATAGCGATCTAGGGTATCCTTAATCACCTCTTCGTCCAGACTCTTTCTCATCTGCACAAAGAGCTGTCCAACTTTCTCGTCCTCCGTCATGGAAGCAATGGTCTCCTCCACCCACTGGATCTGCTCATCGTTCAGATAAAACGGTTTCTCTCTCAAATTCACCATAGGAATTTCTCCTCCTTCTCTCCTTTTGTCTTGCATTCGGACATACTGCACCATCATACATACAGTATGTCCTTAACCCTTGCTATTAATGTAACGAATTTTTGCAAAACAAAACAGAAACAATTTTACCCATTTTTAGCATTATTTGCTCATTCCCGCTTTCTCCACATTCGTCTTGGCAAAGATATTTCTACTTCTGTACACAGCTTGGGAATATGCTTTATCTCTTACGGTCTGCTTTTCTCTTCCCTTTAACTCCGACTCTGCAACCACTTCCCTTATCTCATTCATACTGGATGTTATCATGCCCGTATAGCGATTAAAGGAGCTAATTCTATCATAATCTTCTCGTTCCTGTCCCTTCAATGCTGCTACTTCATCTTTTGAAAGAACCTCGTGTTTCAGTTTGACTGCTGACAAAAGAAGGGAATCGTTCTCCACCGCAATGCTCTGTCCCACCAATCCTGCCACATAGCCCGTAGGCTTCTGCGAAGGCTTTTCAAAAGTTGCCTGTAACGCTTCCTTGATTTTGGAACCATAATCTGGCAGACCACGAATCAATTTATTCGCTTCTGTCTCATCTACCATGGCTTTCTGATACCGCTCTTCTAGGTTAAAATACATCACAGCATTGACTCCATTGATATGAATTTTTCTAAATGCCTCCATTGCCTTGTCCAAATTCATACCTGCTGACATATTAACTTTTGTCAATTTTGACAAGAAACTAAAATCCTCTGGTCCCTCTTCAGCAAACACATCCTCTTTGGAAAGCGTACGGTAGGTCTTCTTTTCTCCGATGTTTTGTTTGACAGTCTGTGCAAAGGCATGGTGTAGCTGATCCTCTTTTTCAGAGAGTTCTTGATCCTTGTCAGTAAAAGATTCCAATTTTTTCGTTGCGTCTGCGATATTTTTTTGCTCCTCAGTATGCATATCTTTTGCCGCTTGTATTCCTTTTTCCTGAGCTTCAATCACATTATCAAAATCGTCACTCCATTTTTCAGTTTGCTCCTTCGTAAACTGGATCATAAGCGTTGCTGTATCCTCTTCTTTACCTTTTCTCCATTCTGAGAATTCTGTTTCCCGTTCTTTTAATCCTATGAAGTTATTCTCCAGAGCCGCACATTCTCTTTGAATTCTTAATGTGTTGCTTTTTACATTATCATGCAATTCAGAAAGCTTATTGTCCAAGAGTTCACCGATTTCTAAGATACTGTTTCGCAATTCATCCCGATTTTGAGGTTCCTTTGACTGCAAGGCGGTTTTTACGGCATTTAGAGGAGCCTCTAAGCCCTGAAATTCGGATTGCTCCTCTTGTTGCTCACTATCTCCTCCTCTACCCATAATCTTATTTGCCAATCGGTAAACCTTTTGGCATACCGTTATCGCTGTCTCCAAGTTATTTAAAGAATGATCGGTAAATACTTTGGAAACTTCTTGAATACAAGACTGTAACTCCCGATAATCTGCTTCTTGTTGTAATTCTTTCTCTACATCATCTATGGTAGCCTGCAAATCATCATTTCTCTTTTGCGCATCATTTTTACACACATTTTGAGCTGCGAGATTCCCTTCACTTACTTTTCCTTGGATTTCGCTGATGATTTCTTCGCTTCCTTTTCTCCTTTCCACTGGTGGCATTGCTTCCACAACACCATAGTGCAAACGTTTGTGGTTTTCTTCTATTCTCTCCTTTTCCACTTTCTCTAGTCTTCTGGCTTCCTCTTTCATTTTTCCAATGCTTTCGATCTGAGTGTCATGTTCTTTTACTATTTCAGTTAACACTACAGTATTGACTGTTTTCACATTTGAACCAGCAGCAATGTCTCTTTTTTTCTGCTCCAATGCTTGCTCTTCCTGAGCTATTTTTTGCTGCAGTTCCTGTAAGGGTGCTTGAATTACTCCATCGGTAATGACAACAATTCCCTTTTTCAGTGTATCTACCATCCCCTCTGTCATATCTAAAGCTAGCTCATAAAAAAATCTCTTTCTGGAAGCAGTTTTAAACTCTTTTTTGGTTTCTTCCTCTTCGTTTTTCCAAGGATTGTTTTCTTCTAGTTCTTTGTCAACCTTCTTGTTTCTGGCTTCTCCAGGAACAGATTCCGCTATCTTCTGTTCCACCATTTCGATTTCTTTCACTTGAGATTTCTTGCTTTTATTCTCCTCCTCTATTATTTTTAAAAGATCTGTTCTTTTGAGACCTGCTTCAAGCGTCCTCTTATATTCTTCTCCCCGTTCTTTGGCCTCTTGTACTATCCTTTTAATAAATGCTTTCTTTTCTTCTAATCTCCTCTTCTCTTCTTCTACCTCCCTTGTTTTCTTTTTTCTATTCCATAGGAAACCCGTAGATTTATCTATTTCTTGATGCCTTTCATAATCATAATCTGAGAGAGATTGTACAGGTTTATTTGGCTCATGATTTTCCCCGATGAGACGGTCAATGATCTTTGTCACCTGCTCTTGTTCTACTGGCTCTAATTTCTTCAATTTATCAAAAGACAACCCCCGTTTCCTTTTTATATCAAGTGCCGCCTCCGCCTTATTAACATTGTACAGGTCAGCCAAGTATAGGATTCCATTTGCTAGCTCTTGAGCATCCGCTTCTGGTTGCAACTTTGCTTTCGCTTCTGGGTGCTTCCTCACTTCGTTCCCAAAAATCTGCTGAAGTCGTTTTTGAAGTCCTGACTGAATTATAGTATTTTCTGCCACTGCTTTTATGATATCATTCAGACTTTCTGGCATCATACCTAAATTAAACTCCTCTATACTAACTTCTACTGTCCTTCCAAACAGGGCATCTAGCTTTTCTTGGAGTTTTCTGGTCTGTTCTTCTCTAACGTCCATCACAGTTATTTTATTGCTCTCCCAAGTACTCTTATTTTCTTCAAAGTAGAGCATGGCTTCCTCTGCATACTGTTCCCTTTTTTGGCTATTCTCAAGGTTTTTTTTTGCTTCTTCTCTCTCGGCTTTACTCTTCTGTATGTCTCTCAACGATTCCAAATACTGGGTTCTTGCCTCTACATATGATAACGATGCCTTTTCGCTTGGGTTTCCCATCTGTCTTCCTCCTCTTTCTCATAAATCTCGCCAAAAACCTTTTATTTCTTTACTGTGAAAGTCCCGCTGCCGATAGGCAGCACTAAGTTCAGGAATGCCAAGTGCACCCGACAGACTTTCATGGGGAGGTGGTGCATCCATCAGTCGGGTGCATGAAGGTTTTGTAGCTAAGCTAGTTACTTCCTTCTGACTGACACCTCTGGACTCTTGATTGCATTTGTCTTACTGTCCATCCCCTTGGTGCTACTCTTCTGGTTTGCTGCGTTACTTTTACCCTGTGCTTTGGCTGTTTCAGTACCAGAACAGAGTTTCGAGAAGCTCATCTTTCGTGTGGAAGCTTTTACGGCTTCTGCGTGCTTCTTCTTATTCGCTCTATCCGTTGGGGTTATCCTAGAGAAAACACGCTTCACTGTTTCTACGTAATTATTCATACTGTTAATTCGGCTTTGCTTTCTCTCTTGTTCCGTCTTTCTTAGCTTTGTTACCTCGGACGCTGGTACCAGTCTATCTCGCAAAGCAGCGAATTCCGACTCATCCAACATACCTTCGTTATATTTCTTTCCCTGTTTAAGCATATCATTCTGCCTATTGCGATCCTTCCCAAATGCTTCTTTAAACTTTCTTGCATACAAACTATGATAGTCACTAAATGTATCTACATCTCCCAGAGCCAGTTTCCCGTTCTCCATCTTTCCTTTCTCCGCTACTTCCTGCAACACCTCGCCTAAAAGCATTTGCGTTTGCATCAAGTCTTTGTCTGAAAGCTCTTTCTTCCCTGCATAATGCTGAACCATGTTCTCCAGCCTATTTTCTTCACGCAAAGAATCCATAACTTGAGCACTGTTTTCTCTCTTTTTTAGATCTTCATCTGACATATGGTCAAGGAAGGCACTATAAATCGGGCATACCCATTTTGGCTTCTTGTCCATGCTTGCATCAAATTCAGCACCGCTCGGTTGCTTATCGAGAATCACCCAAGATGGCAAGAAATCTTGAACCAATTTATGAACTTCTTGTTGTGCTGGAGAAATCATTTGAAGAGCTGCTGCTATCTTCGGCATATACAAACGGTTTTCAAAAGCCTCTTTTAAATCCTCTTTTGTTTCTATTTTTAATCCAGTTACCTCCTCTACTACCTGCGGCAAATCTAGATTAGAAAATCCCTTTGCACTGTCAGCTAGCAAAGCTCCTATTTCTTCTTCTCCTCCATTATCTGGCATCTTGAGGCTGTAAGGCCTCACAAGCCCCGGATGTTCTGGATCATCAATGGCTCCCAGTGCATTTTCCAAACGCTCCGCCGCTTTATGTTTTTCATCTAAAAGCTTTGTCGGATCATTAATGTCCGTGATTTTATGACCTTCATTTAAGAGTAAGCCAGTTACAATCCCAAGCCCCGTTAATGTTCTAGAGAAATGACCTTCAAAATATGCAGTAGAGTTATGCAAAGCAGCAAATTCATCAACATCCTTTCCAAAAGTTTGCCTAAAATTCTTATCTTGTTTTATGTAAATCTGTTGGTCAACGGCATCCTTAGAAATCTCCTTCATACCCACCTTTTCTAAGTCCTCTTCAATGGTCTGTAGTATCCTCTGATCCACATTACCAGCTTTGTAGTGAGCTGCTTTTGTTTGAAGTTGTAAATAATCGCTCATATACTGACTATCCATATCCGAAATAGGAGAATCTGGAGTCTGCGATGACCGTCGCGTAAAATCATTTTTCCACTGCTCGATTTGCTCGAACTTTCTTTTCTCCTCTGCGGGCAAAGAATTAATATAATCCCCCATATACTCTTGTGTAAGCCCTTTCTGCTTATTATAGAGTTCCTCGATTGCCTTAAGTTTTTGGCTACAATTAAACATAGTATCCCTATTTTTGCTTATATCTATATCCGTTTTTATAGCAGACTCAAGGGCATTGACTGAAAAATCATATCCAGCCTCCAAAAAGATCTTACTCCTTTGCAGATAACGAAATCTCTCTGAAGGTGTAGGATTATCAGAAAGAGTCATTCCCATAATCTCCTGATCTAGCTTTTTTAATTCCTCTTTTTTGCTAGCATCAGCATTAAATGCACTCTCATTTTGAAAAGCCTCATTCTTCAAACTGATCCACTTTTTTTCCAACTTTTCTTTTTCAACTAACTTTGCCTTTGCTTCCATGATGCTTGGAGAGGCTTTATGAGCGGCAACGGTTTCATTCGTGGTTTTATCCATATCATCATGCCATTTGCTCATATATTTTTTATATTCTTCTCCTCTAATCAGACGAGCATTATGGCGTGCCACATAGCGTTCCGAAGCATGTTTTTCCATTTCCCGATGCCGTTCCTCTGCACGTGGATCTTTCTCCCAAAGCCCTTTCTGTGTTTTCACTCTTGAGGACTGATACCATTTCTTCTTTTGAGTTTCATCCAAATATGTTAAATCAGGCTTCAGAGGCAGGAAAGAAATCCGTGGGGGGATATTTGCTCCCATGTTCTCAAGCCTAACAACTTCCACTCTATGAGAACCATCCATCAGATCGTTCATAATTTGCCTCTTAATCCGATCTGCATCATCTCCAAACTGTGCCTGATATGTCTCAAAAGCATTCTTTCCATCGATATAGATGTTCTTATAATCTGGATCTTCATTCAAAGAATTATCTTTGGGGATTGCCCCTAGAATGCTATCAAAAACCTCTGAAAGCCTCCCTCCTTTGATGGCATCATCATACCGCCGCAAGTCTGGTGTTAAGGCTGCCTCTGCTCGTGCCTGTGCTTGTACCCGTGCATCTTCATCGAACTTTTTAACCAATTTATCTACTTTGTTTCCTGCCATCTTATTCTCCTCCTGCTTTCCAGCTGTATCACAGCTTCCCCTTCCCCTTCTCCTACTGGAGAAATTTTTAAGTTTCTATCGTTAAAATATCTGCAAATCCTGTCATATCAAACACCTCCATGATGTTCTCATTGACATGACGAATGCACATCTTCCCCTTTTGCCGATTCATCAGTTTTTGTGCCAAAAGCAACACTCGAAGTCCTGCAGATGAAAGGTAATCCAAAGCAGCAAAGTCCAGAACTACCTTTTTCTTCCCTTCAAAATCCTCCTTCACAAGCTGCTCCAGCTGAGGTGCCGTTCCAGTATCCAATCTCCCCTTGAAACGCAGTTCCAACACATCACCGATATCGTTCTTCTCAATCTCCATTTTTTCCTCCCGCTCCTTCTTTTTCTGTATTTTTTACCATTTCCACTTTTTCAGTTTCTTAAATCGCTTAAGCTTTTTTAGCTTTTCAAGTCTTTAACCTTTGCTCTTCTTCACTACCAGAACATTTTTTCCGCTTTCATGGTGATATTCCACCGTATCCATCAGCTTCTTAGTCAGGAAAATCCCCAATCCGCCAATCTCCCTTTCTTCTGCATTCAGAGTGATATCGGGGTCTTCCCTCTCCAAAGGATTGTAGGGCATTCCAGAATCAATGAACTCAATACGCAGGCTATCGTCGTCCTCCAGACTGCAGCGAATCAAAGCTTCCCCTTCGGTGGGATGATAGGCGTAGTTTGCGATGTTACAAAAAATCTCTTCCACCGCAATTTCCACCTGCATAATTTGCTTCATACTAAAGCCTGACCCCTCCAGCTCGCTCTCCACAAATTCCTGCACTTTCTCTAACTGCTCAACTTCTGCCGAAACCCTCAACTCTTTCATTTGCCTTGTACTCCCTTCCTTCCCTGCGAGTCTTTTTCCTGCTACTGCTCCTTCTATCTGTGTTCTTCTGCTTTCTCGCAAGAATTCCGTATTTTTTCTCTACCTTGGAACAATGGAATAGACTCCACAGCCGTTCTCCGCATAATATTTGATTTGTGCATCTCCCACAGCCTTCTCCTTCTCCCTCTCTAAGCCATATCCGTTTCCTCCCTGCCAACTCTCATAGATAGCAGCGGCAAGCCTAGACGGTGTACTGCTAATCTGTGCACACAGAAAACGAAATACCTGATAGTCATAGTCTGCGGCTGTACTTAGAGTCTGTCCGCCCTTTCCAAGGTCACAGGAGACACGCAAGAAATAGCCCTCCCCATTTTTTCCTTTCTCCAGACTCAAAAGGTCGCTCTCTGTTTTTCCAGAGATACTCTGGTACACAATGGAGTCGCTGTACACATGAAAACTTCTATTTTCTGGCATCACCCTTTCTATCTCTTCTCTCAGATAGCCCAATCCCGCAAGCAATGGTTCCCAGTCTTCCATTGCGGAGGCTTTCACAAAGCGAGACGGTGCGGTAACCTCTAAGTTTAACAAGGTCAACACTTCCTGTTTCCAAATGCCATTCTCATCCACATAATAAGCATCTGGAGTCATAGTATTGGTCAAAATCACACCATCTGTTCCCTGATAAAACCAGCCCTTTGTGCCTTCATTCCAGCCATTTACGGCCTGTTCCCTCTGGATTTCCTCCTGTCTTTGCTGTTCCTGACTCTCTCTGCTTGCCTGCTGTTGTTCAATGGCAAGCTGCGGACCACTCGCTTCTGCCGCTTGGCTCTCAAAAACCCCGACAGAGGCAATTCCCCACAGTCCCAAAAACAGAAGCGTCCCTTTCTTCCATCTGTTTGTTCTCATAGACTTCCTCCCATTTTCCTTCTCTTTCACAGTCTCAACTCTTAGGAAGAGGATTCGCTCTCCGTCTCCTCCTCTCCCAACAAGCGCTGCAAGATGCTTTCCAGCTTTGCATCCCACTCCTCCTGCTTTAAGCCACTCTGCTCTCTCAACTCTTTCACGGTTTTTTCCGTCATGGTCTCCATATTCGTTTCCAGCTCGGAAATATAGTAGCAATTCTCGATTAATTCCCGTTTATCTTCGGTTCTTTGAGAAGATTCTAACTGAATCAAATCAAAGAAGTCTCTCACTGCCTCATTGATTTCTTTGTTTCGTGTCTGTAGCGTATCCCAGTATTGCTCCACACTCTCCGAATGCAGACTGGCAATCCCCAGAGCGTTCTGCAAGGCATTCCAAGCACTCGCATCTCCACTCTTTACCTTCTCTTGAATCTTAGGATTCTTCTCCAATGCACTGGAAATCAAATTGCTGCAAGCCGTATCATCCGTAAGAGAGAGTTTGTAAACCTTGGCTCTCGAAATATCGGTGTCCTGATAGGTGTATTCTGTACTGGGATAGCCAATCACATAACAGCTATCCGCTTCCGTCGGATGCTTCCAAATGCCATAAGTGGGATAGGGAGAAAGCTGCCCCGCTTTGGCACTGCTGCCAGAGGCATTCAAATTGTATTTAACCAGACCATTGTACACTCCAGCTATATAGAGAAAACCATCCTGATACAAGAAGGAATATTTCTTGTAGTTGTCTGCACTGTCATTCTCTGAGACAGAAATCTCACCGTCATAGGTTGACTCCCCTTCTAACAGACTCCCAATCGAAGTTTGGTATTCGTTTATCTTTTCGCTTTCTCCTTCTCCCACGCTAGCTCCAAAATTCAGGTCCTTGTAATACAGCATCTTTCCCTGACTGCTGCTCCAATTCTGATTTGGTACAAAAAATCCATTCTGACTCATGACATAATCCTGAAACAGAGCCAGTCCCTTTGTGGTGGCAAGAATGAGAGTGTTGTCCAGTGTCTCGGCATTTCTTGCCTTTCCAGGGATATTATTGACATGAAACTTAGAATTGCCCTGCTCCCAACGTATAGTGGAAGTTGCATTCTCATCGTCATCCCCATCTCCCTCAGAACCAAAACGTATGACCCCTGTCCCACTGCTGCTATTTATCATGTCTGTTGTATAACGAGCTTCGCTCCACTGTATCCAAGTATCTTCTGGCAACCGCATCGTATAGTGACTAAGCACATCCACTTCTTCCTCTATGGTCTCCTCACGACTTTGGGTCTCCCCATTGCCAAGTCTTTCCTCCCATGAGATGGTATAAGTTCTTTTGAGCGTCTCTTTGTGTTCCTCCTGCTGCTGTATCCGCACATTTTCTGGAAACACCATGATTTCTCCCAGCTGTTCCTCATTTCCTTCCACGGGAATCCCAGCAAAAAGCCCCAGATCCGATCCATTTGTATTCAATCTTATTTCCCCGTCTCCCCCTTTAGTCAACTCTTGATAGCGGCTTGGAGTCAGCTCACGCAGGTGCTGACTGATGTCATAAAGCCAAAATTTCCACCCGTAATTCAAATTTCGTATATAAATATAGGTATATAATTGAATCGGAAGACTATCATCTGCATATTGATACACACTGTTGGTGGTTGGATATTCTTCCTCAATTGTTTTCATCGTCGGAATGGTTTCTTTGAGTTCCGCTAGTCCCATAAAATCCCAGACCTCGTCCCCCCAGAAGTCTTTCTGTTTCCACATTTCCACTTGCCATGTACTTATTTCCGTTCCAAAGTCAAAGGTTTTTCCGTCCACCTCGTCTCTCCAAAGTCTTACCTGTTCTTCGTAATTGGTATTTCGGGAGATGAAATATTTTTCCTCATCGTTTCCCACGTTAAAATAAAAGCAAGAATACAGCATCTGTAGGACGGAACTTCCGTCCTCATCTTTCAAGTCCTCTTCCGATGTATCCTCGCTGATTTCTTCGCCTGCTTTCTCTATGCTGACGCTCAGATACACAAAATAATTGGCATCCATCACGACATCCTGAACCGTAACCTCGGCTCCTGTTCCTCCGTATTTTGTGGCATTCAGACTCAAAACATCGGAGATATCTCGGTCGTAAAGGAGTTCCCCACTCTTGTTGTACACATAAGCCTGTTCCTCATAGTAAAGAAAGTATTCGTCCTGATTCCTGCCTGCCTTATTAGCAAACATCGTGGCTTCGCTCGCAACGGGAGTTTGGCTCCCCTCGCTCTCCAAAAGCGTCACCTCGCCTATCTGGCTGAAAAAAACTTGATATTCCTTCGTTACAGTATTGTAGGACATCAGTATCGTCGCCATTTGGTCTCCAGTCGCAGGCTGCGTCAGAGAGTCTTTATGACCCTCTTTCGCTCTTCCTGCTGCCGCCTCTCCTCCCAGAGGGTCCTCCGTCTCACAGAGTGCTTGATAGGCATAAATGCTGGTAGTACCGTCAACAAAATCCAAAAGTTGAAAATCCAACAGCTTATCCGGTGCTGGTTGATGGGGAGGCAGAATGTAAAAGGCCTCCGTCCCTTCTATCTCATACTTTTGGGAATCGGTAACCGTTACCATTTTATCCATATCTTCTTCTTTTACGTAAGTAACGGTAGGACGATAGGCTTCCACCTGAGACTTATCCAAATCAGCGTCCAGAAGAATCGACTCACAGCCGGAAAGCATAAGGCAAATTCCCAAAACAATCCCAAGAATTCTTTTTCTTCCAAACTTCATGAGCGATTCTCCTTTCTTTTCTCTTTCGTTTCTTTTGTTGCTTTTTCTGCTATCTTTCTGTTAGCTTATTGCTATCTGCTTTATGCACCTGCTGTCGCACTTTCCATCCATGTCTGCATGGTGCCCATTCCGATTTTCAGAACAACAATCAACACGAAAATCAGCACAAAACCAATCAACGCATTTTTCAGAGCGGATTTTGCCTTCTCTCTGTCCTGCGGCTCCTCCGCTTTTGCCAATTTTGCTCCCAAAATAACACAGTAAATGGTTCCGATGGCTCCCACCAATCCCAACAACGGAATCAATGCGGAATCAATCAGCGAGATAATCGGTGCACTCACTTCATTAAATGGGTTTGATGCGGTAAGCATCAAGAATTGTGTAATCGGTAACATCTTGGTCCCTCCTTTTTGTTTTTTTGCTCCACAACTTTGTGTGTTGCTTTTCTATGTCATAACACCTGCATATGTCTTCTCTGATACAACAGCCATACGGCCACTACCAGAAGAACTCCTGCAGCTGCTATCACCAAACCTTTGCTCCAAATAGGGCTTCCATATGCCACATACATTTGGTACTCTCTTGTATTTCCGGCTTCATCTGCAACCTCAATACGGTAAAATCCACCGTCTGTGATGCTGTTTTGTGCCGTATTGGCTGGTACATCGTTGCGCCATACTTGTATTTTGCCTCCCCGTTCTGACGCTTCAAAACTTAGGGGGGCACGAAGCTTTTTCTCATAAATAGACTTAGAAAAAGTCAGATAGGGAGCCTGCCGGTCTACCTCAAGCTCCACCTGATAGGAAATCTCTGGCTTCTGCTCGCTCACATAACGCACCTGATAGTAGCCATCTTCCTCCAAATACAGAGCCGCTTGGTAACGGTCCTTGGAAAAATCCCAAGGAAGACCATCCTTCCTCGCCTCGGCAATCCGAAATTGCAGGGGTGCCTGCAAGAAATCTGTCTGATTTTCCGTATCTTCATATATCACAAAAGCAATTTCAAGCTGATACGTTTGGGTTTTGTTGCCAGATTTACTGGCATCAAAGCTTCCTGTATTCATTAGCATCATCTGATAACTTCCTGTTTCTGTAAAAATCAAGGACTCTGGTTGTGAAACATACTCGCCGTCCTTCGTCAAGTTGTAAATAGCACTGCTGTTCCCACAGTTCAGTCTCACACTGTGTGTGGTCTGTGCTCCCAGCGGCACGGAAATCCAAAAAGAACTGGCATTGGGAAGTTCATATCGATACATCCCTGCCTGCGTATCGTAGAAAAGTTCCAAGGGCGGCTCCTCCACCACCTCATACAGGTCACTGGCATCGCCTAACATCTCCTCTATGTCAATGGCAGTATCGGTCTCTGCCTCCTCTGCAAACTCTTCCAGCTCCGACCAGCCAAGGGCATCTAACTCCTCATCCGACCACTCATAGGAAGCCTCCGTCTCTGCGTAGCTCCAAACACTTGTGGATAAAAGCAATGCGACGGAAAGTCCCAACAGCAGAGCTACTTTTTGTTTTTTTCTCATAATCCCTTTCCCCGCGCCAATTCCCTCGGTTTGATTTCCTTCTCCCTCTCTACCTGAGCCTCTTTCCTTCTTTGCACTTGTGCCTCTCTCTGTCTGGATTTTTCCGTCTTGGAAGCTTCCACCTCCTGCTCCACCAACTCGGCAAAGCTGATTTTTTTGCGGAAGGGGTTTTCGGCTGTCTTTGCTGTCCTCACGTTTTGTGCATCCGGCGTATAGCCCTCCCTCTGTCTGCGCTCTCTCTCCTCCCGCAAGGCATCCAGCTCCCGCTTCCAGAGAGCACGGTTTTTGGAACTGTCAAAATATGCCATCTTACTCCTCCCCACTGCTTTCCGAATGCTCCTCGCCGCTCTCTGCGACCGCCGCATCCTCCACGCTCTGTCCATCCAAATATTGTCCTATTATCGTATTAATGCCGCTAAGCAAACGTGTCTCTCCCTTTTTGAGCACAAGCACATAGGACTCGCTGCTCACATTTTTGACATTCTGCATCTGTAGACTGGCATCGGAGAGCTGCTGCATTCCTTCGTCCAGATGGCAAAGCACCGCATCCACAATGCCCTCTTTCAATGCTCTCACAGCCTCCTCAAAACTCGGATACAAATAGACCTGAGACTCGCTCTGAAAAGGGTTCACTGAGCTTGCTTCCATCTGCTCCGCTGCCCCTATGCTCCTATCAGCAAAGGCTGCCGGAGAATCCGAATAATCTCCTCTCTGCGTCAGCACATACAGGCGACCTTCTTCGTAGGAATTGGACAGAGCCAAGGTATCTTTGGTATCCGTCTGGTCTGTTATCATGCCCAGAGCCAAATCCGCCTCCTGTGCTTCCACCATCTCCTTCGCCTCTTCTGCCGTATTGACCGGTGTAAAGGTTGCCTCCACTCCCAAAGCTGTGGCGATGGCGTTTACCAATTCCGCCTCCTCGCCCTCTGCCTGCCCGTTCTCCAGTGTAATATAGGGGTTGTTTTGTGTGCAGACTGCCACCTCTAAGCTGCCTGCCGCCTGAATTTTGGACACGGCATCCGAACTGCCCCCTTTGCAGCCGGAGAGAGCCGAAATGCCAAGCAACATGCCGGCAATCACAGCCACAGCCCTTCTTTTGTTCTCTTTCTTTCTCGTCATCATCACCGCTTCCCTCTTCCTTCCTTTGTCTCTTACATCGTAAACAGTCTCTCTATATCCTCTCCTGCCACAATGTCCACGCAGGTTCTCTCGGATGGGGAGGTAATCACGAAAGCTCGTCCTCGTCCATTGTTCACAATGTCGTCCTGCTCGCTCTCATTGATGGCTCCCGCCTTCTCATACAGCTTGCACAAATCATGCATATCGTTCGGTGCAAGCGGAAAGATAAAGGAGTACTGGCTGGCATTGATGATAGCGGTTGACTTTCTCGCCAGCTCCTCCGTTCCCACAAAGTCCTTGATGTTCTGTGTGATGACAATCTGCATTCCGTTGTATTTACGGATACGCTTTGCCAGCTGGAACATGAAGTCCAAAGCAATGGGGAACTTGCTGTCGATGAACACATGTGCTTCATCAATCACCACGATAATCTTACGGCTCGCATGGTATTTGATGTTGTAATCTCTATTTTTGATGATCTCATTGTCCAGCCATTTCAGCACCAAAAGCATCTGTGCATTTGCGATGGTATTGTTCTTATTCGCCAAAAGGGACTGGAAATTAAAAACAATAAAGTTCTCGTTTGTGGAAATGCTCGCCTCTCCGTTCCAAAGATTGGAATTTCGTCCTCCAGTCGCAAACTTGGAAATATAGTTCAAAAGAATTCTCAGGTTCTTCTTGCTATACTCACCGGTGGAGAGCTGGAAGTCGTTCAGAAGCTTCTCATACAGGTCGTCAAAGGTCGGAAAATCGGCTGGGGTGAGACGGCTCAAATCCGTCTCATTGTCAATGTTTTTCTCCTCATAGAGACGGATGGTGATATTGTTTAAGTACTCCAAAGCATCTGCCTCTATCCCTGGAAGAATCTGTCGGTAGAACTCCTCCAAGAACTGAAGGTGCGTGTTCAAGCTCGTACTTGCCGCCTCCTCATCGTCCCCTTCCTCGTCTGAAAGGTTCGTGATGACATGAAATGGATTCAAACGTCCCTGCGTCGCACTTCCGACATCAATAATCTTTCCATTGAAGTTCTTTGCCATTTCCATATACTCATTCTCTGGGTCGAGAATAAAAATTTTGCTGTTCTCTGCCGCTAAATGCGTCAAAATGGTTTTGGTCGCATAGGACTTTCCAGAACCGGACTTTCCGATGATAACCATGTTGCTGTTTACCCTGTCCTTATCTCTTTGGAAAAAGTTGATAAAAGCGGGAACGCCGTCCGAGTTGCCAATATAGATACCCTTATTGTCATTTAAGTGCTTGTACACATAGGGAAAAGCAGCGGCAATGGAACTGGAGTGAATCGCCTGTGCATCCCCCACCATCGCATCGTTTGCCGAAATCATGGAGGAGGCATAAGCTTCAAACTGCATCATCATCATATCACTGGTTCGATAGCCTTCCTCGGAAAAGCTTCGTTTGATTTCCGTTTTCCGCTTCTGGGACGGTTTTTTCTTCTCTTTGCCACTCTTATAGTCCAATAACTGTTGGCTGTAGTCGTAATCGTAAACCGTCACATACAAATCCACGTTAAAAAGCGTCTCATTGTCTCCCTGAAGTAGCCGCAGCACCTCGCCCAAAGTCTCAATGTGCGTGCTAAGCTCCATCTGTTTGCTGGCTTTTCCGGTGTTACTCTCCTGCTCTCTTAACTCATCTATGGCTCTATCTATCTGCTTGATGCTCTTGTAGCGGTCAAGCGGCTTCATCTTAAGCACCGCCCTCGTTCCTGGGGTGTTGAACAGCTTATGCCCCCAAGCATTTCCCACTATGGTAGGATATTTTGTGACTCTCAGCGTGTGGGTAATCAAATCGTCGTATTTGACGGTTCTTGAGGCAAAGGTGATATTTTTTGGCAAAATCCAATCCATATATTGGTCTGGAGTCAGTTGATAGGCTTCTCTCTCGTCGAAGAGCTGATTGTACTGGTACTTCAAAAAGATGGCCAGCTCCGCTCCCTCCAACTGCGTGCAGTTCATATCATTGGTACTCATGGACTGTATCATCTGGTTGACTTGATTTTGCAAAGTTTCTTTATTTTTGTAGTAGAAAACCAGATAATGAAAGGGAACAAACACTCTATCCTTAAAATTAAAAGTGCGAATCTGTGTGATTCTGTCCTGAATGATGCCAATTCTTCGAGTCAGCTCATCGTCTGTCAAAAGCCCATTGCGATAAGCCTCTTTTAGGTCTTCCATCTTCTGATTCTCTGAACGAATAAAATCGTCATAAATCATTGGGCGGTCGATTTTTACCATCGAAGCGGTCTCTCCCATCGTCACCATACGCAAAACCGAGCCGAAGGTGCGGTCTATCATGCTATTTTGTCTGGACTCTGTGTAAAAACGGAACTCCACAGAGGGAATATGTACCACCGCCGCATAATAGGAGGTGCCATAGACAATATATTTTCCGTCAATGCCTGTAAAAGGTGTGATGTCTCTGACCTGCGGATTTTGTTTGCTTTTCTTCTTTCCTTTGCTTTTTTTCTTCTTCTCCTGCTCTGGAGTCGCTTCCACTTCTGCTGCTTCTTCTAAGCCAAACCGCTTGTAGCGAGCCAAGTACTTCAATGCGTAGAAGGCTGTCTTATAAGCCTTCTCATCGTCCACAGGAATTACCATACCCACAGTCAAAACGGCAACGATACAAAAAAGTCCAATATGAAAGGGCAAATCTGACAGCAGGAAGGAGAAGGCAAGAGAACCGCCGACACCCAAAACCAGAATATCCAGCAATTCAATGCCCTTAAAAAATTCCATCTTTACGTTTGTTTTCTTCGGAATAATTCTCATCTCTCTTTTCTCCTCACTCCGTCTTCTTATTTATGATCTGCATTTGCGTCCTGCCGTCCATACAAGTTTACACCAAGCACTCTAATTCCAGTGAGGGCATAACTTCCGTCCTCTACTTGTTTTCTTTCAATACCAGTTCCCAGAATGCCCGCTTTCGTCAGGTTCATCTCCCCATTCTGGTCTTCTTCCCGTTTCACAATGCCTGCAAAATTGGTCAGGTGATACTTGCCATCCTCTCCAAGCTTACGCTCTATGGTTCCTCCCAGTACATTGGTCAGACAATAATTGCCATCGGCATCCAACTTTCTATGGATTCCCAACAGGTCACAGTCTCGGAAAGCCAAATCTTTTTGATTCTCATTATACTTCCATTTCATTCCCAAAACCGATACTTTAGAGCAGTACCATTCTCCGTCCTTATCCCTTTTTCTTCTAGTCGTAGGAAGACTTACCTTATTTAGCTTTGCACCCGGACCAAATCTGAATCCTACTCCCATGAGTTTTAGATTAAAGTTTCCTTTCCCATCCTTACCAATGTTAAGCAATTTTCCCTTTCCAGGACGAAGAGCAAACTCTGACTTTCCTGTTGTCGGATTCACCGTTGTCTTGAATGGCTTCCATGAATTGTCTCTTACTGGCTTCGCATTTAATTTTTGTGCCTTTTGTTTCGGAGTTAACACATTGCCGCCATCGTTACTTACGCCCGAATTTCCATTCGAGCTTCCCAAACCGCCTTCGCCACTGCCTCCACTAAATCCAGCACTTCCGCTGCCTGCACTCGTTCCAGTATTTTCACCGCCTCCAGTGTTTCCGCTGTCTCCGCCAAGTCCAGTGCCTCCGCTCAGTCCAGTACCTCCACTGAATCCACCACTTCCGCTGCCTCCGCTAGAAGCAGCACCTTCACTGCCTCCACCCAAATTTCCACTTGAGCTTCCCAGACCACTGCCGCCGCTTCCGCCACTAAAGCCACCGCCATTGCCGCTTCCAGCACTTCCGCTGTTTCCACTAATTCCATTGCCTCCCATCTTGCTTTCGCTGCTGGAAGACGACTGATTATTGTTCTGCCGATATGCCTGAATCCCCCGCACCGCAGTTCCGGCAAGTGTGAGGGCACCGCCTCCCACCATAGCTCCAGCTGTAGTCATCATAGCGACTCCCGCACCTGCGGTTGCCGCTTCGTCAGAGCCTGCCTCCGCACTGATTAGACTGGTCAGGATGCTTCCAGACTTCAAAACTGCCCACGCACCGCCCAGCAAGAAGACCATTTTGGTCAAATAATCAAACTCCAGACTGTCCGTGAAAGAAATACTACCTCCCATGATGGACGGACAAAGCATGAGATACATCTTCATGGCTATGACCATACCAAAACCACTGAAGCATTTTCCGATAAACATGCTGCGCCATGCTGAAAACTTTTCGCCGTCATCCAAGGGAATCATACCGACAAACAGGGGAGAAACCAAATACAACACCAACATATCAAAGATTCGTCTCACAAAGACAATCAAACAAGCTGCCATAATCACAAGCAAAAACAGAGCAAGAGCTATGCCTATCAAATAGTCAAACTTGGCAAGGTCAAACACAGCTTTCACCTGCTCCACATCCATGTAATCCTTCCCATTCAACTGATAAAAGGGAGCTCGTTGGGTATCTGTGATTCCTATCTGACTGCTATTTTCTCCACCTAAGTTCCACTCGGCCTCCTTGCAAGCTTTAAAGGACGAGACCACAAAGACCATGCGGCCCAAAGTAGACTGCATATTTCCGTTCATCTGATTGACCGCTACGTTGATGCCCCGCAACAGCACGGAGGATAACTGTATCAAAAATAACACCAGCAGCTGCACCGTAAAGAGCTGAATAAAGCACTTAAAGCAGGCGGACAGCACGCGTGATACCGGTCTCTTATTCTCAAAATCCAAGTCCAAGGTGGACTTTATGGTGGCGTAGATGGCAAGAATGCCTGCGAGCAAGAGTCCCATAAAGGTCAGAGTCCAGTAAGCACTGCGAATCCCATCCACCGAGAACATCGCCTCCAACAGCGGCATACTTTGCCCCTGATAGGTCACATCCTTCAAACCAATCATAATGTCAAAGGAATCGCAAAGCACATCCACCACATGCAAAATTTGGGAGTAGATGCTGTAGATGATGCCAGCAAGAATCTGCATGATAAGAGCCAGTGCCTCTTCTATCAAGGGTTTGAAAACATCCGTCAGCAAGGGGGCAAGCACATTATTGAACAACCAGCTCAAAGCGTCACTGATGAGTCCTCCGATAAAGTTAAACACAGGGGATAAAATCTTATCCATGACCCAGTTAAATATGGTCGAAAAAATCCCCATATATGCATATTCCATGCCTCTCACCCCTTTCCTCCTCGAAATGCCTGACTTTGACCGCTGCCGCCACTGCTACTATTTGCCAAATTCGTGGTTCCTGTGTTGGCAGACGAACTCTTCGCCTGTGCTCTCTTCTGTCCCACTGTGCTGGCCAGAGAGGAAACTCCTCTTCCCAAACTACCAGCTCCCCCCATGAGCACTCCCATCGCCACGCCGCTGCTCTGCATTCCAGCATTGGCAAGCTCCGGACTTAGGATTTGCAGCACCATATGCTGCCCCTTAAAGACAGCCCAAGCCCCTCCAATCACAAAAAACATCTTTAAAATCATATCGATTGTTTTGTCTGAACTTAACTGCAAGCTCGAGGACATGAGAGTCGGTGCGAGCATGATATAGACTTGCATCGCAAAAATCGCTCCAAATCCCGAAAAAAACTTGCCCACAAACAGGTTCTGCCATTTTTTGAAGCGGATTCCCCCATCCAAGGCTATCGTCGCCGAGAAGAAGGGAGAAACCAGATAGAGCAGCAACACATCAAAAATACGTCTGATAAATTCCAGACAGGAGCACATTAGGATAAAAATAACCAAGAGACAACTGGTGAATCCAATCAGGTAATTAATCTCATCCAGTTCAAAATTGTCCTCCAAATCGTCTCGGTCCGCATAACGATGCTTGCTGCTGTACTCCTCAAGAATCTCATCCTCACTTTTATTATTGTTTTCCTTGACTGCATCCTGTGCCGCTGTGAGAAAGAGGACATCGTCCATGCCAGAGACATTGGAACTGTTTCCAGAAGCTGCATTGAACGTGATTACGGTTTGGTCCAATACCACCGTCGAAAGCTGCAAAATACAAACGCTCATAAAGGGAACTATCATAAAGGTAATTGCCGAGCGAAAACCGTTCTTTAAAACCGTCGTGATGGGAAACGCATTCTCATCAAAGGGGGATTCTGCCATGGATTTTCCCGTAGAGTAGATGGCAAAGATAAAAGCGAGAGCCGCTCCCATAACGGTCATCACCATGAGTGCCATGCTCAGTCCCCTCAACTGAAATACATATTGGATGAGACTGGTATCTTTGCCGTTGTACTTGACCACTCCCAATCCGGAGAAAATGCTGAACATATTATTCAGGAAATTCACGGCTTTCAGGAGAATGATAAATAAGTCTGCCAACAGGGAACTTAACATCGTCCAAATCAGCTCTCCCACAAAGTTCAGCAGCACATTAAACACCGTCTTCAAGACCGGACTCAAGACTTTATCGAAAATCGTCCTGAGTATATTCTGAAGTACATCCAAAAAGCCCAGATACACGTAAGACATCTCATCTCTCCTTTCCCGTTCTCAGCCCTCCAACTGTTTTCAAGCCTCTAGGAAGCGAACCGTTTCCTTCCTAATCTATCTATTTCACCTGAAAATTTTTCTTTGTCTTGACAAAGACCGCCACTCCTGCTGCTATCAATGCCACGGCTAGGACAACGGCTAAGATGCCTGCTACATTTACCTTCTTGGGAATGACAACGTTCTTTACATTCTTGTTTCCTGCGTAATCGTAAACTTCTATGGTGTAGCTTCCTGCCTCACTCAAGCGGTCAATTCGACTGTATGTGGACTCCTGATTTCCATTTCTCACAATCACCCTCTCAACATCACTGGACTGGTAGGTGATACTTGCAACAGAATTGTTCACAGAGACCTCAAACAGGGGAGCTTCACGGTCTATCGCCACCTCCACCTCACTGTGAATGCCTTCTGGGTTTACAAAAGTCAACTGGTATCTTCCGTCTTCTTCCCACTGCAGTCTTTGCCCCGTCCCGTCCAAGAAAAGGGATTCCACAGGAAGATTTTCTCCGTCTCGGCTGGCAAAGGTAAGCGTCATGCCCTCCGGAAGTGTGTAGCCATCCAAGTCCGCTGAGGCTCTTCCTAAAATATAAAAGCTATAGATGGCCATTTTTCCGTTTTTGGGAATCCGCAGCAGATAGCTTCCCGTCTCCGTAAACATCAAATTCGTCGGAAGTGCGTAGCTCTCTCCATTTCTAAGCACCGTGATATCGCTGCTGTCTATCCCCAAACGGGAAATTTCTAAGGTCACTCCTACGTTGGTGAGCATTCCATTTGGCACATTGGAGTAAAAATATTCCTCATTGGAGAGGGAAATCCGATACATACCACTTGCCTGCTCATAGCTCTGGGTGTAGGGCATTCTTTTTGCCCCACCGGAAATCTCTATGCTTGGTGTCGTCTCTCCCTCCGCCTCCTCTCCCTCCTGTGAGGCCTCTGTCACAGCCTCCGCTTCACTCTCTGCGGGACGGCTCTCAGCTGTATTATCCTGAAATTCCACCGCTTCTGTGCTTTCCTCTGGCAGAGTCTGTGTTTCCTGTGTGCCTTCCTCAAAGGAGATGGCAGGTGAAGTCTGTGAATTCGTCTGCGAATGGAACTGTGAGTTTGTGGAGAAGCTATTATTTCCCGCCAAAGATTCCGCCATACTCTCCAGCTCTTTCGAGGGTGGTTTGGGCTGAATCCGAAAATGGAAAGTCGCCTCATAAATCACCTGTCGAGACAGCGGTTGGCTGGCATCCTTCACCGCCGTAAAGTAAAAAATATAGGTTCCGTTCTCTGTCAAACTCTGTCCAGACGTGTAGGAAAAGGCGGCTCCGTCTTTCTCCACGGTGTAGGACACATTTTGGGGGATGTCTAGGCTCACCGGCCCATCCGTCATGCCATTGTTTCCAATGTTGCTATAGATGAAATACCTTCCGTCTATGGATTCGGTATAAATCTCATACTCGTCGTGGTAGGTCTCAGAGAGAGTGACCTCCCGAACGGTAGGCCCCACCTCACTCTCGGTCTCCATCGCTTCGGCTGCCAAGGTCTCCTGCACTTTGGCAGGTCCCTCTGCTCCCTCATTTGCACTCTGTCCTTCCTGTGTGCGCACCACACTGCCGCTCACTCTCTCCTGTGCAAAGCTAGCAACCGTCTCCTCCTCCTCTTTCACCGTCAGCGAGTAACTGGAATTCTTAGGCACACCTTCCTTCATGCTGTCGGCACCTGTGACGGACTGTATCTCACTCAAAAGCGAATCGCTCTGCGCTCCAAAGCTTGCAAAACTTCCCAAAAGCAGTGCAAACCCCAGCGTAAGTGCTGCCGCTTTTCCCCTTCTTTGCTGTTTTCTTCCCTGTCTCCTCATGTATTCTTCTGCCTTTCTTCCGAATTAAGCTCTTCTTAGCTATTCTTGCCTTTATCCTGCCTGTTCCTCCAACACCAGATAATTTCTCTCTTCCAAATCGTAGAACACCTCGTCTCCAAAGAAGGCATTTGCCCTCACATCGGACAAATCCATCGTGGAGAACTGGTAAAGCGGGCACTTGTAACTCGGCGTAAACTTGGTCTTGAGCGGGTGATTTCCAAAGGTTACAATAATCGCATTTCCCGTATCGGTCTTGTTGTTCAGTTTCTGCAACTCGGATGGATAAATCAGCGGTCTGGTCTGCACCTGCGTGGACACATTGACCTCTCCCTTTGCCGTTCCTGCCATGGAGGAGGAAATGCTGCTGGTGGAAACACTCATATTTCCGCAAAGCTTTGAGAACTCCTCACAGGTCTCTATGTCGTTGGAACCGATGAACATCTTCAAACCGCAGTTACTCTTAATGATGTTGGCAACCGTATCGCCGTACACGTTGTTGAGCTGGGCAAAGGACTGCACCACCATATTGAACCAAATTTTTCGGCTTCGTCCTACGGTAATCATCTTGTCAAATTTATCAATTTTAGGCATATTTCCAAACTCATCCAGAAGGAAGTAGACATTTCTTGGCAAGGACAAATCTTCCCTCGCAGACGCTGCCTTAATCAGAGCCTTGTAAATACTCAAAATAAACACAGCCGCCAGTGCATGACGGGTGTCTTTCTCATCCGGAATCTTAAGGAACAGAGCCACCGGCTCACTCGCAATCTTTAAGGGGTCAATATCCGTCTTGGAAGTCAGCGCACAAAGTCCCTCATCGTTAAACATGGACAGTTTGTCAAATGCAATGGACATGTAGCTGGCAAGTGTGTTGTCCGCTGCGGAGAGCACCTGTCTGGACAGTCCCACCGATTTTGCCAATTTCGGTCTTCCTCTAAAGTAATCCTTCAGCACCTGATACTCATTCTCAGAATTTCCAATTGCCTTGTTGATGTTATAAAAACAAAATTTATCCTTGGTCATCTCCAACTCCGGATTCTCGCTGTCCTCTAACATCGCCAGACACACCGCCATGATGATGGAACGGGCACCTTTCTCCCAAACGGGGTCACTCTGCGACTCAATCGGACAGATGACACTAATCAAATCGTTTAGGTCCTCATACAGCTCATCGTAGATTTTTTGGCGGGCAACCTTGATGACATTGATCAGCTCCTTACGCATGGCATAGGCCTTTCCCTCATACTCATACCACTCGTCGTCATAGTCATCTGGGTCATTCACCAGTTCCAACTCATAGTCTCTCACCGAATCCGAGTGCTCAAAAATCTCATTTCCGGTCTGCAGATAGAGCTGATAGCGGTCATAGATATCTCCCAGAGGATTCCAGCAGAAGGAACTATAGGGGTCACGCAAATCCAAAACCATCGCCTTGTAGCCCCTCTTGGTCAAGGTTCCGCTGTGGAGCTGAAACAGCTCTCCCTTCGGGTCCGTACAAATCATGGAGGAACCGGCAGAGGTCGCAGCCAAAATCTGTATCATCGGGTTGATGAAGGTGGTGGTCTTACCACTTCCAGTTGCACCGATGATGAGACCATGCATCGGGGAGGCGAGATTTAATTCCAACTCCTTGCTCTTATTGGAATAGACGGCATAGACCGGAATTCCGTCCTTTTTTTCTTTTTCCAGTTCGGTAAATTTCTTGTTCGGAAAGTTAAAATTTCTCTCTTTCTCTGTCATAAAGCGGGCATTCTCCAAGGAACTTTCCACCACATTGTTCTTCCCTGCCTTCAAAAACTTCTTGGACTGCTTGAAGGTGTTGGGACGGAACAGCAGATAGCAAAGTCCCAGTATCAGCACCAGAAGAGCTCCATACAGGTACATAGTTGGCTTCAAGAACAGTCTTGGCTGCCAAAAGCCCTGACTCTCTCCCAGAATCAAATTTGCCGGTAACACCTCCAAGGCAAAGGCTGCCAGATAGCCCAAACATACGATGCCCAGAATGGCCGCCAACACATATAGCAAAATCTGTATTCGTTTCCCCCGCATTTTCTTACCCTTCCTCTCTTTTCATCTCTTTGATGAGCTTTTGCAGGGCAAATGCCGCTGCAAGTCCATAACAAACAATCAAGCCCTTATGCTCCAAAAATCGGCTTTGTATCCCAGAAAAGCTGCTTAAAACCGCAATGACGACCGAGGGCAGATTAAAGCCAATGTGCAGGCAGACCGCATATAAAATATTGTCTCTGCGTATCGAAATCCAGCCCAAGAGCTGTCCCATTCCGAAGGCGTAAAGCATCCAGATAAAGTTGGCATGGCACAGGGCAAACAGGAGAGAGGTCACAAACACCGCCTGCTTTTTGCTAAAAAAAGTCAGCAGGCGATTCAGCATGTAGCCTCGAAAAATAATCTCCTCCATCAGCGGCGAAAGAAAGCCCACGGTGATACAGACCAAAGGCAAATCTCCCTTTGCAAAGATGGAGGCACTCTTCTGGCTGTAGGAACGCAACATCCATTCGGGAAGGGGCAGAATGCTCAGAGCCGCAGACAAAAACAGGCCCGCTGCCGCTCCCAGTGCCAAGCAGAGTGCGGCATAGCGTCTGTCCGGATGCTCCCAAAAGAGAGTCGCCTCCTCAAAGAGGCTACTCCCCCTCTTTTTGGCCCGTCTGTGGAGCCAAAATCCCAGAACCAACACGGATAGGCAGGTATAAAAATTGCTGCTCTCATTGATGAACTCCTCTGTTGTCCCCCGATAGGCTCTCACAAGCATTCCCACACTCATGAACAGGCCGGGAAAAAAAAGATAGAGCAACAAAGGCTTCGCAGAGTTCCATATCGTCCTTGCTCCCAACCAGATTTTTTGTTCCTGTGTCATCCCCTGCTCCCTCTACAGCTCCTCAAAAGTCAAAAGTCCCGAAAATCCTGTGATATCAAACACTTCCATCACCTGTTGACTCACATTCTTTAATACCATACTGCCCTTTTTCTCATTGATTCTCTTCTGTGCTGCCAAAAATGCACGCAGCCCCACGGAACTCACATAGGTGGTATTTTTCATATCAATCACTAGATTGTCATGTCCCTCATCCAACAGTTTCATCAACTCCGTCTTTAAGATGGGTGCCTGCACGGCATCCAAACGCTTTGCTGTTGTTAGCATCGTCTCTTTCTCATTCATACTACATCTCTCCCTTTCTTCCCTTAAAAATCTTCCGCAAACGCTTCCTGAAAAGCTTGTTCTGCCCTTTGAAACTCTGCCTCATCCTCAAAGTCCCGAAATTGCACCTTGCCGTTCTCTCCTTCCTCAAAGGGAAATAGCAATACCTGACTCTTATCCTCTGCTTCCAAAGGATACATGGCCATATAATTCGTCTCTCCTGCCACAAAGACTCCCAGCACCTCACACTCCATCTCGCTTCCATCCGGCTTTGTGAAGGTAACCTTCAGGCTCTCTGCCATCTCGTCCGGCGAAATCTCTTCTTCCTTCGGCTCTTCCTCGTCCAATTGGATGATGAGAAAATCCTCATCCTCTTCCTCTTCTGCCTCCGTCTCCTGAAGAAGTTCCTCCAGCCGATACGAGTCGTAAAAAGTATTTTTTTGTTCCTTTTTGTTCTCTGACATAGGTAACACTCCCACTTTTCTTTTTTCATTTGCTTTTTGGGCATACTGTACAAATTATCCCAGTCTTTTTTAGTTTTGTAACACAGTTTTTTCATAAAATCTACAAAATCAACATCAACTACACTTTTTCGACACGAACTACAGCTTTTTCCAGTTACCTTTCGCCATAAATCTGTTATAATATAGCTTATTAATCAACATTTATTTAGTAGGTGGTATGTTTCATGAACATTGCAATTTGTGATGACGACGCTCTCGTCCTAACACAACTTCACACATATATATCCGATTATTTCAACAAAAATATGATGTACGTTTCCATCCATTGTTTTCATAGTGGGGAAGAGTTCCTCAAAAACTATCGCCCCGGTGTCTATCAGCTTCTGTTTCTGGATATCTACATGAAGGAATTGACTGGGGTGGACGTGGCAAAGCGAATTCGAGAGAAGGATGACAGTCTCGAGATTATTTTTTTGACGGTCAGCGAAGAATACTTTCAGACGGCTTACCAGAACCGGATTTTGGAATATCTCATCAAGCCGGTGACACAGGAACAGATTGACCGTCTGATGAATCGCATTCAGCGTCTCTTTTTGGATGCACAGCATTATATCGATATTGTTTATAACCGAACCAACATACGAATTTTTCAGCAGTCCATCCTTTGGATTGAGGTGTACGGACACACAACCACCATTCACACCAAGCAGGGCAGTTATCAGACCAGAATGACCCTAACTTCTATCTTTGAACAGCTCTCCTCCCCTCCGTTCTACCGCATTTCCAAGAGTCAGGTGGTCAATTTCCAGCTGACCGATTTTTTGGACTCGGACAGCATTCACATGGTCGATGGCTCCCGCATACAGATTCCTTCCGACCCCCGTTACAACAAATCCATACGCAAACAGTATTTTGATTACTTATTTTTGACCGGAGGTACTTCCCTATGAAATCCTTTTTCCGCTGCTTGTGTTTTTTCCTGCTTGCCCTATTCCTTTTTAGCTTCGTCCCTCAAGGGGTTTCTCTCGCTGCCCTCAACTCCCCTTTGGGCCTGCCTTTTGAGAAGCGTGCCACCCCTCCGAATGCCCTCTCCACCCCATCGAATGCCGGTGAGACTGCCACCCCCAACAATGCCTCCCGCAAGAAGCAGATTTCCACTCTGTACAATCTCAGTCTGCTCACAAAACCGCAGGTGATCCTACGAAACGACGAGGAGACTTGGAAGCACTTCCTGAAACAGCTGGAAACCTATCAACAAGCCGATCCCTTTTTGCTTGTCTATGGAGCCACGGATGACGGAGAGCGGGTGCTGCTGAACCTACACATTTTGGATAGCTCTGAGGTATCTTTGGAGGCTTCCGGCTCCTACAACGTATATCTCTCCTTTTCCGTAGCAAAGGAGTATGCCGATGCGTATGAACTACCAGAGGAACTCGCCATCAACAGCATCCCCATTCATGTCGCAAATCCTGCCTTTTTTGACCTGTATTACATCGGCAATACCAGAGACACCATGCGTTTCCGTTATCTGTATTCGGTGAAGGATTTGGACATTGAACTTTGGTACTGCAAATCGGAAGTTCCTTTGGATGATGAGGACCTGAAAAAACAGGAATGGAGTCTCTGCCACAAGAACAGTACAATATACGATTCCATGCTGCTGATGCCCCGAGAACTCATACAGGACCAATATTTTTATTATTTTCAGGCCCGCACCCCCAGCGAGAGTTCCTACATACTGTCCATGTTTATCCATAACGAGCAATACCTCCTGATCAATAGTTTCAACGGCATTCGAGACGAGAGTGGGCGGGACGAGCAGAGCAAGCCTTCCCTCATCCTTCCATCGGATTCCGAAGAATCTGACAGTAACAAAAACAGCAACGATGATAGTAACAAGAACCGTGACGATGACAGCGAGAGTAGCATCCCCGAAAACGAAGGCTCAGAAAAACCCAAACCGCCTCTTCAGACCAAGCCCGAGGAAAGCTCCTCTTCCCAGCCACTTTCCGTGACGGCAGCTCTTTTTGACTTGGATTTTTTGGGCGACACCCAAGTTTCGGCCTCTGAAGACAGCCAAACAAAGCCAAGCAAGGGCATAGATGCTATGCGAAAAGATGAGGACAAGGAGACTCTCCATGCCTCAGCAAAGAGCCAAAGTGAGCAAGAGCCAAAAAGAACCGTTACCGAGGAGGACAACAGCGATTACACGGTATTTTCCGGAAGGCGCCTGTCTTACCTGCGTGCTCAAAACAAAGGGGACTCTTTGCGTGTGACCAAACAGCACTGCAGCATAGAACTGCCTTGGTCTTGGAAATTTTTTGACGAGATGACGGACAATTCCAGCTTGAAGGTCGGGATAGACTGGCAATCCAAGTATACCTTCCTTTTATATGTGGAACCTTCCCTAGAGCAGCCTTTGCCTGCTATCACACTGCATCTGCCTTGGGAAGAAGAGACCATACCAACCTTTCTCTTTCACCACGCAAGCGGGGAGCAGTATGCTCTCAACTACGATGCGGATAACAGAGAACTGGAAGTGACTGTGACCAAAAGCGGACTTTTTTCCTTGGTAGAAAATACCATGCCCCAATCCCTGCAGGGAATGTCGATGGTGCAAGATTTTTCCGGTTTTTTGGGATTTTTTGATTGGAGCTTTCGATTGCTTGCGACCCTCCTCTTCCTCTCTTGCATAGGTATTTGGCTCTCACGAAAGATTTAGGCACGCAAATGCGTGCTTAAGAAAGGAAACAGACGGATGAAACGGTTGTGCAAATTTTCTTATTTACTGGTAATGCCTGCGATTGTGGCGACAATGATATTGCTATTTGCCCTTTCTTGGAAGTATGACAATAAATATACCTACCCTTCCACGCAAGGCATAGGAGGAGTCCTCTTTTTGGATCAGGGCGAACTGGAAGAAAGTCCCTATCTCTTTTTGATTCATGGATGGAATTATTATGCGGATGTTCTTTTGACTCCGGATACAATCTCTGCCTTTCCTGTGACCGAGAATGTATTTATCGGGCAATATAACGGTTTTGAGCACAACCACCCCAAAGCCTCCCCCCATGGAGCCGGAAGCTGGCAACTTACTATCGTTCTTCCCAAAGAAGAACAGGCCTATGCCCTTCACATTCCAGAAATTTTTTCTTCCTATCGCTTGTACATCAACAATAGGCTTGCTCTCAGTCAGGGTTGTCCAGATTTGGACAAGTATAGTCCCCGTATCAAGTCGGATACCGTCTACTTTACCGCTTCGGGGGAAACCCAGCTTCTGTTTGCTGTGGCCGATTATTCCGGCTTTTACAGTGGCATTGTGTATCCGCCCATCTTCGGTTTGTCGGACAGTGTCACCGACCTGATTCAATCACGGGCTCTGTTTGAGATTTTTGTGTTCAGTGCCGCTCTCTGCGTGGGGGTTTTTTATCTCTCCACCGCTGTCACGATGCACGGACAAAAGATATGGCTCCCCAGCCTCTTTTGTGCCATCTGCCTGTGCAGTGCCTGCATCCTCATCTTCCCTCTGTTTCACTTTTTTATGGATACCGGCGTTCAGCCTTGGTACACGGCCGAGTTCTTTTTGCGAGCCTTTCTGCTGCTTTTGGTCTCTCTTTTGACCGGCATTCTCACCAACACAGCAGCTCGTTGGCTGAAACTCTCCATGGCCCTCTCTGCCCTCGCCTGCATCGCCACGTTGCTGGCTTCCCTCTTTGCCCCTTATTACAGTGCAGAGGTGCTGAAAGGCTTCAGCTTCATCAGTCGCTGCCACAAGCTCTTCACCGCCCTGTGGATTCTTTTCCTGACCCTGCGGCAGAGCTATCGCAAAAATGCCAACTATCCCAAGCTCATCTTTGCAGCCTCCCTGATTTTCTCCCTTTCCCTGCTTGGAGAGCTGCTGCTGCCTTTGTTTGACCCGATTCGCTTTGGATGGTTTTCCGAGATTTCTGCGGTCTTCTTTGTCTTTGTTTTGGGGATTGCTCTTTGGTCAAATATCACCAGCCAGTATCGAAAAAATGTCCTGATGACTTTGCAGATGTACCAACGCAATGCACAGATTGCCTTGCAGCAAAAGCACTATGAGGAACTGACCGAACAGATGGAACAGATGCGGCATTTTCGCCATGACACTCGCCATCACTTTGAGACCATTCTACAGCTCCTAAAAAACAACAACACGGCGGAGGCAGAACGCTACCTCAGCGAACTAGCCGAGGACAGCTCCCTTTCCACCCCTCTAAGCTTTTGCTCCATCTACCCTCTGGACGTTTTGCTTCGCTACTACTATGCAAAGGCCCAGTCTCAGCACATCGCCATCACCATACAGGTGGCTCTGGCAGAGGAACTTAGAATCCCCAGCTCCGACCTCTGTGTCATTTTTGGCAATCTCTTGGAAAATGCCTATGAGGCTTGTGAGAGAATGTACAAGGAGAACAAAGACACAGACAGGCGGCGGGCGGAAATTTACCTGCAGGCACAGATGAGCGGCGGCCATATGATGAAATTGGAGGTTCGCAACACCTACAATGGGGAGGAAGTGGTAAGCGACGGGGAAGGCTATCTTTCCAGCAAAGGAAAGGACCGCCGAGGCATCGGGCTGCAATCCGTCCAAGCCATCACCGCCAAATACAACGGCGTGTTGGAAGTGAAGCAAAAAAAGGAAGGGGAGAGTTCTTGGTTTTTGGTTCAACTCTTTTTGGGAAGAATCTAAGCCCAAAACCATTTGAGAAACTTTCTCAAACTTAGCTCGAAACCAAACAAGAAAAAAGGTGCTGCCCTGTCATCCATCGATGCTCGGGAAACACCTTTTTTCTTTATGACTCACACGCACTGTCTTTTTGGAACAGCTGCTCCATCTTTTTTACAAATTGTAGCTCCGTCTGGCTGAGAGGCTCTATCACACGCTTAATCCATACCAGCTCGGTGTACATCCTTGGCTGGTCCGCCGCATCCTCAACCACTGGAATGGCTCGAATCCTCTTATCCTTAAAACAGGCAATGGCCCATTTTGCGATGAAAACCAGAGCGTCGGTCTGCAGCAAAAAACACTCGCACGCACTGATGGTATTAAAAAAGATGAGCTTATCCTTGTTAAACTTACTGATGGTCTGCTCAAAATACGCATTCTGTCTTGCCTGTATCTCCATATCTAAGACCAAGTGCAGGCAAGTCTTCGTCTCGGTATATGTGACCGAATCCCTGTCATAAAAAGGCGACTGCGGTCCCACACAAATATAAACATCCGCTCTCTCCAAGACATGTATCTCCAGCTTGCGTTTCTCATGCAGATTCAAAAACGATCTGGCATCGGAATTGGTATGCACCAAAATCCCGATATCCGAGTCCCCCCGCAGGACGGACTGCGTCACCATCTGCCTGTCCATCTCTGCCAAACCATAATGAACAATCTCTTCTTGACAGCTCTGGTACATATCCAAATATAACTTGTAAACAAAATCCAACTGCTGCGAAGCAATAAACAGGCGGGAATGCTGCCATTCCTCCTGTTTGAAGAATGCATGATCCATTGTGGAAGCTGCCGCCAACACACCCTTGGCATAGTACAAAAATTCCGCTCCCTCCGCTGTCACCTCAATTCCTCTTGATTTCCGATTTAAAAGTCTAATACCATATTCCTGTTCCAGATTTGAAATCGCTTTTGTCAAACTTGGCTGACTGATATATAACTTTTGGGCTGCCTGTGTGATAGAGCCGCACTCCACAATTTTTACTAGATATTCCAGTTGCTTTAATTGCATGTCTTTCCCCCTGATACCTATTTTTATTCCAAATTTACCCAAATTTACTTTCACTATACGTCAGGTTCTTCTCTTTGTCAACGGAACTTGAATGATATGCAAATAAACTATGATGTACAAATAAGATATTTATATTTCTCAGATTGTTTTTGTCATGTTATAGTGTAGCTGTACGAAAGATGTGAGACCCCAACAAGTCCCTTATCTTTCTAAGGCAGATTTGGTGATTATGTAAGCCAGCGGAAAAAGTAAAGTAAATCTCTTCTCCTCACCCCCATTATTTTATTTTTTCCGCCCTGCATATCCCAATGCTGCCCTTTCCTTTTTTCCTAAAAAAACACTCCCAGCCTTCCATTTTGGATTGCTGGGAGTTCTTTTTATGCTACGATGCCCTATGACAAGCCACTTTATGCCCGTCCCCGCAGGCACGAAGCGAGGGCTTCTCCATCCGGCAGCGTTCCTCTGCATACGGACACCTAGTGTGAAAGGGACAACCCTTTGGGGGATTGGAGGGACTGGGAACGTCTCCCTGCAGAAGGATTCTCTCCCGCCCTTCCTCTGGCTCGTCCTCCTGAAAGGAGGCGGAGAACAGAGCCTTTGTGTAGGGATGCCTCGCCTGCATCAAAATCTGCTCCTGTGTGCCTATCTCCACCAGATTTCCCAAATACATCACCGCAATGCGGTCGGACAGATAGGAAACCACATTTAAGTCGTGGGAGATAAACAGGTAGGTGAGACCATATTTCTTCTGAAGTTCCTTCATCAGATTCAAAATCTGTGCCTGCACGGAGACATCCAAGGCCGACACTGGCTCGTCTGCGACCACAAAGGCTGGATTTAAAATCAATGCCAACGCAATCGCAACCCTCTGTCTCTGACCGCCGGAGAGTTGTTTGGCATATCTCTGCTTATAGCCATCGTCCAATCCCACTTCCCGAAGCATACGGCTGACTTCCTGCTCTCTCTCCTCCTTGCTCATATCTTTGTAATACAGGCGCAAGGGTTCTTCCAAAAGCCATCCTATTTTCTTTTTGGGATTGATGGAAGAATAGGGGTCCTGAAACACCATCTGAATGTCTTTTCGGATGGAGCGAAACTGCCGCTCACTCAACTCGGTGACGTTCCTCCCCTCAAAGAAGATGCTGCCCTCGTCCGCTTTCAAAAGATGCACCAAGAGGTTTCCTGTGGTCGATTTGCCGCAGCCAGATTCCCCTACGAGACCTAGGGTCTCCCTGCGGTAAATATCCAGACTGAGGGCATCCACCGCCTTCACCTGCTGCCTTTTTCTGTCCCCATAAATCTTGGTCACATCCTTTAGAGAGACCAGAATCTCATCCATGTTCCTTCCCTCCCCTCTGTTCGGCTCGAAGAGCCGCAATCTCCTCCGCAGCAAAGTGGCAGAGCACACTCCTCTCCCCTCTCTGATAAGCCTTGGGAATCTCGCTCTTACAGATGTCCCTGCAGGCAAAACAGCGGTTAGCAAAGGGACAGCCCTGCCAAGAACGCTCTTCCAATGGCAACACCGTCCCTGGAATGGATTCGAGCGGCTGTCCCCTCCTTTTGGCAGAAGGAATCGCCGCCGCCAAGCCTATCGTATAGGGATGCATGGGATGGTGCAAAACCTCCCTCACCGGTCCGCTCTCCACGACTCTTCCGGCGTACATGATGTAGACCCGACTGCACAGATTTCTCACCACCCCCAAATCATGCGAAATCAGAAGCACGGCCGTGTGACGGCTTCGGTTCATCTGCCTCATCAAATCCATAATCTGTGCCTGAATGGTCACATCCAAGGCGGTAGTAGGCTCATCGGCAATCAAAAGGTCGGGATTGTTGACAAAGGCCATGGCAATCATGATTCTCTGCCTCTGCCCGCCAGAGAGCTGATGCGGATAGCTCTCATACACCCTCTCCACATCCGGTAAGCCAACTTGACGCAGGATGGAGAGCACCTCCTGTTTGGCCTCCTCCTTCGACCTTTCCTGATGCAAAAGCACCATTTCCAGCACCTGCTTTCCCACCTTCATCAGCGGGTTCAGTGCCGTCATCGGTTCCTGAAAAATCATCGAAATTCGGTTTCCCCGATAGGCATTCCACTTCTTTTTCTCCAACTCGAGCAGTTCCTCTCCCTGAAAGCGGATGCTTCCGGAAAGCTTTGCTCCCTCCGGCTGCAGTCCAATCAAGGACAGAGCGGTCACGGTCTTTCCACAGCCTGACTCTCCTATGAGAGCGACCATCTCCCCCTCGCGAATCACAAGATTTGCCTCCTGCACCGCCGGATATTCCCTTTTTCCCTGCACAAAAGCGAGAGAAAAATCCGTCAATCTGCAAACTTCTTCCATCTCTTTTCTCCTGCCCTTTCAGCTTGCTCTCTCATTCACTTCCTGAATGCCGTCTCCCAGAAGATTAAAGCCCATCACAAGCATGGTGATAATGCCAGAGGGAATCAAAACATACCAAGAAGCTCTCAAAATCAATCCCTGTGCCTCACTCAGCATCTTTCCCAGACTAGGATTTGGAGGCTGGATGCCCATGCCCAGATAGCTCAGACCTGCCTCCGCCATCACCGCACTGGCAAAGGCCAAGGAGGCGGTCGCCACCAACTCCGAGACGAGATTCGGCAAAATGTGCAGGAACATGATGCGAAGCGAACCTGCCCCCCGAATCTTCTCCGCTCTCACAAAATCCGAGTCCCTATATTTCATGAAACCACTTCTGGAAATGCGGGCAAATCTCGGAACCGACATGATGGTCAGAGCCAAAACCGTGTTCGCAATGCCGTTGCCAAACACGGCTATCAACATCAAAGCGAGCAGCACTCCCGGAAAAGCCATCTGCGTGTCAATCAGCTTCATCACAATCTCATCTACTTTTCCGCCATAATAGCCGGAAAAAGAGCCAATCAGTGTGCCGACACAGCCTCCAAAGGCCACCACCAGCACACCAATCAAAAACGAAATCTGTACGCCCTTCATCGCTCGGCTCAAAATATCTCTGCCAAACTGGTCTGTGCCAAGCAGGCCATAAGTCCCCGGAGCGGACAGCTTATGCAGCAAGTCCATCTCATTGGGATCCTTGGGCAGCCACACGAAGCTCACAAGAAGAATGCCCGTCATCAGAGCAATCAAGACAAAACCCACGCAGAAACTGCTGCTGGAAAAATATCTTTTCATGTTTATTTGTCTCCCTTGTATCATGGTGATGGGACGCAAGGCGAATCCTCACCGTTTCAGTCGGATTCTGGGGTCAACCACAGAATAAATCAAATCCACCGCAAAGTTGCAGATGACCACTATCACAGCCAAATACAACACCAACCCTTGCAGCAGGGGCAAATCTCGGCTGGAAATCGAGACCGAAATCAGCCTGCCGATTCCCGGAAGGGAAAAGACATTTTCTGTGATGATGCTGCCACCCAAAATGTCCGCTGTCAGCATTCCCAATATCGTGATAACTGGAATCAAGGAATTGCGGATGACATGTCCATACATCACTCTCCGCCTTCCCAAGCCCTTGCTGTAAGCCGTGCGCACATAATCCTGCTTTTGCTGATTGGTGACCGATACCTTCACATAGCGAATCAGCACAGAGGCAGAGCCCAAGGCGATGGACACCGATGGCAAAAACAAGGATTTGAGGCAGCCCAACGGACTCTCTGCCCAAGAGACAAAGCCAATGGACGGCAGCCATTTGAGCTGTACGGAAAAAATATGAATCAAAAAAATTCCCATACAGAAAGCCGGAATCGAGAGGCTGAGCTGCGAGAGCATGGAAAAGCCCACCGCATAGGGCTTTTCGCCATGTCCCGCCAGCCAGATTCCCACCGGAATTCCAATCAGAACCGTGAGCAGCATGGTCATGGCTGCCAGCCCTCCTGTCACCCGCAATCCCTGTACAATCAACTGGGACACCGGCTGCTGGTAGCGCAGAGACTGTCCCAAATCTCCCCGAAATACGCCCTGAATCCAGTTTAAGTATCTCTGGTACAAAGGCAGGTCCAAGCCCATGCTTTTCGTCAGAGCCTCCAGCTGCAAGGGGTCTGCATCGACCCCTAAGATGATATAGGCGGGATTTCCAGGGAGTATTTGGAACACCCCAAAGGTGATGAGAGAAACCAAAGCCAAGGTCACCAGCAAACCGCCGGCCTTTCTGCAATAATATCTCATCTTACTTCTCCTTTTCTGTGAAAGTCCCTGATCCGTTTATTCTTCGTAATACATCTTGGAAAAATCAATAAAGCCAATCGGGTAGAAGGTGTAGCCCTTCAAATCTTTTCGACACGCAATGGTCAGATTGGGGTCACAGGTCCAGATGGCTGCTGCGTCTTCCGTAAGAATACGCTGGCACTCCTTGTAATATTCCGCACGCTCCGCCTCATCCGTGGTCTGCAAGGCTTTGTCTATCAGGGCATCGTAGTCCGGATTGGAATACTTAAAGAAATTTTTCTTGTAACCGCTGGTGTAACGGCCAAGAATGTCATTCGGGTCCAACTTACCGGTCAGACCCACTATCGTTGCCTGATACTGTGCATTGGTATACACATCCTCAAGCCAAGTTCCCCACTCAATCGGCTGAATCTCCACCTGCACGTTCACCTGCTTTAACTGCTCCGCAAGAATCTGTGCCGTATCCACATGCTGTCTGTAGTTTGCTGGAACCTTAATCACCATGGAGAAGCCATCCGGATAACCGGCCTCCGTCAAAAGCTCCTTTGCCTTCTCAATGTTTACGCTATACACATCCGCAAGCTGGTCGTTATAATACACGCCCATCACCGGACTGAAGTTCGAATAGAGCATGGTCGCATAGCCACCGAAGGCTCCATCGATAATCTGCTGCTTGTCCACCACATAACTCAAGGCCTGACGCACCCGCTTATCGGTAAAGGGTTCCACTGTGTTATTGAGGGCAAAAATTTGTACCATATTTTGAGGGGAGGTGTAAATATCAAAATCTCCCTCCAAGACTGCCGCATTCTCCGGACTCACGTTAGCTGCATCCAGCTGGCCGGACTGCAGTGCCGTCACCACCGCACTTTCGTCTGTCATAATGTAGACTTCCGCCCTGTCAATCGACGGCATATGTTCCTTATCATAATAGTCCTCATTCTTCTCTAAGACCACTCTCTGCCCTGGCACATATTCCACAAAACGGAAGGGACCGGTGCCGATGGGTGCCGTTGCCTGCTCGCTGTAATCTTTTGGCAGCACCGCTACTTTGGTAAATTCCAAGAAAGCGGCATTCACCTCGGACAGGTGCATGGAAACCGTGTAGTCATCCTCCGCCTCTATGCTCTCAATCACCTGAAACTTGGAAGAGATGGCCTCCCTTCCATTCAGTCCGGCAAGATTCTCATAGGTGTAAATGACATCCTCTGCGGTCAGTGGCTTTCCATTGTGGAAGGTCACATCGTCCCGCAAATGAAAGGTGTAAGTCAAGTTATCCTCAGAAATGACCCAATCCTTGGCCAGTTTTGCCGTCACGGCTCCTTCCTCGTCAAAGCCGACCAAGCCCTCAAACACATTGAGGAAAATCGACTCCGTATCGGTCGCTGCAGACATCCAAGGGTCCAAGCTATCCGGCTCCGAGTAGGTATTGATGCGAACGGTCTTTGGCTCACCGCCGCCTTCCTCCACTTGGGAAGTTTCTGCCTGTGAATTTTGCACCGCACTCGTGCTCTCATTCGCCGTCTCGTTGTCGGAGGATGTCGAAGAACCAGAACAACCCGAAAGTACCGTCATAGAGGCAAGCACAACGCAAAGCATGGTTTTGAAATATTTTTTCATAATTTTTCTCCTCTCGTTTGTTTCTCCTCTTTTTTCCCCCTTTATAGCACACTTTCCCCTACACCGCAAGGCTTTTTGCGGACTGCACCCTTTTAAATACATTCCCCAGTCTTATGATAGCAGGTATCTCTAAAATTTTCGTACAGATTCATGCAATTTTTTTGTAAATTTACTCTGAAAGTCTCGCTGCCGATAGGCAGCACTAAGTTCAGGGATGCCAAGTGCAACCGACAAACTTTCATGGTGAGGTGCTGCCTCCACCAGTCGGGTGCATGAAGGTTTACTCTGAAAGCGTTGTCAATCTTTCCTCCTCCATGCAGCATCTTACAATCTCCGCATACACCGTGCCGTAGGAAAGTCCCTGCTCCTTACAGAGGGCAATGACACTCTCATACTCCGGATAGGGGCGAATTTCCCCGCTGCTTAGGCGGCACAGCTTCACCTTCGCACTTCCAAATGCTGTCTCCACCGTCTTCTGCTCCCTAGCAAGCACCGTTCTTTCCATCTCCACACGGCGAATGCCGATGGTGGTAGTCTCTGCAAAAATGATGTCCTCCAGCTTCTTTCTGTCCTCTTTGCTGCAAATCACATTCAGTTGCCATGCCGGTCGATTTTTCTTCATAAACACTGGCATATAGTGCACATCCCTTGCCCCTGCCTCAAACAGTCTCTCCATCACATAGCCAAGCGCCTCCCCACTGCAGTCATCCACATTGGTTTCCAGCTTATAAATCGTGTCCCTCTCCTCGCTTCTGTCCCGAATCAGCATAGCACGCAAAATTCCCGCACGCTCATACTCCCTTTTTCCGGCTCCGATTCCGATTTTTTCAATCTCAAACTCCTTCGGCAACTCCCTATCGGTCATGACAGCCGCCACAATCGCCGCTCCGGTCGGGGTCACTAGCTCCCCTTCTACATTTACCATCTGTAGATTCAGTGCATGTGCCTGTGCAATATTTGCCACAGCCGGAACCGGAATCGGCAAAATGCCATGCTGACAGCGCACGGTGCCCCTGCCCTCGCACAGGAAGGGTACCATGACCTTCTCAATCTTAAGATTGTCCATACAAACCGCCACCGAAAGAATATCCACTATGGAGTCGATGGCTCCCACCTCATGGAAATGTACCTCGTCCAGCGGACGGTTGTGAGCCTTCGCCTCCGCTTCTGCCAAAATCGTAAAGATTCGCAGAGCCAAGCTACGTGCTCCCTCCGTCATCTTTGCCTTTGCAATGATTTCACGAATCTCTCTCATTCCTCTGTGCTCATGATGGTGATGTGCATGGGTATGCTCATGCTCGTGTGTGTGCTCATGCTCATGCTCGTGTG
>JAUNGR010000112.1 GCA_030524485.1 bacterium | reverse complement strand
TTTCTTTTCTTTTTCCCTTTTTCTCTCTTTTGCGTAGACCTGATTTTTGAAACATCCGTCCCAGAACCGATTAAAATATCCTACAAAACAATTTTATGATATCCTAAGTACTTGCTGATGTCAAGAGAAAGCAAACGGATTGACAAGTACTTTATTGCATAGTAAAATTTACTCTGAAAGTGCTATCAAGCAGCTGGGCAGACTGCGTGCTTGCACGCTCCTTCGTATGCTTTGTTTTACAAGGGACATATAGCTCCCCTTTCGAGTACGAAGATGCACAGATATTTGAATTCAGACAGGAGGAAAACGCACATGCAATATACATACGAAAATTTACAATACGAAAAACGTTCCATCACCGACAATATCTTAATCAAAGTAATCGGAACAGACTATCAGCCAGTTCGAGAGAAAAGCAACTCCTACATCGAAGCTGCGAGCATCATCAAAGCAGCAGAAGCAGTCGCTCAGGCAGATTCCTGCCCCATCGTCGGCCGTGAGGAACTGCGCCCCATTCTGGCAGCTTTAAGAGAGCATATCGCTGGTCTGCGTATCCGCCACACGCAAATGGGTACTGCCATCTCCACAGACAGCCTATCTGCTATCTCCGATGAGGATGCTGCTTTCCAGATTGCAAATGGCTCCACCGCTCATATCGCCGTAAACTACGATGCAGACAGCGAAGCCATTCTGCTTTCCCACGGCATCCTTCCAATTCTCATGAAAGAACCTTTGGAGGCAGGAACTTACCTTTTTTTGGAAGGTGTGAGAGAAACCTTGCTTCAAGGCGGCGGAACGCTCAAAGCCTTTTTGGTCAAAGAGCATCTAGTCCCAACAGAGGCATGGATTCAGCCAAAGGATGTTGCTGCTTTTGCTGCTATCTTACAGTAAACAGCTAAACAATAAGCAGCCCTTTTTCTCATCGCTTCCTTCGCGTGAGAGAAAGGGCTGTTTTTCTATAGCGGCTTGAAACCATACCTCTGCCGCTGCCCAAACCTAGGTTTTCGGCAAGGTTTTTACGAGACAAAAATGATTTGAATAAAATTAGCTCCGCTCACCTTAAACTTTTCAAAATAAGCAATAATTTTTCAAAATAACAAAAAACATAAACATTGAACCAAGACCTATTGCAACATAGAGATTCTATATCTCTACTTCTCACCTTGAGATTGTTTAGTTTTGTCTCGATGGAACACGACTTCTTTTATAGCTCAATCTCCATCTTTTGGGTATTATTAATGAAGTCCAAAGCTGTCTGTGCTCTTGCCAACTCCTCTGACACCTCAGCATAATCCTTCTTTACTTTGTCGATATCATAATTGGTATACTGGTAATCAATCACATTGCTGCTTCCTCCAAAGCCTCCAAAATTTTCTCTCTGCTTAGGAAGCCTGCGAGCCATCCAGTTGAGTTTATTTTTCTTTGCCGTAAGCTGTGGAAGATAGATAAGCATCTGGTCTATCGTCATATGAAAGTCTGGAATCTCCTGTGTGAGGTTAAACAGATTGATGCTATGCTTCACAATACGGATTTTTCTCTCCAGCTCCGCTAACTTCTCCTGCATTTCTTCGTAATGATACTCTGGGCGTACCGATTCCACATCTTCCCCCAAAGCTGCATGGAACATCTTACTTTGATTTTCTTCCTCCAACAGTGCCTCATGTTCCTCATTCAGTCTGCGAAGCAGCTTGGCTGCCTCCGTGGATGTATATTCCATCTACTATTTCCTCCTCCCACACTTTGATTTTTGCACTCTCTCATTTTTCTCATTTTTGAGATTTTCTGCAACTTCTCTGCAAGTTCTCTACAAGTTTCTTACAGCGATTATAGCACAGCTTTCCCAAAAACAAAAGAAGCTTTTTGCAGTTCCCGAAGATAATTTCCACTTTCTTCTGAACGCTGCAACAAGTCCTCATACTTTCCGATTCCCAGCACTTCTCCTGACCTCATCAGCATCATTCTATCGGAAATGTGTTTCGCCACTGCAATATCATGCGTGATAAAAAGCACCGTCAGACCATATTTTTGTTGCATCTTCTGCAACAAATCCAAGATTTGATTTTGAATTGGCACATCCAAGGCTGACACAATCTCATCGGCCACCAAGAACTTTGGGGAGAGCAACAAAGCTCTCGCAATGGCGATTCTCTGTAATTGACCTCCCGAAAATTCCGCTGGCATTTTCTCCAGACAGGATTTTGGCAGACCACAATCCTGACATATTTCTTCTATCCTCTCCATCCGCTCTGCATGATTAGCTCCTATTTTCCAGACCCGCAGGGGTTCCAAGAGTTGGCTACGGATATTCTTTCTGGCATCCAAACCAGAAAAGGGATTTTGAAAAATCATCTGGATTTCTCTGCGGTAAGGTCGATACGCAGCGTCAGACAGTCCGGATACTTCCTTTCCCTGATAAAAAATGCTGCCCTCTGTGGGTTTAAGCAGTCCCAACAGCATTTTGGCGATGGTAGACTTTCCACAGCCCGATTCTCCCAAAAGTGCCAAAATCTCTCCCTCGTGCATCGAAAAGCTCACTTGTTTTACCACCGCAACGCTCTCTGTCTTTCGCCAAAATCCTCTTCCCTTGCCTTCTTTTGGGAAGAAACGGCTCAATTTATCTACTTCAAGAAGCAAGTTCGCCATATTGCTATCTGCCTCCTTCTTCCTCTGTGCCTTGTGGTGTCAGCAGCAAACGCTTTGCCTCCGCCACCAAACGTGCCGTGTAGGGATGTCTCGGGGCATAAAAGACCTGCTCCTTCGTTCCACTTTCCACGATTTCCCCCTCTTTCAGCACCGCCACATGGGTACAAATCGCATCCAAGAGTGCCAGATTGTGGCTGATATAAAGAAGTGTCAGCCCCTTTTTTTGGCAAAGTTCAGCAATATACTCCACCAGCTTTCTCTGATTGGGGGCATCCAGAGCAGTGGTCGGCTCATCCGCTATCAAAATCGTAGCCTCCGATTCCAAAGCCATAGCAATGGCAATACGCTGCTTCATTCCTCCAGAAAGCTGATGTGGATATTTTTTTAATACGCCCTCGTCCAAAATTCCAAACTGCTCTAATCGCTCCCTCATGTACTTCTGCTGCTCTTTTCTTTCAGAAGCACGCTTGTTTTGATTTTCAAAGTCACGTTTCTCTTGGGAATGATGCAGGGAAATGGTAGCCTTCCACTGCTTTTCCACCCTCTCAAAGGGATTTAAGGCATCCATCGCATCCTGAAGAATCAGGGCAACCTTTTTCGCACAGTATCCTGTCCGCTTTTCTGCTGGAAGAGCAAGCACATCCGTAAAACTTCCATCTACATTGCGATACCAAATGCTTCCAGATAACTTGCTTGTCTTTTCTGGCAGAAGGCTTGTAAGTGCATACATGGTCATGCTCTTTCCCGCACCTGACTCTCCGGTGATAGCCCACCTTTCTCCCTCTCTCACGCACAGATTGATATCCCTCAAGATTTCCGTGCTTTTTCCTTGCTTTTGAATGCTCAGATTTAGATGTTCGATTTTTAGTTGTAACTCAGTCATACAGCGTACTCTCCTCCTCTTCCTCAGAAGCATCAAAAAGCAAATGAAAGCATAGGGTCAGACATACAATGCACAGAGTCGGCCAAAACACCAGCAAGGGATAGCTGGTCAGATAGCCTCTATATTGGTAGAGTAAGGTTCCCCAGTCTGGCTTTGTGATATCCGTTCCCAAGCCGATAAAGGCGAGTCCTGCATACAATGAAACCATCCCCGCTGCCTTATTCCCCATAAACACAAAGAGCTGTCTTGCGATGTTCGGCAGTATGTGGGATAACATAATCTGAAAATTCCCAAGTCCCAGCACCTTCTGGGCATCAATAAATTCCTGTTTTTTCATTCCTTCGGTGAGCACTGCCGCCTGATTGATGTACTCTCCCATATTTCCCACTCCAAAAACTACCCCAGCCATGAGAGGACTAAAGCCAAACAGGGCTGACAAGGCCATTGCTGCAAGAAAGGACGGTAAAACCGAGACAAAATCAGCAAAAAACTGAATCACACTGCCCCAAACTCCTCCAAAATATCCCAAGAGCATTCCCAGAAAACTTCCACCAAGAAACGAGAGTGCCGTCGCCAAGAAGACAACTTCCAGCGTGCGAAAAGCTCCAGCTGCCAACAGGGCATACACGTCTCTTCCTAAATGGTCGGTTCCCAATAAGTGCTGTGACGAAGGCAGGGAAAAAGTATTTAACACATCCGTCTCTATATACTTTGGATGCGGAGCAAAGGCAAAAAACAAAATATATAGTAACAAAAAAACAAAAGCGATTTTCCCACTCTTCCCTTTTTTTCTATCTTTAGCCACTTTACTCCAGCCCTCCTTTCCTTCGCCTCACATCTAAGACTTCCAAGAGAAGCCCAAACAGCAAATGCACCAAAAACATCCAGCAGATCACAACCAGTATATAGGATTGCAGCACCGTGTAGTCGCTGTGTTTCATGCAAGAAACCAAAAAATAGCTGATTCCGGGGATGGCAAAGGCAAATTCCAAAACCGTGCTTCCTCCAAACACGGAGGCAAAATCCGCTATCATCACAGCTATCAAACTGCAAAGCACCGGTCGATAGCTGTGAAACAGAAGCACCTTCTTCTTGTCAAAGCCCCTCGCAATCGAGAAACGAACGTAACTCTTGCTCATCTCCTCCCGAAAGGCCTTTCGCACCACCCTCGCCCATGCCGCTGCCTTGTAACAGGCCATAATCAAAATCGAGGCAACGATAGCCAGATGACTGTCTCCAGTAAAGAATTTTGCGATTCGTAATTTCACCCCAAAGAAATGAATCACTACAATCGCAATCAAAAATACCGGTATTGCTTGCGTCAAGACCGCCAAAACTCTGCTTCCCCTGTCCCAGAAGCCGCCTCGATGCACCGCTGCACAATAGCCGATGCCATAGGCGAAGACAGCCCCAAAGCTAATACCTCCCAAGCTGATTGCCAATGAATAGGGCATTTTTGCCATAAATTCCGTGCGAATGTCTAGGTTTGAGGTGAGCGAAGTCCCCCAGTCTCCCTGAAGAAACTTCGCCACCCATGTCAGATATTGCTGATGCAAAGGCTTATCTAAGCCCATGCTTTTCGTGATGCTTTCTATATTTTCCTGCGTCAATGGAAGGTTCATACCCGTGAGATAATGAACCGCTGGACCAGTTGGCAGCAGCCTCACCACCCCAAATACCAGCAGGGAGGCCACAAAGAAGATAGCCAACCAACGCAGACAGAAAGCCATCATACGCCTGACTCTCATTCACTCAGCCCCAGCTCTGGATTCACCACATAATAGTCTCCGCAGTATGGCTGATAATCGGCCAATGCGTCAGACACCGCAATGTGCCACTGCGGGTCAACCAGATATACCACCGGAAGGTCCTCACTGATAATCTGCTGTACCTCTTTTGCTAACTTGTCTTTCTCATCGCCAGCAGGCAATGTCCCCATCTCATCTAACAGTGCATCCACCCTTTCATTGCTATATTCATTATAGTTGATGCCCTGATTGGTGCGGAAAAACTGACTCAAAGCATAAGTTGGGTCTCCAGTGGGAGCTGTATGCTGAGCATAGAAAGCAATGTCATATTCCTCTGTTTTTAAGTAATTCGCAATGCTGTCCGTGATTTCCGTGGTAGCATCTATACCGATGGCATTCAGATTAGACACCGTAAGCTGCATCAAAATAGACAAATCTGGACGTGACGGATAAGTCACAAGCTTTAAGGTAAGCTTCTCTCCGTCTTTGTCCACAAAACCATCCCCATCTGTATCGCTGTAGCCAGCCTCTGCAAGCTTCGCCTTAGCCTCCTCTGGGTCATATTTTTCTTCAACCTCCCCAGCAAAGCTATAGTACTGTGCAAAAAATCCATTTGCCACACGGCCGCCTTTCAGTGCCGTCACCATATCCTCACGATTTACGGCAAGATTGATAGCCTCCCTGAGGCTCAAATCCGATAAAGTCTCATTCTCCTTACTGTTAAGAACCATAAAATACTGGTATCCAGCATCTATGTCCTTCACATTGTAACCGCCGTCCTCCAGAATTCTCGCAGTCTCCGGTGTCACAGTGAAAGCCATATCAATCTCACCACTCTCAAAAGCCTGCTGCATCGTTGCCCCATCCGCAAAGGCCTTTAAAACTACATTTGGCCTCTCACCTGCCCTATCATCGTAATAGGGATTCGGCACCAACTCCAACGAAACTCCCGGATTCATATTTTGGATGGCATAGGGACCTGTAAACAAGAAGGAACCATCCTCCAACTGCTTAAACACCACAATAGGCCACTCACAAAGCACCGATGCCATGATGGTGGTCTCCCTCTCTGTCTTTAACTCCACAGTCAGCTCATCAATAGGAGTGAACGTAATGATTCCTGCTGATGCACTGGCAATCGTGTCATGTTCCATGATGGCATTCATGCAGACGCTTAACGCATCCGCATCCACCGCACTTCCGTCCGAAAACTTCACTCCTTCCTTAAGCTTTAACTCCCAAGTCAAGGCATCCTTCTGGGTCACGGACTCCGCAATGTGAGAAGTGAGATTTCCCTTCTCATCCTGCATAAAAATCGTCTCGCTGATGCCATCTGCGGTCAGAGACCAAGCATTGCTGCCATTATTCACAGGGTCAATCTTATTGATGACCGATGTCTCTCCAATCGTGATGGTTTTCCTTCCCTCTGCTTCTGTTGTTGCCTTTGTTCCTGATTCTGTTGTCGATTCTCCAGTTCCATCTGTTACTACTTCTGTTCCTGTCGTTGTCTCTGTTCCTGTCGTGCTGTTCCCACAGCCCATTGCTGCCGCCGCTACCGCTGCCACACACAGGGCTGTGCTCAAAAACCTCTTCGTTCTTCTTCTCATTTCTCTTTTCCTCCGTCTTTTTGGTTTGGGCAGACCCTTTCCTGCCATGAGCAAGATGATAAGTTGAAGTGTTTTCTTACGACAGCTTCCTCTCTGCAAGTATGCTTTTTTTGCATACAAAAATAACAGTGGTTCCCGTTCCCAGAACCCCTATGTTATTTTTTCTCCTTCAATGCAGATATCCTGACTTCTCTTCACCGAGATTCTTCTGCCTTCCCAGCTTTTGGCCAGTGGCAAATACCCTGAAGAATCCCTCCAAGTTACAGTAGTGGACGCTGTCGCAGATTCTCACTGCGTTCCCTTTTAACCTTCTCTTTCAAGAAGGACATTGAACGACCTTTTCTGATTCAATTTTGAACGTGTAACTGTTTTCCTTTCTCACAGTCACGATGTGATATACACTTCTGAGTAAGTATAGCGAAATCCTGTAAGCTTGTCAACGATTTATTCCTTGAGCTTCATGGCATTCGTCACGACTCCTCTGGATAATCATAAGAACTCAACATTTAACTTCCTTGATAAAATTCATTTTCACTATATTCTGCCCATTTTTTATACATTTCTTTATAGTGCTTCTTAATATATGTCTGTATTTTATTGATTTCTCTATCATTCAGAATTCCTCGATTCTGTAAGACTGTATCACCATTAGCTTTCACAAAAAATTTAGCAGAGCTTTCTTCTGTCAATTTCCGATCACTTGCATGAACATGCATACATTCTACGACACAAAATGATGTAAAATAGAGATAGTATCCATAAATCTTATTCTGGTAATATTTAGGCATTATCGTCCTCCATAAATTCCCTATCTTCCTCCCAGTAATCTAAAACAATACGAATTTCAATATCATCCATCGTTGTTTCTATGACATCTCCATCTTCAGAAATTACCAATGCCTTTTCTATATTATTTAAATTCAAAATTCGGATTTGACCATTTTCACGAGTGAATGCATAGCCATCTACAATCATATA